>JAJUGV010000153.1 GCA_029265795.1 Alcaligenaceae bacterium
GTCAGGGGGTGAAAATCTACGCGCACGATGTCCCCAATTCGGCCACGGCTGCTCTGTTGCGTGAATACGGTGTGCTGTTGCCGGTTGACGAATCGTTCCCCGAAGAAGACGACGTGCCGGAAGGCGGCTTTGTCGACGCTTAATACGCGCTTCGAGCGCAGTGCCGGAAACGGCGTTTCGCTCTTGCAACGGCCAGAGCAAATTTCCGCGCACGGCTCTTGCTATAACAGACGCGTTAAGTTATTATTGCTTTCTTGCCTTCAGGCGAACCTTATCTTCATTGGGTAAGCCTAGCAAAAATTTCAACCCAGGCTTTATCCGGGCCGGGCTCTTGGGCCCAGGCGGGTGAAGCTGACGGGACCAAGACTGGCTGCGTGGCGTCATCAATGGTGGTGGCGCATCGCGACTAAGTTGGAACAGGAAAAATCATGATCCAAATGCAGACCACGCTCGACGTGGCCGACAACACGGGTGCACGTTCCGTCATGTGCATCAAGGTGTTGGGCGGCTCGAAGCGCCGTTATGCCGCTATCGGTGACATCATCAAGGTGACTGTCAAGGAAGCGGCTCCCCGCGGGCGCGTCAAGAAAGGCGAAATCTACAACGCAGTAGTGGTTCGTACCGCTAAGGGCGTTCGCCGCAAGGACGGCTCGCTGATCAAGTTCGGCGGTAACGCTGCCGTATTGCTCAACGCCAAGCTGGAACCCATCGGCACTCGTATCTTCGGACCGGTCACGCGCGAACTGCGTACCGAGAAGTTCATGAAGATCGTGTCCTTGGCTCCGGAAGTGCTGTAAGGAGCGCAAAATGCAAAGAATCCGTAAAGGCGACGAAGTCATCGTTCTGACCGGCCGCGACAAAAAGCGTCGTGGCACGGTGCTGGGCCTCGTAGGCGAAGATCAGGTACTGGTCGAAGGCATCAACGTCGTCAAGAAGCACGTGAAAGGCAACCCCATGGCGGGTACGCCCGGCGGCATCATCGACAAGACTATGCCCATTCACATTTCCAACGTGGCCTTGTTCAACCCTGCCACTGGCAAGGGCGACCGTGTCGGCATTCAGGTTGTCGACGGCAAGAAGGTCCGTGTATTCCGCAGCAACGGCGAAGTCGTTGGTGCGAAGGCGTAAGGGGCGATAAAACATGGCTCGTTTACAAGAGTTTTACCGCGATAAGGTCATGGCTGACCTGCAGGCCAAATTTGGCTACAAGAGCGTGATGGAAGTGCCCCGCATTACTAAGATCACCCTGAACATGGGTGTATCTGAGGCGGTGGCGGATCGCAAGGTCATCGAGCATGCTGTAGGCGATATGACCAAGATCGCCGGCCAGAAGCCGGTCATCACCAAGAGCAAGAAGTCCATCGCAGGCTTCAAGATTCGCGACAACTACCCAATCGGCTGCATGGTAACGCTGCGTGGCCGTCGTATGTACGAATTCCTTGACCGCCTCATCTCCGTGGCCCTGCCGCGTGTGCGTGACTTCCGTGGTGTGTCGGGTCGTTCGTTTGATGGCCGCGGCAACTACAACATCGGTGTGAAGGAACAGATCATCTTTCCCGAAATCGAATACGACAAGATCGACGCTGTGCGTGGTATGAACATCAGTATCACCACCAGCGCCAAGACCGACGAGGAAGCAAAGGCCCTGTTGGCTGCCTTCAACTTCCCGTTCCGCAACTAAGGGGCGATGACGTGGCAAAACTTTCCCTCATCAATCGCGATATTAAGCGTGCCAAGCTGGCCGAGAAATACGCTTCCAAGCGTGCGGCCCTGAAGGCGATCATCAACGATCAATCGAAGTCTGACGAAGAGCGTTACGAGGCTCGTCTTGCGCTGCAGCAGCTGCCGCGTAACTCCAGTCCGACCCGCCAGCGCAACCGGTGCATGGTCACTGGGCGCCCGCGTGGTGTTTTCAGCAAGTTCGGTTTGACCCGTCACAAGCTGCGTGAAATGGCTATGCGTGGCGAGGTCCCCGGCATGACCAAGGCCAGCTGGTAGGAGATACATAAATGAGCATGAGCGATCCCATCGCCGACATGTTGACCCGCGTGCGCAACGCGCAGCAAGTCAACAAGACGTCGGTTACCATGCCCTCCTCCAAGCTGAAGGCGGCAATTGCTGCCGTGCTGAAGGACGAAGGCTACATTGAAGACTTCAAGGTGAATAACGAGCAGGCCAAGCCGGAACTCGAAATCACCCTGAAGTACTACGCCGGCCGTCCCGTGATCGAGCGCATCGACCGCGTCTCGCGTCCGGGTCTGCGCGTCTACAAGGGCGCCAAGGCCATCCCGCAAGTCATGAATGGCCTCGGTGTGGCCATTGTGTCCACTCCGCGTGGCGTCATGACTGACCGCAAGGCCCGCGCCACCGGCGTAGGCGGCGAAGTACTGTGCTACGTGGCCTAAGGAGATTCATACAATGTCTCGTATAGCCAAGTATCCCGTCGAACTGCCCAAGGGTGTAGAAGCTACCCTCAGCGCAGGCCAGATCGTGGTAAAGGGCCCACTGGGCACGCTTACCCAAGAACTGTCGGACGACGTCGTCGTTCGCCAGGAAGACAATCAGCTTACTTTTGCCGTTGCCAATGATTCGCGTCAGGCCAAGGCCATGTCCGGCACCATGCGTTCTCTGGTGAACAACATGGTCATCGGTGTCAGCAGTGGCTTTGAGCGTCGTCTCAACCTGGTAGGCGTCGGTTTCCGCGCTCAGGTCCAGGGCGATGCACTCAAGCTGCAGCTCGGCTTCTCTCACGACATCGTGCACAAGTTGCCCGAAGGCGTGAAGGCTGAATGCCCCAGCCAGACGGAAATCGTCATCAAGGGGTCTGACAAGCAGGTTGTCGGCGAGGTTGCCGCTAAGATCCGTGCATATCGCAAGCCCGAGCCCTACAAGGGTAAAGGTGTGCGTTACGCGGACGAGCAGGTCATCCTCAAAGAGACCAAGAAGAAGTAAGCGCGCAGGCAAGGACGAATTATGGACAAGAAACAATCCCGTTTGCGTCGTGCTACAGCGACTCGTCGGAAGATCTCCGAACTGCGCGTACATCGCCTTTCGGTTCACCGCTCGAATACGCACATCTACGCAAGCATTATCTCGCCGGAAGGCGATCGTGTGCTCCTCAGCGCTTCCACGCTGGAGCCCGAAGTGCGCCAGGAACTCGCTGGCAAGAAGGGTGCTGGCGCCAACGTCGCCGCTGCCAGCCTGATTGGCAAGCGTGTCGCCGAAAAGGCCAAGGCTGCCGGTATCGAGAAGGTCGCCTTCGACCGTTCGGGCTTCCGTTATCACGGCCGTGTCAAGGCGCTGGCCGAGGCCGCGCGTGAAGCCGGTCTGAAATTCTAAGCAAGGAATCGTCAAATGGCTAAAGCACAAGGTAGGCACGCCGCCGATAGGGAAGACGACGGCCTGCGCGAAAAAATGATTGGCGTCAACCGCGTCAGCAAAGTGGTCAAGGGCGGTCGCACCATGAGTTTCGCCGCGCTGTCCGTTGTTGGTGACGGTGACGGCCGTATCGGCATGGGTAAGGGCAAGGCGCGTGAAGTGCCCGTGGCTGTTCAGAAGGCCATGGAGCAGGCACGTCGCGGTCTCTTCAAGGTGCCTCTCAAGAATGGCACTTTGCACCATGCAGTGGTTGGTAAGCATGGCGCTTCCACAGTGCTGATTTCTCCTGCAGCCGAAGGTACCGGTGTGATCGCCGGTGGCCCGATGCGCGCTATCTTCGAAGTGATGGGTGTGCGCAACGTCGTGGCCAAGAGCCTGGGCTCCCGGAATCCCTACAACATGGTTCGCGCGACGCTCAACGGCCTGCGCGCCTGCTCTACTCCCTCCGAAATCGCCGCCAAGCGTGGCAAGTCGGTGGAAGACATCCTGGGGTAAGTCATGGCACAGAAGCAAATTAAGGTTACGCTCGTGCGTTCAGTCATCGGCACTAAAAAAGACCATCGCGAGACCGTTCGCGGTCTGGGTCTGCGCCGTCTGAACAGCAGCCGTGTATTGGTAGACACGCCCGAGGTACGAGGCATGATCCGCAAGGTCGATTACCTCGTTACCGTTTCGGAAGCCTAAAGGAATCAGCATGTCTGAAATTCAACTCAATACGCTGAGCCCGGCGGAAGGCGCCAAGCGCGAACGCCGTCGTCTCGGCCGCGGCATCGGCTCCGGTCTGGGCAAGACTGGTGGTCGTGGTCACAAGGGCCAGAAATCCCGCTCCGGCGGTTTCCACAAGGTCGGTTTTGAAGGCGGTCAAATGCCGCTGCAGCGCCGCCTGCCCAAGCGTGGCTTCACCTCCACGACCCAGCATCTGCGCGCCGAAGTGCGTCTGTCCGATCTTGAGCGCCTGCCCGTCGACGAAATCGACGTCCAGGTTCTGAAGCAGGCCGGCGTCATTGGCCAGGCAGTCCGCTATGCCAAGGTCATCAAATCCGGCGAACTCACGCGCAAGGTCACCCTCAAGGGTATCTCGGCTACGGCCGGTGCGCGCGCCGCTATCGAAGCGGCCGGCGGTTCGCTGGCTTAAATCGAGGGGCGACGGTGGCTAAAGCACAGGCAATGAGCAAATCCGGGCCACGTTACGGCGACCTCAAGCGTCGTATCGTGTTTCTGGTTCTCGCCCTGGTGGTCTATCGCATAGGCACTCACATTCCGGTACCAGGAATCAATCCGGATGCGCTGGCCGACCTGTTTCAACAGAATCAGGGCGGCATTCTGGGCATGTTCAACATGTTCTCAGGAGGCGCACTCGAACGGTTCTCGGTACTGGCGCTGGGCATCATGCCCTACATTTCCGCCTCTATCATCATGCAGTTGATGGCGGCGGTTGTGCCTACCCTTGAGGCAATCAAGAAGGAAGGCGAATCCGGTCGCCGCAAGATAACGCAGTACACGCGTTACTTCACGGTGCTGCTGGCGCTCGTACAGGCCGTCGGTATCTCGGTGGCGCTGGAGTCCCAGCCGGGGCTGGTGATTGATCCGGGGCTGCTGTTCCGCTTTACCACTATCGTCTCGCTGGTAACCGGCACGATGTTCCTCATGTGGCTGGGTGAGCAGATCACCGAGCGGGGTATGGGCAATGGTATCTCCATTCTCATCTTCGCCGGGATCGTGGCTGGCTTGCCCAGTGCGTTGGGAGGCATGCTGGATCTGGTTCGCACCGATTCCATGTCCGTGCTGTCGGCGTTGTTCGTGCTCGTGCTTGTTGTGGGCGTCACCTATCTGGTGGTGTTCGTCGAGCGCGGTCAGCGTCGGATTACGGTGAACTACGCCAAGCGTCAGGTTGGCAACAAGATCTACGGCGGGCAATCGTCCCACCTGCCGTTGAAGGTGAATATGGCCGGCGTGATCCCGCCGATCTTCGCCTCGTCGATCATTCTGTTGCCTGCAACCGTGACGAGCTGGTTTTCCGCCAACCCCAACATGCGCTGGTTGAGCGATCTGGCTGCAGCGCTTGCGCCGCACCAGCCGCTGTACGTCACGCTGTTTTCGGCACTGATCATCTTCTTCTGCTTTTTCTATACGGCTCTGGTGTTTAACAGCCGCGAGACGGCAGACAACCTGAAGAAAAGTGGTGCCTTCGTTCCGGGAATCCGTCCGGGTGAGCAAACCGCGCGTTATATCGACAAGATCCTGATGCGCCTCACTCTGGCCGGTGCCATCTACATCACGCTCGTGTGCTTGCTGCCTGAGTTCATGCAGATGCGCTGGAACGTGCCGTTCTATTTCGGGGGCACTTCGCTGCTGATCATCGTGGTGGTGACTATCGACTTCATGTCACAGGCTCAAGCCTACATGATGTCGCACCAATATGATTCCTTGCTCAAGAAGGCCAACTTCAAGGGCGCGGGCCTACCAATGCGATAGAAGAAAATGGCAAAAGACGACGTCATCCAGATGCAAGGTGAGGTGCTGGAAAACCTCCCTAACGCAACTTTCCGCGTCAAGCTTGAA
>JAJUGV010000181.1 GCA_029265795.1 Alcaligenaceae bacterium
AGGCGGCCGTCTGGGCTGACGAAATTGCCCGAAATATCGTGCGTTTGCGGCAGATGCGCGAGCGCGTGCTGGTGGGTCAGTTCTCCGGCGCGGTAGGTACGCTGGCTGCACTGGGCGAGCAGGGCATCGAAGTCCAGCAGCGTCTGTTTAAAGAGCTGGGCCTTGGGTGCCCCAATATCACCTGGCACACCGCTCGCGACAACATGGCCGAACTCATCAGCGTGCTGGCCATTCTTAGCGGCACCGCCGGAAAAATCGCGCATGAAGTCTTTAGTCTCCAGAAGACCGAAGTCGCCGAACTGGAAGAACCCTTCGCTCCAGGCAAGGTCGGCAGCAGCACCATGCCGCATAAGCGCAACCCGCCCGTGTGCGAGGGCGTGATTGCTATCAACCGCCTGGTGCGTTCCACCGTATCCCTGGCGGTTGAGGGCATGGTGGCCGATCACGAGCGTGACAAGGTCGTGCTGCAAGTAGAGCGTGAATACATTGGCCGTGTCTTCCACATGTGCCACGCGGCCATCACAAAAATGGCTTTCGTCACCGGCGGCCTGACCGTCCGTACGGACAACATGGAAAAAAACCTCTTCATCCAGAAGGGCCTGTTGATGTCCGAAGCCGTCATGATGGGAATGAGCGACCGCTTTGGCCGCCAGGAAGCGCATGACATCGTCTACCGCATCTGCATGCAAGTCTTCGAGAGCGGCGGCAACCTGAAAGAAGCGCTGATGAAGGACGAACTGGTTTCGCAGAGCCTGTCCGAGGCAGACATTGACCGCATGCTCGAACCCTTCGAGTACGTCGGCCATGCCGGTACGTATGTAGACACTGTTCTGGCAAACCAGATTGATTAGTTATGGGGCAAATCGTGGCAAGTGAAAAACTCTTGAAGGCCGTGGCGAGCTTGAATCAGCTCGTTGACAAGCATCAGCTGCAGGAGCCGGAAATTCTGCAGGAAGCTCAGCAGATCATTGCCGAGCTGGTCGCTAAAGACGACTGGTTACCGGAGGAAATGGCGGTCCCGCACCCGCAGTTCTATCGGCAGTACCTGCTATACGGCGATCCGCTGGATCGCTTCTCGCTGGTCAGCTTTGTCTGGGGCCCCGGCCAGAAAACTCCCGTTCATGACCACACGGTATGGGGAGTCATCGGCATGCTGCGCGGCGCAGAGCAGGATCAGTCTTATGAATGGAAGGACGGCCTGCTGCGCGCCGTCGGCGAGGCCAAGACCCTGCAGCCGGGTGATGTGGCCTGTGTGTCGCCCACCATCGGCGACATCCATCAGGTCAGCAACGTGTACGACGACCGGGTGTCAATCAGCATCCATCTGTATGGCGGCAACATCGGCCGCATTAATCGCAGCGTGTTCGACGCTGCCACCGGGCAACGCAAACCATTCGTTTCCGGTTACTCAAACGAGTTTGTGCCCAACTTGTGGGCGGCACCGGCGGGCGCGTGACCCCCAACGACAGGAGATCGAAAATGAACAATTGGCCCGAAACACTTTCCAATTTACGCAAGGCCGGCGGCAAGTTTGCAGAATCTAACCCGGGTGTCGCCACAGCCTACCGGGGTTTGAATGAAGCGGTTAACCAGGGAACCGCGTTGGACGCCAAAACGCGTGAGCTGATTGCGCTGGCTGTGGCTGTCACCACGCGCTGTGATGGCTGCATTTCGTCGCATGCGGCAGCCGCGCGCAAAGCGGGCGCAACCGAGGCAGAGCTATCCGAGGCGCTTGGCACAGCAATCGCCTTGAACGCCGGTGCCGCCTATGTTTATTCCACGCGCGCCTTGGAGGCTTTCAACCAGTTCTAAAAACCCGGATGGTGTTTCGGATTCCACGGAACACCATTTGCTGTCCCCGTGTCTTGTACCCTCAAAACGCACGACACGGAGACCCCAATGGCCACCAACAAGCCCCTGCTGCTAATTACCGGCGCGTCGGGCAACCTGGGCCGGTCCATCGCCGGTGCTTTCGTCGACGACTTTCAGGTGGTCGGCATGGATCGCAAGGCCAAGGAGGGCATCGGGTTTCCCATGGTGGAAGCGGACCTCTCTTCCGACGAGTCGGTGCAACAAGCTTTGCAGCAGATCGCCGACCGCTACGGGCGGCAGATTGCTGCGGTGATCCATCTGATCGCCTATTTTGACTCCAGTGGTGAAGAAAACCCGCTCTATGAAACCGTAAACGTCGAGGGCACTCGGCGGCTGCTCAAAGGGCTGCGTAACTTTGAAGTCGAGCGGTTCGTGTACGCCAGCACGATGCTGGTGCACGCGCCCGGGCGGCCGGGCGAGACCATCAATGAGGACTCCCCTTACGGGCCGCTGTATGTCTACCCCCGCTCCAAGCTGGCGGCAGAGGAAGCGATACGGGCAGAGCACGGTGACATGCCCTATGTCTTTCTGCGCTTTGCCGGGGTCTATGACGAATACACCGCGGTTCCCACGCTTGCGCAGCAGATTGCGCGCATTTACGAGCGTGACTTCGAAAGTTACTTCTACTCCGCTTCGCCGCTGGTCGGCCAATCCATGCTGCACCGCGATGACATGGTGGACGCGGTTCGGCGTACCGTTGAGCGGCGCCGCGAGCTGCCCGCCGAAACGGCCCTGCTCATCGGGGAATCCCAGGCTTTCGGCTACGATGCGCTGCAGGACGAAATCGGTTACCTGATCCATGGCCAGGAAGACTGGCCCACCCTGCGGCTGCCCAAAGCGGTGGCTGCTGCCGGCGCCTGGGCTCAGGCGAAGCTGGAGCCGGCGGTGCCCGACGCGCTGGACCAGGGCGAAGAACCTTTTATCCGCCCCTACATGGTGGCGATGTCCGACGCCCATTACGCATTGGATATCCGGCGCGCGCATGAACTGTTGGGGTGGTGGCCGCAACATGACCTGAAAAACACCTTGCCGGACATTGTCGCGGCCCTGAAGCGTGACCCGCTGCGGTGGTACAAAGCCAA
>JAJUGV010000085.1 GCA_029265795.1 Alcaligenaceae bacterium
AGGGCTCCCATCACGTCGCCATGAAAACCGAAGACCCTGCGATCACCGGCCAGTGCCACGAGTTCGACCGTGCGCATCTGCCCGGGTTCGAATCGCACGGCGGTTCCTGCGGTGATGTTCAATCGAAAACCGCGCGTTTTCGGTCGCTCGAATTCCAACGCGGTGTTCACTTCGAAGAAATGGTAGTGCGAGCCCACCTGCACCGGCCGATCTCCTGTATTCACGACATCGACGCAGCACGTGGCGCGGCCGACATTCAGTTCGATATCACCGTCTTCAGGGAAAATTTCACCGGGGATCATGGAAGTCTCTCCTGCACAAAAGGCGTAGGCATCAGGCGGCCAGCAATACGAGCCCATAGGCGGCGGTGCCAGCGCCCGCCGCACGGGCAAACCACGCGGTACGCCGCTTGAGCGCGAAGCCCGCGGTAAGGCCCACGGCATGTAAGACCAGAGTGCTCAGCATGAACCCTAGAATGAAAAGCGTGGCGCTACCGTCCGGCGGCAGTTCGGCGCCGTGCGCTAGGCCGTGGAAGAGCGCAAAGGCGCCTACGAGGGCTGCGCTCGCAGTGCGGGACAGCCTCACTTGCGCTGCGAGCAACAGCCCCAATACGAGCAGTGACGCCATGATCATGGGCTCCACGGCAGGCAGCGCAAGCCCGATAATACCGGCGAGTGCACCGATCAACAGAAGACACGCGAAGCTGACCGGCGTCGACAGCGCCCGCGACAATGTGGGTTGGGTTGTCGCGGCCCACATGCCCACGGCCAACATGGCAAGAAGATGGTCCACGCCCGTAAGCGGGTGCAGCCAGCCGGCGGCGAGCATGCTAGCCGCTGTGTCATGGAAGTGTCCCGGATGGGCGAAAGCGCTGCCGCTGACCAGTGTCAGGAGTAAGCCGGCGACTGATGTCCGGCAGCGCGTAGCGAGTCGTATGGGCGAGGTCATGGGAACTCCGAATGGGTGATTCACTGAAATGGGGTGGCGGCGGCTAAACGACGGGGTGATGCACGGTCACGAGCTTGGTGCCGTCGGGGAATGTGGCCTCCACCTGGATGTCGGGGATCATCTCGGGCACACCTTCCATGACGTCGTCGCGCGTCAGCAGCGTGGTTCCGTAATGCATGAGTTCGGAAACGCTGCGTCCGTCGCGAGCGCCTTCCATGATTCCGGCCGTTATCAGGGCGACAGTTTCGGGGTAGTTCAGCTTCAGACCACGCGCCTTGCGTCGTTCGGCCAGCAGGGCGGCAGTGAAGATCAGCAGTTTGTCCTTCTCGCGGGGGGTAAGATCCATGTTGGGTTCCTTGCAGGGCGTCAGGTGTTCCAGAGCCGCAAAGCGGTGCCGGGCGTACGCATTACCAAAGGGCGCAACTCCATCCAAAGAGTGATGAGCAGTTGCTTGACGTGTTGCACATGTAGCCCCAGAACACGCAGCAGACTCAGCCCCTGTCCGGCTTTCTGAGGCAGTTGTGTCATGCCGGCTCGCAGGGTCTGCGTCCACGGTAGAGAGGAAGCGAGCGCGTGGATGTGTTCGTCGCTGAGTGCGGGGCCGAATGCCCATAGGGTCGCCATGACGGGGAAGTCTGCCAGCCCGTTGTGGCTTCGGCGAAGGGGGCATTTTGCGTCCAGCTCGCCGGATTCCACCCAGATGATGTCGCCGTCGAGCGTCGCGCGCGAGTCAAGCAGGACGCGGCCTTCGTTCCAGTGGCCAGCCTGACCGATCCGACCCAGTTGTGTGATGTCCCACCCGATCGCACAGGCACCGGAGTGGATGTCGATACAGATGTGGCTGGCGGCGTCGGTATGTTCGAAGAAGATGTTCTCTTGCGGCAGCCAGTCCAGGCGCGCATTGGTATCTAGGCGCAGGGTGACCCGCTGCGTGGCGGGATGCCCGTTCGACTTGTACCATCGGGTGGCGCCGGGGGTGCTGAGTACGGCATGGCTGCCTTGGGCCAGCCCGATATCCATGGAAAGGTGGTCGCCACCGGCAATGCCAGAGGGTGGGTGCAGGATCGTGGCGTGGCAAATGGCCGGCCCTTCGGGGTACAGGGCCTTCTGCACCAGCAATGGGCCTTCATGCCGGTTGTGCGCCAGCACGGTGCGCCCGGAACCCTGTGCGGTAAAGGCCAGGGTCAGTTGGGCATTCCAGGGCTCGAAGATGTTCGACATGGGCTTATACGGACAAGTGCCGGCGCACTTCGTCGCTGCCGATCTGCGTCTGGTCGCCCGCCGCGACGACTTCACCACGCGACAGCACCACGAATTGGTCCGCAAGTTCGCGGGCGAAGTCAAAGTACTGTTCGCAAAGCAGAATGCCCATGTCACCCCGTTCGCGCAGCAATCGTATGACGCGGGCGATGTCCTTGATGATCGAGGGTTGTATGCCTTCGGTGGGCTCATCAAGAATGATCAGCTGGGGCTCTGAAACCAGCGCCCGGGCGATGGCCAGCTGTTGCTGCTGCCCGCCCGAAAGGTCGCCGCCCCGGCGCGCGAGCATGGTTTTCAGAACAGGGAACAACTCGAAGACTTCCTCTTTGATGCGCCGCGAGGAAGCGGCCGGTTTGGTAGCCATGCCCATCAGGATGTTCTCTTCCACCGTCAGCCGAGCGAAGATATCGCGGCCTTGCGGCACGTATGCCATGCCGGCGGCGGCACGCTGATGCGGTGCCATGTGGGTGACGTCTTTACCGTTGAAATGGACGCTGCCCGACCTGACGGGCACCACCCCCATGAGGCATTTCAACAGGGTGGTCTTACCGACGCCGTTACGTCCGAGCAGGGCGAGGCATTCACCCTTCTGCAACGACAGCGATACGCTGCGTAGGGTGTGGCTGCCGCCGTAGTATTGGTTGATGGCCTGTACAGTGAGCATGTCAGCGTCCCAGATAGACTTCGATGACACGAGGGTCGGACTGAACCTGGTTCATCGTTCCTTCGGCCAGCACCGAGCCTTCGTGCAGCACCGTGACCTTGCCTTCACCGGCGATACTGGTGACGAAATCCATATCGTGTTCCACCACCATCAACGAATGGCGGCCCTTCAGCTCGTTCAGCAGTTCACCGGTACGTTCGGTCTCGGCGTCCGTCATGCCGGCGACGGGTTCGTCCAGCAAAAGGAGCAGCGGCTCCTGCATCAGAAGCATGCCGATCTCCAGCCACTGTTTCTGCCCGTGGGAAAGCATGCCAGCCGGGCGGTGCGCATCGTGTTGCAGCCGGATCAATTCCAGTGTCGAGTCAATGGCATCCGCCTGCTCGCCGGTCAATTTCGCGAAGAGATTGTGTTTGACACGCTTGTCGGACTTCAGAGCCAGTTCCAGGTTGTCGAACACGGTGTGATGTTCAAAGACGGTGGGCCGCTGGAACTTCCTACCGATGCCTTCCTGTGCGATCTGTGTTTCGTTGAGCTTTGAAAGGTCGATATTCTGGCCGAAGAACACTGTGCCGGATGTCGGCGCCGTCTTTCCGGTGATGACGTCCATCATGGTCGTTTTGCCCGCGCCGTTCGGCCCGATGATGCAACGCAGTTCGCCTACGCTGATGTCCATGCTGAGCTTGTTCAGTGCCTTGAATCCGTCGAAACTCACCGTGATGTCGTCCAGATAAAGAATGACGCCGTGGCTGGCATCCACGCCGGGCGTCGCCACCCGACCATACGATGGGTCGTTGCCATCATCGGCAACGGTCATGGTTTCGTGTCGCTGTATCTCGGCATACATGCGTTGGAGTTGGTGCGCGTGAGCGAGTTTCATGATGGGGGATTCTCAAGATGTCGGGCCCTCAGCCGGCGGACCAGTCCGACAATGCCCTGGGGCAGGAACAGGGTGGTCAAGACGAAGATCAGCCCCAGGGCGTACAACCAGAGGTCGGGAAACTGGCTCGTGAACCACGTCTTCAGGCCGTTGACCATTCCCGCGCCGACTAGTGGTCCGATCAGGGTTCCACGACCGCCGGTGGCGACCCACACAGCCATCTCGATGGAGTTCTCGGTCGACATCTCGCTGGGGTTGATGATTCCGACCTGGGGCACGTATAACGCCCCCGCAATACCGCACATGACGGCCGAAACGGTCCAGATGAAAAGCTTGTATCCCAAGGGGTCATAGCCCAGGAATCGCAATCGGCTTTCGGCGTCCCGCACCGCAGTCAACACACGCCCGAACCTCGACAGCGTGAGCCAGCGGGCGAGGACCAGCGAGGCGGCCAGAACGGCCAGCGTGATCCAGTACAAACCGGCCCGGGTTCCGGCTGCCGTGATATCGAAGCCAAGAATCTGCTTGAAGTCGGTAAATCCGTTGTTGCCACCGAAGCCCGTGTCGTTCCGAAAGAACAGCAGCATCGCGGCAAACGTCATGGCCTGAGTTATGATCGAGAAATACACGCCCTTGATGCGCGAGCGGAATGCGAAATAGCCGAACACGAAGGCGAGGGCGCCGGGCACCAGGACGACGAGCAGCATGGCGTAGGCGAAATGGTCGGTCAACGCCCAGAACCATGGGTAGGTGCCGCCGCTTTCACCCGCACGCATCAGGTACATGCCATGGGCATAGCCGCCCAGCGCGAAGAACAGCCCGTGGCCGAGCGACAGAATGCCGGCATAACCCCACACGAGATCCAGGGCCAGGGCGGCCAGGGCATAGCACATGAACTTGCCGATAAGAACGACGGCATAAGAGGAAACATGCAGCGCATGACCCGATGGAAAGACAAGATTGAGCAGCGGCAGCAGAGCCAGCAGCGTCACAACGACAAGGATGCCGCGCCATGCCGCTGGCGAGAAGAGGCGTGGGCGTGTCGCGGTCGGGCGGGTTGGGGTCGGTGTGAGATTCATTCGACACTCCTTCCGCGGGGTGCGAACAAGCCTTGTGGCCGTTTCTGGATGAACAGGACGATGAGCACGAGGATGGTGATTTTTGCGATGACGGCGCCGGTCCAGGGTTCGATGAATTTGCTGACAACGCCCAGGCCCAGCGCAGCGGTCACTGCGCCCGCCAGCTGCCCTACGCCGCCCAGAACCACCACCATGAATGAGTCTACAATGTAGCCACGACCCAGGTCGGGACCGACATTACTCAGTTGCGATAGGGCTACGCCGCCGAGACCTGCGATTCCCGAGCCCAGGCCGAACGCCAGCATGTCGATACGACCCGTTGGAACGCCCACACAATCCGCCATGCGCCGGTTCTGCGTGACGGCCCTGATGAACAGGCCCAGGCGCGTATGGTTCAGCAAGAGCCAGACGAAGAACACGACCAGCAAGGCAAACACAATGATCGCGATCCGGTTGTAGCTGAGCGACAGGCCGCCCATCACCGTGACCCCGCCGGTCATCCAGGTGGGATTGCTCACCTCAACGTTCTGCGCGCCGAAGAGTGTGCGTACCGCCTGTATCAGGATCAGGCTGACGCCCCAGGTGGCGAGGAGGGTTTCAAGCGGCCGGCCATACAGCCAGCGGATCACGCTGCGTTCGAGCAGCATGCCTACCGCGCCCGACACCAGGAAGGCCAAGGGCAAGGCCGCAACGATGTACCAGTCGCTCCAGGCGGATGCGTACTGGCGAAACGCGAGCTGGGTCAGGTAGGTCACGTAAGCGCCGATCATCAATAGCTCGCCGTGCGCCATATTGATCACCCCCATCAGCCCGAAGGTGATGGCAAGGCCCAGTGCTGCAAGGAGTAGCACACTGCCCAGGCTGATGCCGTAGAACAGGTTGCCGGACCATTCGAGTTTCTTGAGATGGCTGTCAATGCGCGCTAGTGCCGCTGCCGCTTCTTCGCGCACCTCTTCATCGGGTTCGGCGTAGCGGCCGTCGGCTTCGGTGGACAGGAGATTCAGCAGTATCGAGCGGAAGGCACCGTCGCCGGAATCGCCCAGCGTCTTGATGGCGCTAATACGCGCGGTGTGATCGGCTTGTTGCAACTGCAATACGGCGCGGGCAACGCCTAGTGCCTGGCGGACCTGGGCATCCTTCTCGGTTGCCAGAGCCTGCTCGACAGCCGGCAGCATGGCCGTGTCTGACCCGCGTTGAACGGCCTGTGCAGCGGCGAGGCGCTCGCCCGGGTGTTCAGAGAACAGTTGCGATACCGCCAGTGCGCCCGCAATGGCGCGCCGCAGGCGGTTATTGATCATGATCGAGTTGGCGTCGGCGGGCAGCGGGCGGGCCTCCCCCGTCACGGCGTCGACGACCCTCTGGTCGGCCTTAATGATGACGAGTTCACCGCTGGATGTGCCGCGCAGCCGGCCGCTGCCTAGCGCCTCCAGGATCTGCGTCGCACGTTGATCTGGCATTTGGCCAAGCTGCGCGATGACGCGCAGCTTGGCTTCGGTGTCGCCGCCCGCCAGGGGAGCCAGCAGTGCGATGTCGAGCGCGGCGGATTGTGCTGCCAAGGCAGGCGGAATATTGGGCGCCAACATCAGCACAAGGGCCAGCACCATCCTGCGCAACAATGTTGATAGTTTGGTCAAACCCATGGCGGACTCGTATGATTACTGGTTTTGCTTGCTTTCGTTGCCCTCTATAAACGGGCTCCAGGGTTGCGCACGGATCGGGCCTTCTGTCTTCCAAACAATATTGAACTGCCCGTCTTCGTTGATCTCTCCGATATAGACGGGCTTGTGCAGATGGTGATTGGTCTTGTCCATCTGAATAGTGAAACCATTAGGCGCTTCGAAGGTTTGGCCACCCAGGGCGTCAATCACTGCGTCAACGTCTGTCGTCTTGGCCTGTTCGACCGCTTGCTTCCACATGTGGATGCCGATATAGGTGGCCTCCATGGGGTCGTTTGTCACGACCGTGTCGGCGTTGGGTAGGTTCTTTGCTTTGGCGTAGGCCTTCCATTTTTCGATGAAGGCGGCGTTCACGGGGTTCTGGATAGACTGGAAATAGTTCCATGCGGCCAGATGCCCAACCAGGGGTTTGGTGTCGACGCCGCGCAATTCCTCTTCGCCGACCGAGAAAGCCACCACGGGTACGTCGGTCGCCTTCAGACCCGCGTTGCCCAGCTCTTTATAGAAGGGCACGTTGGAATCGCCGTTGATCGTCGATATCACGGCAGTAGGGCCACCGGTCGAGAAACGTTTGATATTGGCGACGATCGTCTGGTAGTCGGAGTGGCCGAAAGGCGTGTAGACCTCGTCAATGTCGCTGTCCTTCACGCCTTTCGAATGGAGGAAGGCGCGCAGGATCTTGTTTGTGGTGCGCGGATAAACGTAATCGGTTCCCAGCAGCACAAAGCGCTTCGCGCCTCCGCCGTCTTCACTCATCAGGTATTCAACGGCGGGAATGGCCTGTTGGTTGGGCGCAGCTCCGGTGTAGAAGACGTTGCGTTCAAGCTCTTCTCCTTCATACTGAACGGGGTAGAACAGTAGCCCGTTGAGCTCCTTGAAAACCGGCAGCACCGATTTGCGCGATACCGATGTCCAGGCGCCGAATACGACGGCGACTTTATCCTGGGCCAACAGCTGGCGCGCCTTTTCAGCGAAGAGGGGCCAGTTTGATGCCGGGTCGACGACCACCGGCTCAAGCTGCTTTCCGAGCACACCGCCGCTGGCATTGATTTCTTCTATGGTCATCAACGCGACGTCTTTCAGGGATGTTTCCGAGATGGCCATGGTGCCTGAGAGGGAATGGAGGATGCCGACCTTGATGGTGTCGGCGGCTGACGCCTGAGGCATCCAGCCGGAAAGGGCCAAAAGGCTCAGGACGGACAACTGCTTGAGGACCAGTCTGCGTTTCATGGTGACTCCGAAGGGGAAGGAAGGGAGAGTCGGGCGGCAGGCGCGACCCATACGGACAGCACACAGGGCTTAACGCAGAATCCGTGCCAATTTTCGGAGTCAGGAAATGTGAGCGTTTACGCCGTTTGAAACGGAGGTGAGCGAGAAATGGCCCCGATATGGTGCAGGGCCGGCACCTGATGTCTCGCAAACGCCCCAGGTTGGGGCACGGCTTCAGCTGGAAACCACTTCCGCCAAACACTGGCCCGCGGCGCTTTCAGGGTCGGCGAGCGCGAGAACAATGCTCATGTGGTTGAGGCCGGCTTCGGTGCGCAAGCTTGCCTCCAGACCTTGCTCCTGAAGAAGTTCTGTAAAGGCGCGGGCCTGCTCGTGAAACGGCGGCGTATCGTGTTCGCTGACCATGACGATGCGTTTGGGGCCCGGCAATTGTCGGGCAGCCAGGGGCGTCCACGCTCTGGCCTCATCTGCAGTCATCTGCGTTTCGTCTTTCAGAAAGCTGCCGGGGATGTCTTTGAGATCGTACAGGCCGCTTACCAAAAGCAGGGTGCGCAATGGCGGCAGTGTGCCGGGTTCTTCTTCCTCTGGGGAAATAGCGGCAAGATAGCTGACCAGGTGGCCGCCGGCGGAATGCCCGCTGGCGGTCATTCGGGAGGCGTCTGCCCCGATGCTGGGTGCCATGGCGGCAAGATAACGCACGGCGCTGCGGGCTTGGCCGACGATTGTGCCCAGCCTGGTGCCGGGCATGAGGTCGTAAGTAACGATGGCCGCAATCCCTCCCACCGCCAGCACCGGTGCAGCAACCAGGAGGTGGTCTTCCTTGCTGCCGGAACGCCAATAGCCTCCGTGGAAGAATATATGCAGGGGTGCGCCTTTCACGGGTTGCGCTGGGAAGACCAGGTCGAGGCGTTCGCGCCTTCCCGGACCATATGCAACATCGCGACGGATGTTCGCTTTCGCCGCGAATTCACGGGAGCGAGCGGCTGTTTCGGCGGCAATCTCGTCAAAGTTCGGGATGAAGTCGCGGTTACGGTAAAGGTCTCTGACCATGACTTAAAAGCTCACCGCGTAGTATTTGGGTTCCAGGTATTCCAGTATGCCCGTGACTCCGCCTTCGCGGCCAATTCCGCTTTGCTTCACACCACCGAAGGGTGCGGCGGGGTCGGACATCAGGCCCCGATTGATTGCGACCATGCCGGATTCGAGGCGTTTCCCGACTCTCATCGCTTTTGCCAGATCCTGGGAGTAGACGTAGACTGCAAGGCCGTATTCGGTGTCGTTTGCCGCAACTATGGCTTCTTCTTCCGATTCAAACCGGTACACGCAGGCGACCGGGCCGAAGATCTCCGCTTTTGCGATTTCTGCGTCCCGGGGCACGTTGTCAATGACGGTCGGCGGGTAAAAATACCCGGCTCCCGGCAGCGCCTGCCCTCCAGTGTGGATATGAGCGCCTTGTGCGACCGCCGCCTGCACAAGCCGGTCTATTTTCGCGACGGCGGCTGAAGTGATCATGGGCCCGACCTGCACCCCAGAGTTCAAACCAGGCCCGACCTTGAGTGCAGCCATGCGCTGGGTCAGGCCGGCAACGAATGCGTCATGTATGCCCGACTGGACATAGAAACGATTGGCGGCAGTACAGGCTTCACCGGCATTGCGCATTTTGGCGACCATGGCGCCTTCCAGTGCGCTGTCCAGGTCGGCATCGTTGAAAACAAGGAAGGGAGCATTGCCGCCCAGTTCCATGGAACAGGAAACGACATTCTTTGCTGCCTCGGCCAGCAGCAGCCTGCCGACACAGGTTGACCCGGTGAACGACAGTTTGCGTACCCTTCGGTCAGCCAGCACGGCGTTAGTGATGTCGGCCGGCCTTGAGGTAGTGATCACGTTCACCACCCCAGGAGGCACACCTGCCTCTGCACCCAGGCGGGCCAGTGCGAAGGCTGTCAGGGGTGTCTCGGCCGCAGGCTTCAGAATGACTGTGCATCCTGCAGCCAGTGCCGGGCCTATCTTTCGTGTTGCCATTGCTGCGGGGAAATTCCACGGGGTAATCAGCAGCGCGATGCCGATGGGCTCATGGTCCACCAGTATGCGGTGGGCACCAGATGGGGAATGACGGAATTCCCCCGCGATTCTGACAGCCTCTTCGGCATACCACCGGAAGAATTCGGCTGCGTGGGACACTTCCCCGCGCGCGTCAGGCAGCGCTTTTCCGTTCTCGAGGGAAATTAGACGTGCCAGTTCTTCAGCATGTTCCGTCATAAGCTGGAACCAACGTCGAAGAATTTCGGCGCGTTGTCGCGCAGGCGTGGATCGCCATTGCGCGGCGGCTGCTGCTGCGGCGTCCACCGCGCGCAGTGCATCCTCCACCGATGCATCTGCCACCTCTGCCAGTATGTCACCTGTGGCCGGGTTGGCGACGGGTATTCCCGTTCCGGGTTCCCAGCGGCCCGCGATATACAGACCACCGGCATGAAGGGTTGGTGTGTCGTAGCTGGCTTGAGGCGGCAGATCGTCCGATTTCATGAGATTTTCTCCTCTTCTTGTTGCAGGTAGCTGGTATCGCCGAAGTAGGCGGCCTTCACAAGGGCGAGCATTGTGTCGGGTTTCAATGGGCGCGGGTTGTTGAGCACGAGCCTTTCGATGCCGCAGGCTTGTTCGGCGACCCAGTCGAGGCGGGCCTCGGTAAGACCCAGAGCTGCCAGCGTGGGGGGAATACCGATGCGGTTAAAAAGGTCTGCAACGGCCGGGATGACCTGCGACTTGTCAGCAAGGCCCATTGCACCTGCCATCAACTGCAGTTCGCCCTGTATGACCGGTTCATTCCAGCGCATGACCCAGGGCATGAGGCAGGCAACACCGGCTCCATGGGCGGTGTGCGTCTGGGCACCCACCGGATACTGAATCGCATGTGCCGCTGCCGTACCGGCAACGCCGAAGGCCAGGCCGGCGAAGGTTGCGCCCTGCATGACCTGCGAGCGGGCTGCAAGGTTACTGCCATCGGTGCAGGAGATTTCCAACCCTTTCCATAGCAGGGAAATGGCCTTCAGAGCAAAATGGTCCGACAAGGCATTCTTGCCTACGAATACTCTTTCCTGGCTGAGTTCGGGCGTGGGCTCGCGGCTGATGGCGGTCAGCGCTTCAATCGCGTGTGTCAAGGCATCGGCCCCGGCGATGGCCGACAATCCGGGAGGACAAGTGAGGGTCAGTTCGGGGTCGCAGATTGATGCGTGGGGGATCAGATAGGGGCTTGAAATGCCAACTTTGAGCACACGTTCGTCATCTGAAAGAACTGCCACCGGGGTGACTTCCGAGCCCGTGCCGGCCGTGGTGGGGAGGGCAATGACAGGGATGACGGGGCCCGGAACTTTGTTCTCGCCGTAATAGTCCTGGGGGCGTTTGCCGTGGGTGAGGAGTAAAGCTAGACATTTGGCCATATCCAGGCAGGAACCGCCGCCTATGCCGACGACGACATCTGCATTAAAAGAGCGGACTGAATCGGCCACTTGCAGGGCGGAGCTGACTGGTACGTCCGGCAGAGTTCCGCTTTCCACCTTCACTTCCAGGCCATGAGCCTGCAGGTCGGCCACCATTTTGGAGAAATCGGCATCGGCGGCGAACCGGGGGTCGGTCACCACCAGGGCTCGCCGACCCAATTTGCGGGCGATTCCGCCCAGAGCATGGCGCTGCCCGGCGCCAAAGACCAGTTCGCGAGGCGCCCTGAGCACACCAAAGTGTTCCATCCTTGTCTCCAGAAAGTTTTTTCATTATCGTATCGTATACGATATTTGATTTGACATTTGATATGGTATTTGTCACTATTTTTCCGTGTCAAGCCGAAACCCGGAGCAGCAGTAAGTAATGGAAGTCCACCGAGAAGCTGCAGAACAGGCAGCCCCCCGTCGTATCAGCGTTGTGGATAGCGTTTACGAACGCATCTACGAACGGCTGATGTCACTCGCCATACCACCAGGGGCGCGGATTCCCATTGATGTACTCGCCCGTGAACTCGGTGTCTCGCAGACGCCGGTGCGGGAAGCACTATCACGGCTGGAACGCGAACGCCTCGTGCAGAAGGCGCATTTGATCGGCTTTAGCGCTGCACCGCAATTCAACCGCAAACAGTTTGAAGATCTGTTCGACTTCCGTCTGCTGGTCGAGCCGGAAGGGGCCCGCCTGGCTGCCCTGAACATGACTCCGGAAGCGCTCAAATATCTGGAAGCCATAGCGGCTGACATGGCTGATGGCGGCACACCGGTGGACCGCACTAGCCGATATTCCAGGTTTGCCCGAATCGACGCGCATTTTCACGATGAGATCATGCGTATTGCCGGCAACGAGGTGATTCGCACCACTTTGTACAACCAGCATGTGCACCTACACTTGTTCAGGCTCTTGTTTCACACGCGAGTCACGCAAGAGGCCCTGGAAGAACATGAAAATTTGCTTGCAGCATTCCGGGCACGAGACCCGCAGGCTGCCGAAACCGCCATGCGTGAACACATCACACGTTCACGTGCTCGCCTGATATCAGCCTTCGAGTGATCATCATGACGGCCTCCACTGCTTTCATCGAGTCAACCGACACTGGTGCCAGCGGGGCCGTCGCAGCGACGTTGGCAGCACAGGGCCTGAGCAAGGCCTATGGGCAAATCACAGTGCTGTCGGACGTCACCATCGAGGTGCATGCCGGCGAAGTACACGCCATCATAGGCGAGAACGGTGCTGGGAAATCTACATTGATGAAGCTTCTCTCCGGCTTTGTCCGTCCGAGCGCAGGGCGGCTGTTCATGGCAGGAGAGGAGGTTGACTTCCACGATGCCGCTGCGGCAGAGGCCGCAGGCGTGGCTCTGGTTCATCAGG
>JAJUGV010000001.1 GCA_029265795.1 Alcaligenaceae bacterium
CCAACTGAACTACCGCTCCGCAGCGGTTGCCAACAAAAAGGTTGGCGTCCCCTCGGGGATTCGAACCCCTGTACCCACCGTGAAAGGGTGGTGTCCTAGGCCTCTAGACGAAGGGGACCTTGGAACAACAAGCTAAAAATTATAACGCATAATTTTTAAACTTGCAAACACACAATTAAGTGTGTCTTCGTTAGTGGTGGAGGTAAGCGGGATCGAACCGCTGACCTCTTGCATGCCATGCAAGCGCTCTCCCAGCTGAGCTATACCCCCGTTCCATTCACACCTAAACAGTTTCTGGCTTTCCAGGTTTTGGTGCAAGCGAGATGTTAGCACATTTGCACTGATTGCCTGGCGGCTGTTCGCTGTTTGTTAAGTGCGCCTAGCGAAGAAACAGAATTATGCACTGTTATTTTTCTTTGTGCAAGTCGCCTGGAGGGCAGCAATGTGGCTTTCGTGTCTCATTTGATAAATATCAAATGCAGGGTCAAGTCACCTGCCTCATCATCACGATGCCATGAGTGAAAATAATTTCCATATGTTACGTCTGCCCGCGCGCGCGGGTGGACTGCCTCGGCTCGGCATTGCGCAAAAGATAGGAGTGGTGTTCGGGGCCTTGCTGCTGATAGCCGTCGTCAACATCGTGCTGGTCGAGCGGATGATGAGCCGGGCCGACAGCATTGCCGATACTGTTAACGTTGCGGGGAAGCTTCGCATGCTGGGGCAACGCATTGCCCTCCAGACGGTTGGATACGCGCACGGTGTGGGGGCGGGTGAAACCGAAGTCCGGCAGCTGATGGGCGATTTCGACGGTGCCCTGACGGCGCTCTCTGATGGGGGCTACGTATTCGGGCTCAATGTAGACGGTCTTTCAGATCTGCATGCTGCCAGGTTAAGCGCCGTTCACGAACAATGGGCGGTTTACCAGGATTCTGTAGAAAGGCTGCTACGCGAAATAGATGTTTCCGAGGCGTCTTCCGTATCGTTGCCGCCTGCGTGGTTGAGCCCAGGTAGCAACTTCACTTCGCTGCTGGATAACATGACCGGCCAGTCGGCGAGTTTGCTGCAGCGCGCCGAAGCGCTGATGAACGGTATCGTAGCCGACGTGCAGGCAGAGCAGGCGCGTACGGTCCAGCGCATGTATGCACTGGTGGCGGTGGATGTTCTACTAATTTTGCTTGCGTTCATGGCGGTGCGACGCCAGATTGTGGTTCCATTGCGCGACCTCTCCACGCACTGTATGGAGCTTGCAGCGGGCAACTATCACACTCGATTTCAGGTGTCGACAAATGACGAAATTGGTCACCTTGCGAAGGTGTTCAACGAGTCAGCCCGACGCATCGGTTCACTTGTAGAACGTATCGAGAAAGATCGGCAAGATTTGGTGCGCGCCGAAAACATGTTCCGCGGTATTGCTGAGAACTCTATGGTGGGCGTCTATATCGCACAACGGGGGCGTTTTCTGTATGTGAATGCCAAGATGGCGGACATGTTCGGCTATAGCCGCAAGGAAATGGTCGACACCGTGCCTTCTACGCTTATTTTCCCCGACACCGCTGACAACCAGGATTCGGTGGGGGCACGGCAGCGGCTGTTGGGCGATGTGCCGGGCTTGTGGGTTGAGAAGAAGGGCCGACGCAAGGACGGCACACTGCTCGAAGTAGAGATCTTCGGCTCGCTGATGACGCTGGACGACGAGCTTGTCACGATAGGTATTGCGCTGGATATCACGCGTCGTAAGGACAGCGAGGCGCAAGCCAGGCTGGCGATGTTGGTGTATCGCCATAGCAGTGAAGCGATGGTGGTGACTGATCCGGACGGCAAGCTAATCAATGTCAACCCAGCTTTCACTCGTATCACCGGATATCAATTAGAGGAAGTGCTGGGCAAAAAATTAAGCATTTTGAGTTCGGGGCGCCACGGACCGTCTTTCTACCACGCAATGTGGGAGGCGTTACGCGCCACAGGCTCGTGGGAAGGCGACATCTGGAACCGGCGCAAGAATGGGGAAATCTACGCAGAACGCCTCAAGATTAGTACCTGCTACGACGACGACGGGCAGCCGCGTTACCGCATCGGGCTATTTTCCGACATCACCAAGCAGAAAGAAGCTAATGCGTTCATCTGGCGTCAGGCTAATTATGACCACCTGACCGACTTGCCCAACCGACAGCTGTTCCATGACCGCCTGGAGAAAGAAATGGAACGTAGCGATACCACTGGAAAGCCGATGGCCCTGGTGTATCTCGATCTGGATGACTTTAAGGAAGTCAATGACACACTCGGGCATGGGTTCGGTGATCGATTGCTGGCAGAAGTCGGGAAGCGCCTGCAGGCCTGCGTGCGTTCTACCGATACGGTAGCCCGGCTGGGCGGGGACGAATTCATGCTGATTTTGGGCGGGATGTCTGAATCTGAGCGCACAGACGGGATTTGCGAGCTGGTGATGGATCGCCTGATGGAGCCCTTTTTCCTGGAGGGTGAGCAGGCGCAGATCACCGCGAGCATGGGTATCACTTTTTATCCCGCTGATGGTCAGTCGGCGAAGGACCTTATGCAGAATGCGGACCTGGCCATGTATGCCGCCAAGGCCCAGGGAAAGCACCAAGTGGCGCGATTCCACCCCTCGATGCAGGAGCATGTGCAGATGCGGCGCGAAATGGCCCAGGATCTTGTCCTGGCTATGCGCGATAAGCAGTTCCAGCTTGTGTATCAACCTATCGTTGAATTGGCGTCGGGCAAGATCGATAAGGTGGAATGTCTGCTGCGTTGGGAGCACCCGCGCAAGGGCATGGTGAGCCCCGGCGAATTTGTCCCCTTTGCTGAAGACTCCGGCTTTATCAACAACATCGGAGAATGGGTATTTCAAGAAGCCACCCGCCAGACGGCAAAGTGGCGCAGGCGGCATCCTCATTTGCAGGCAAGTATCAATGTTTCGCCAGTGCAGTTCATGGGTAAGGACATGTGTTCCGAAGCCTGGCTGAAACATCTCTCGGGCCTTGGTATGGAGGGCGACCAACTCGTGGTCGAAATCACAGAGCGTTTACTGATGGACGTGGATTCCAATGTCTCCAGTAAGCTGATTTCGTTTCGGGATGCCGGTGTCCAGATCGCGCTCGATGACTTCGGCACCGGTTATTCCTCTATGTCTTACCTCAAACGTTTTGACATCGATTACATAAAGATCGACCAGAGTTTCGTGCGCAATCTGGGTCGGGGTTCCGACGATCTGGTGCTCTGCGAAGCCATGATAGGCATGGCACACCGGCTAGGCTTGAAAGTCGTGGCGGAAGGAGTGGAAACCGATAACCAGCGCGATTTGCTGGCGGCCGCGGGTTGCGATTTCGCCCAGGGTTATTTGTTCTCGCCGCCCGTGGATGCCGATACTTTCGAGGACTTGCTGCGCGAGGGCCATATCGCCACGGCGATTAGCAGCACGCACCAGAGCAGGACGGGCAGGTTAGACCACTGAACATAAGGAGTGAGGCCCGCCCTACCTTGGACTTCGACATCAAGTACGCCCTTTACGTGGGGCTGTAGCACCGCGCGCACACTGCCGTCGGGATCTATGGCGGCCGTCATGCCCGTGTTGGTGGCGCGCAGCATAGGGCGCGCCGTCTCGAGCGCTCGCATGCGTGAAATCTGCAAATGCTGACGCAGCGACCAAGAGTCGCCGAACCAGGCGAGATTGCTCACGTTCACCAATATGCTGGCGCCCCCGCCGGCGACATCACCCTTGACGCCGGCAATGATTTCCTCGCCGAAGACGTCTTCGTAGCAAATATTCGATGCAACCCGCTGGCCCGCCAAAGACATGGGCGCTTGGCCCAGTGTGCCCCGATCGAAGTCGCCCAGGGGAATGTCCATCATGTTCACGAACCAGCGAAAGCCCGTAGGGATGAACTCGCCAAAGGGCACCAGGTGGACCTTGTCATAGCGTAGCGCTACACGCATGTTTACGATGTCGTCCACTGACGTGTCGGCATCCAGAGCGATAGTGCTGTTGGTATATCTGCTGCGGCCGTCGACACGCTCATGCAGTGGCAGCCCCATCAGCAGCGTCGTGCTTCGCTCGCGAGCGATGTCGCGCCAGCGCGACCAGACTTGGGGATGCACCCGATCTTGTAGTAAGGGCACCACGGTTTCGGGCAACACCGTGATGGCAGGTTCCTGGCCCGGCTGCTTGGGTTCAACCCGGGCAAGCATCATGTAATCCGCAATACCTCGCTCAATCAAGGCGGGATCGAACTTTTCTGACTGGGGAATATTGCCTTGAACCAGTCGCACGAGTACCGGCTCGCCGTAGGGGTGCGACCAGGTGATATACGACAAGGCGAGACCGGCGACGCCGGTTAACAGGCTCAGCCCCGCCGCGGCAGACCCCTGCATGTCCTTGCCGCTATTGCGAGTCATTAACATGAGCGCGACAGCGGCGGACGCGAATGCTGCCAGCCATGCGACACCGTACACCCCTACCAGCGGTGCCCAGGGCGCCAGAACGCCTTCTACATGTGCGTAGCCGACGTTCAGCCACGGGAAGCCGGTAAATAGCGTGCCGCGCAGCCATTCGCCCAGCGTCCAGCACGACGCCCATACCGCTGAACCCAGTATTACGGCAGTTGCACGCGGCTCGATGCGCCCGTGCATCAAACGCCAGGCGACAAGGCAGGCCAACACTCCGTAAAGCGACAGCACTAGGGCAAAGATCAGAAGCGCTGCGATGGCCATGACCAGCGGCATGCCACCAAACTGGTGCATGCTGATGGTGACCCAGTACAGGCCGACGGAAAACTGACCGAAGCCGAACAACAGCGCATTCAGAGCCACCGTACGTCCAGCCTCTGCTTGCAGAGTGTGTCGCGTCAGAAAGGCCAGCGCTGCGATCTGTACGTAGGGCAGTGCCCACGCAGGTAGAGGGTAGGGCGCAAAAGCCAGGGAATGCAGTGCTCCTACGATGAGAAGCAGGGCGTGGCGCAGTGCGCTTGGACTGTGCAGGTAGGTGCGAAGTGTCACAGTTTCAGGAGCCGGCGCCAGGGACGCCAACAGTTCGGTTCGACCATGGCGTTAAGTATTTGCAGGTGTCTCGGCAGCCGTGAAGCTGTCTTCGCGCTGAATGTGCAGCCATAGCGCACGGCGCGCGTCGGCACCGACTACGGTAATGTTCAGGCCGGCATGGCTGAGGCTGTCGCCCCGGCGCGGAATGCGCCCCAGTTCCGCTGCTAACCATCCGCCTACGGTGTCGTAGTCGTCATCGGGCAGGTCCGTTTCAAAAGTCTTATTGAAGACTTCGATCTCCGTGATACCCATGGCCCGCCAGCTGTTGCTGCCGGTCTGGAAGATGGTTTTCTCGGCGTCCTCGTCGTATTCGTCTTCGATCTCGCCGACGATCTGTTCCAGTACGTCTTCCATAGTCACGAGCCCGGCCGTGCCGCCGTGTTCGTCAATGACAATGGCAAGGTGATTACGGCTGCTGCGGAACTCGCGCAGCAGGACATTAAGCCGCTTGGTTTCGGGGATGAATACGGCGGGGCGCACGAGCGGCCGCAGGTCCAACTGAGGGTTGGTGATGGACAGCAGCAGGTCCTTGGCCAGAAGGATGCCCACGATATTGTCTCGGTCGCCTTCGTAGACGGGGAAACGCGAGTGGCCGGTTTCGATGATGTCGGGAAGGACTTCTGACAAGGGTCGACCTATATCCAGCATATCCATTTTGGAGCGTGGAACCATGATGTCCGCCACGGTCTGATTGGCGACATCAAGTACGCCGGAAAGCATGGTGTAGGCTTCGCTGTCGAGAATCTTTTTTTCGTGTGCGGCGTCCAGAAATTCCCGGACATCATCGCGGTCTTCGGGCTCTAGAGGCCGCATGAAGGCGGTGACGCGGGCAAAAAGGGATTTGGAGGCCGTCTTGGGTTGTCGGGGTTCAGGGTCGGGTGAATTAGGGTCTGACATTGTCCAGGGGACGTGTTTAAGGAAGTTTTTAGGATAACTCAAAACCCGTCGGTTTGCCCTCCGGCTGGAAGGAGGAAAAGAGCACCGAAAACGGGAAATATTGCTATTGATATGGGTCTGGAATACCCATGCCGGCAAGGATGCGGGTTTCCAGTGCCTCCATCTGGCGGGCGTCCTCTTCGTCGAGGTGATCGTAGCCCAGGGCATGCAGTACACCGTGTACGGTGAGATGGGCGGCATGAGACAGCAGCGGCTTGCCCTGGTCGGCGGCTTCCTGGTGCAAGACCGGCACACACAGCACGATGTCACCACTGACCGTGCCTTCGGGATCAATGCCATACTCGAAGGTCAGCACGTTGGTGGCATAGTCGCGTTGCCGGTAATCGTGGTTTAGGCTGCGGCCTTCTTCAGTATCGACCAGTCTCAGTGTTAATTCGGCGCGACGAAAGCGCGGCGACTCCAGCACGGCCGCTTCTTCCGTAGCCGCCGCCTGTAAGGCTCGCTGGGCCCAACGCCGCAACCGCCAGCGGGGCAGCTGTGGCGCATCCGTAGCGTACTGCACAGACAGCGCCAATTTGATATCGGTCGTTGTGCCGGGCAATGGTTCGGGGCTGTTCTCAGGAGACATGGTCGCCGGCCTTCTCATAGGCTTCGACAATGCGCGCTACTAGGGGGTGCCGGACGACATCGCGGCTGGTAAAGCGGGTGGTGGCGATGCCCTGTACGTCTTCCAGCACCTCGACTGCATGCGCCAGCCCGCTGCGTTGACCCTTGGGGAGGTCAATCTGCGAGGGGTCGCCGTTGATCACCGCCTTGCTGCCGAAGCCGATGCGAGTGAGGAACATTTTCATTTGTTCGGGCGTGGTGTTCTGAGCTTCGTCCAGAATGACGAAGGAATGGTTCAGCGTCCGCCCGCGCATGTAGGCAAGGGGTGCAATTTCTATAGTCTGTTTCTCAAAAAGACGCTGCACCTTGTCGAAGCCCATAAGATCATAGAGCGCATCGTAAAGCGGTCGCAGATAAGGGTCTACCTTCTGCACCAGGTCGCCCGGCAAGAAACCGAGCCGTTCACCCGCCTCGACGGCAGGGCGCGTGAGGATTAAGCGCTGGACGCTTTCCCGTTCCAGTGCGTCGATGGCACACGCCACCGCCAGCCAGGTTTTGCCCGTGCCCGCCGGGCCAATACCGAAGGTGATGTCGTGCTTGAGAATCTGGTTCAGGTAATCACGCTGGCGTGGTGTGCGCGGACGCAGGTCGCTGCGACGGGTGCGCAGGCTCAGACTCATGTCGTCAACGGGAGGAAGCTCGCCAAGTGGTGCTTCGCCTGTTGCAGGGGTATCTGCGTCTTCTGTCGGTAGCCGCCCCGCCCCCAGCTCCACCAGGCCAAGCTGGACGTCGTCAATAGACAGGGGGCCTTTCAGCGCGCGTTCATGAAACCATTCCAGCGCCTTTGCGGCGGCCGTTGCGTTCTCGCCGGTGAGTGTCACATGGCCGCCGCGCCGGCTCAGCTTCACGTTCCAGCCATCGGCAATTTGGCGCAGATTTTCGTCCAGTGGGCCGCAGAGGTTGGCCAGTTGGGTGTTTCCTCCTTCCAGTCGCACTGCTGCGGACTTGCCATTGCGTGCCTGTGCATTCATGCATGGTCCTCGTGATGGGGGCCGGTGACCGGTTCATCTGCCATGACCAGTCGCCCGCGCAGAGAGTTGGTCATGGTTTGAGTGATCAGAACATCGACCATCTGACCTGCCAACCGGGAATGGCCCTGGAAATTCACGATGCGGTTGTTTTCGGTGCGGCCGGCGAATTCGTTCGGGTCTTTGCGTGAAGGACCTTCCACCAGTATGCGCTGCACGGAGCCGACCATCGACTGACTGATGGCAGCCGCTTGTTCGTTTACCAGGGCTTGAAGGCGATACAAGCGCTCCAGCTTCACTTCCTGGGGCGTGTCGTCGGGTAAGTCTGCCGCAGGGGTGCCGGGTCGGCGCGAATAGACGAAGGAAAAAGATTGGTCGAATCCGACGTCGCGGATCAGATCCAGCGTCTTCTGAAAATCTTCTTCGGTTTCACCGGGAAAACCAACGATGAAGTCTGACGACAGGGTGAGATCGGGCCGCGCCTGTCTCAGGCGCCGGGCGATGGACTTGAATTCCAGCGAAGTATAGCCCCGTTTCATGGCCGCCAGGACACGGTCGCTGCCCGCCTGCACCGGTAAATGCAAAAAGGGCACCAGCTTGGGGAGTTTGCCGTGTGCCTCGATCAGGCGGGTCGTCATTTCCTTGGGGTGAGAGGTGGTGTAACGGATGCGTTCGATCCCAGGGATCTCGTGCACGTACTCCAGCAGCATGGCAAAGTCGGCAATTTCGCCGTTCTCACCCACTGGCCCACGATAGGCGTTGACGTTCTGACCAAGTAGCGTTACTTCCTTGACCCCTTGATCGGCCAGGTCGGCGACCTCGATCAAAACATCTTCGAAGGGGCGGGAAACTTCGGGGCCGCGAGTGTAAGGCACGACACAGAAGCTGCAGTATTTGCTGCAGCCTTCCATGATCGACACAAAGGCGGTGGGGCCTTCCTTGCGTGCCGGGGGCATTGCATCGAACTTCTCAATCTCAGGAAAACTGATGTCGACCTGCGAATGTCCCGATTGGCGCCGTTTAGCGATCAGTTCCGGCAGTCGATGCAGAGTTTGGGGGCCGAATACCACATCGACATAAGGCGCCCGGGCGACAATGGCTTCGCCTTCCTGGCTGGCGACGCATCCCCCTACACCAATGACCAGACCGGGTTTGCTTTCCTTTAGAAGACGCGCTCGGCCAAGATCTGAAAACACCTTCTCTTGAGCCTTCTCGCGCACGGAACACGTGTTGAAGAGAATGATGTCGGCTTCTTCGGGAGACTGAACCAACTCTGCGCCTTCCGCTTCGCGAAGGACATCCACCATCTTGGCGGAATCGTATTCGTTCATTTGGCAGCCGAAGGTGCGGATATAGACCTTTTTGCCGGACCGTGCCGCATTGGGGGCGCTGATACTGGAGGCCTGCTGTGAGCTGGACGATGCGTCGTCGTTGTCGCTCTGTTCGTCGGCCGGTGTGTGGCCGTTGGACGTGTCTTCGGGTTCTTCGGGCAGGATCAGCCCGCTTGTGGGGGCCGGAGGAGTGGAAACAGGCGCGGGGGTGCCGCGCGTGGGTCGCTTAATTGAAATTTCTTGCATGTCGATGGCCGTGACGGGTGTTTATCCCGCGGGCGGTAAACGTGAAAGTTAGATTGTACCGGGGGGCGTGCTATAGAGCGACGCCCCCCGAAACGATTGTTACAGATGCGCCGGACGCGAGCGTTAGGCTGATCTGGAGCGCGTTAAACGATTTCAGCGCTGGGGTCTTCCTTCTTGGGTGCCTTGACCAAGTCTTCGCGTTTAACGCCGAGCCACATAGCGATGGACGACGCGACGAAGATGGATGAGTAAATGCCGAACCAGATACCGATGGTGAGCGCCAGCGAGAAGTTATGCAGCGTGGGGCCGCCAAAGAAAAACATCGAAAGAACCATCATCTGGGTAGAACCGTGGGTGATGATGGTTCGCGACATAGTCTGGGTGATCGCGCTGTCGATGACTTCGCGCACACTTGTCTTGCGCTGTTTACGGAAGTTTTCGCGGATACGGTCCATGATGACCACGGATTCGTTCACTGAATAACCGAGAACGGCCAGTACCCCGGCAAGCACCGATAGCGAAAACTCCCACTGGAAAAAGGCGAAAAAGCCCAGAATGATGACCACGTCGTGCAGGTTGGCCGCCACCCCGGCAATAGCGAACTTCCATTCGAAGCGGAAGCCGAGGTAAATCATGATGCCGATGACGGTGACCAGCAAAGCCATCAGGCCGTTTTCGACGAGTTCACGACCGACTTGTGGGCCGACGAACTCCACGCGGCGCAGCTCGGCATCGGGAACACTGGCTTGCAAGGCGCCCATTACGGATTCACTCTGCATGGCAGAGGTTTCGCCTTCACGGACGGGCAGCCGGATCATGACATCGCGCGAGGTACCGAAATTCTGCACCTGGAAATCGGTATAGCCGAGTTCCGCCACAGTGCTGCGGACTTCGTCGAGTTGTGCCGGTTGCGGGTAGTGGACCTCAATGACCGTGCCGCCAGTAAATTCGATGGACAGGTGAAAACCACGGGTGACGATGAAAAACACCGCCAGTACGAAGAAAATGATACTGATCGCGTTCAGCACCAAGGCATGGCGCATGAAAGGGATGGTGCGGCGGATGCGGAAGAATTCCATGTTTCGTTCTTACCTTTTGATTAGGCGGCGCGCTGGCGCCGCCCCGGATCAATCCTTGGGTTTCCAGACCTGGCCGATGGAGATTTTCTGCAGCTTGCGCCGCGAGCCGTACCAGAGGTTAACCAGCGCCCTGACGCCGACGATGGAGGAGAACATCGAGGTCAGGATCCCTATACAGTGAACGACGGCAAAGCCCCGTACCGGACCGGTACCGAATGCCAATAGCGCCACACCCACGATGAGGGTGGTGAGGTTCGAGTCGAGAATCGTGCCCCATGCCCGTTCAAAGCCCAGGTTGATGGCCTGTTGCGGCGAATGCCCGGCACGTAATTCTTCGCGTATACGCTCGTTGATCAGTACGTTGGCGTCAATGGCCATACCCAGAGTGAGGGCGATAGCGGCAATGCCCGGTAAGGTCAGCGTAGCTTGCAGCATGGACAGAGTTGCGAGCAGCAGCAGCACGTTGAACAGCAGGCCCAACGTGGAGAACACGCCGAACAGGTTGTAGTACAGCACCATGAAGATGGCGATGGCGATGAAGCCGTACAAGGTGGAATCGAAGCCCATCTTGATGTTTTCAGCACCCAGGCTCGGCCCGATAGTACGTTCTTCGATGATCTCCATAGGTGCTGCCAGCGAACCGGCGCGCAGCAGCAGAGCAATGTCGGCCGCTTCCTGAGCGTTCATGCTGCCGGAGATCTGTACCTGGCCGCCGGGAATTTCGCTGCGAATGACCGGGGCGGTAACGACCTGCCCCTTGCCCTGTTCAAACAGCACGATGGCCATGCGCCGGCCGATGTTGTCGCGGGTTACATCGCGGAAGATGCGAGCGCCTTTGGCATCGAGACTCAGGTTTACCGTCGGTTGCTGGGTCTGCTGGTCGCGGCCTGGCTGGGCGTCCTGCAGATTCTCGCCGGTAAGTATCACTTGCCGCCGCAGCAGAAGTGGGCGCCCGTCAGTGTCCTCAAAGCGTTCCAGGCCGAAGGGCACGGTGCCGGCGTTCAGTGCGGCAATGGCGGAGGACGATTCCTCGACCATGCGAATTTCCAGTGTTGCCGTGCGCCCCAGGATTTCCTTGGCCTTGGCGACGTCCTGGACACCGGGAAGCTGGACAATTATGCGGTCCGAACCTTGTTGCTGGATGATGGGTTCGGCGACGCCCAGTTCGTTAATGCGGTTGTGCAGCGTGGTGATGTTCTGACGCAGTGCATTGGTCTGTACCGCCGTAACGGCCTGTTCGGTAAGCTCGCCTCGCAATGTATGCAGTCCGCCCGACTGGCCGCCGGCACTGAATGTAAGGTCGGGCATGGCGCGGCGCAGCTCGGAAGTGGCGGCATCGCGCTCTTCGGGGGTGTTAAAGGAGGCAAGCACTGACAGGTCGCTGCGCTCTACTCCAGCGAGCGGTACGCGGGCGTCGCGCAATACTGCGCGCACATCATTGGCGAGTGTGTCATAGCGACCCGTGAGCGCGCCTCGCATGTCAACCTGAAGCAGGAAATGCACACCGCCGCGAAGGTCCAGTCCCAGGTACATGGGGTTGGCGCCAATGGCGGTCAGCCATGCAGGCGAAGCCGACAGCAGATTGAGGGCGACCGTGTAGGACGGGTCTTCCGGATTCGGGTTAAGCGTGCGTTCGATGAGGTCCTTCGCGCGTAGCTGCACGTCGGTCGTATCGAAACGTACCCGCACCGTGCCGGTAGGACCATTCTGCTCAAAAAATGAGCCGGTGGTTTCGATGCCGTGATCGCGCAGCAGCCCTTCCACCTGGTTCAGCATGGAAACATCCACCCTCACCGTGGATTTGGCCGGGGCAATTTGCACCGCGGGCGATTCACCAAAGAAGTTGGGAAGGGTGTAGAGCAGCCCGACGATCAGCGCCACCACTACGGTGAGGTACTTCCAGAGGGGATAACGGTTCATTCTCGGTCAGCAGGCGGAAGGACTTGAGCACCCCGGGTGGAGCCCCGGGGGCGGGAAGGGGGAATCTCAGAGAGATTTCATTGTGCCCTTGGGCAGCACCGACGTAACGGCATTGCGCTGCACGATGGTTTCCACCGGCTTGTCGGCCAGGCTGGCGACTTCCATCGTGATGTAGTTATCGCTGACCTTGGTGATACGGCCGAGGAGACCGCCCTGCGTGATGACTTCGTCACCCTTGGCCAGGCCTTCCACCAGCTTGCGGTGTTCCTTCTGACGCTTCATCTGAGGGCGGATCATCAGGAAGTAGAGAATGACGAACATCAAGATGATGGGCAGCATGCCCATCAGCGCATTCCCTTCGCCCGGTGCGGCCTGGGCGATGACAAGTGGCAGGGTATCGGTGAACATCAGGTGCTCCTGTGATTTTTCGGATTTAACTCTTTATTGTAGCGATAAGCCCGCCCAAGTGGGCAGATACCAAAACCGGGGTCTGACCCCAGTTTATTTACCCGTTTAATCGGTGCCGCGGGCTCTGTCTCTGGCGAAGCCTTCACGCCAGGCTTGGAAGCGTCCTTCTGCGATGGCTTCGCGCATTTCCGCCATGATTTTCAGGTAGAAATGCAGGTTGTGCAGGGTGTTGAGGCGCGCGCCGGTGATTTCGTTGGCGCGTTGCAGATGATGCAGATAAGCGCGTGAAAAATGCCGGCAGGTGTGACATTCGCAGCTGGAGTCCAGGGGCCGTGTGTCGTCGCGGTGGCGAGCGTTGCGAATCTTGACATCACCGTAACGGGTAAATAACCAGCCGTTCCGTGCGTTGCGCGTGGGCATGACGCAATCGAACATGTCGACACCTCGGCTGACGCCCTCCACCAAGTCTTCCGGCGTGCCGACGCCCATGAGGTAGCGCGGCGCATGAATCGGCAAGCGTGGGGTGACATGAGCCAGAATGCGCAGCATGTCTTCCTTGGGCTCGCCCACGGACAGCCCGCCAATTGCGTAGCCTTCGAAACCGATGTCCAGCAGGCCGGCCAGTGACTCGTCGCGCAAATGCTCGTACATGCCTCCCTGCACGATGCCGAAGAGGGCGTTCGGGTTTTCCAGGCGTTCGAACTCATCGCGTGAGCGGCGCGCCCAGCGTAGCGACATACGCATTGAGGTAGCGGCTTCTTCCACCGTTGCGGGCGCACCATTAATCTCATAGGGGGTGCACTCGTCAAACACCATGCTGATGTCCGAATTAAGAGCATGCTGGATACGCATGGACTCTTCCGGCGTCAGAAAAAGGCGGGTGCCGTCTATGGGTGAGGCGAAACGCACACCTTCCTCGGTGATTTTGCGCAGGCTGGTTAGGCTGAACACCTGAAAGCCACCCGAATCCGTCAGAATTGGTTTATTCCAGCCCATGAAACCATGCAGGCCGCCATGCTTACGCATGATGTCAGTACCCGGGCGCAGCCAGAGATGGAATGTGTTGCCCAGCACGATCTGAGCGCCGATTTCGTCGAGCTCGTGCGGCAGCATGGCCTTGACGCTGCCATAGGTGCCGACCGGCATGAAGATTGGGGTCTGCACCACCCCATGATTGAGCTGGACCTGGCCACGGCGGGCGTCGCCGTCAGTGGCCAGCAACTGAAATTGAAGACGGGTCATGTGCGGTTGGGAGACTCAATGAACATGGCATCGCCGTAGCTGAAAAAGCGATACCGAGATTGAACAGCATGCGCATACGCGCGGCGGATGGGTTCCATGCCGGCCAGCGCGGACACAAGCATAAGTAATGTCGATTGTGGCAAGTGGAAGTTAGTCAGCAAGGCATCGATCAGCTGGAACTCGTAGCCCGGCGTGATGAAAAGGCGCGTGTCGCCCTGGATGTCTGCATCGGACTCTGCTTGCTGCACCTGTGCCGCGGCAGATTCCAGTGCCCTTACGCTGGTGGTGCCCACGGCAATGATACGGCCGCCTGCTTCGCGGGTGCGACGTATAGCGGCGAGTGTGTCGGCACTCACGTGAAAGCGCTCGGCGTGCATGACATGGTCTGCCAATCTTTGTACCCGCACCGGTTGGAAGGTACCGGCCCCTACATGCAGAGTGACGAACGCAGTTTCTATACCCAGCTCTGCCAGCCGTGCCAGCATGTCCTCGTCGAAATGCAGGCCCGCAGTGGGGGCGGCTACGGCTCCCGGCTCCTGGGCATAGACAGTCTGGTATCGAATGTCGTCGTCTTCGTTTGCGGCATGACTGATGTAGGGCGGCAACGGCGTGCTTCCGTAACTTTCTAGTAACGATAGAACGGGCTCGGCGAACTCAAGAGCAAAGAGCTCGCCCTCACGGCCGGTCACTGTGGCGTAGAAGGCATCGGCCAGCCACAGGCGGGTGCCCGCGCGCGGCGCCTTGCTGGCTTTGATGTGTGCCAAAGCGGTATGCGCTGCCGTGATGCGCTCGACCAGAACCTCCACGCGCCCGCCACTTTCCTTGTTGCCCCGCAGCCGCGCTTTGATCACTTTGGTGTTGTTGAACACCAGCAAGTCCCCGCCGCCTAGCAGCGTGGGCAGATCAGCGAACTGCCTGTCGTGCAGCTCGCCTGAGCCGTCCAGGTGCAACAGACGACTGCCGCCGCGGCTTGCTGTAGGGGCCTGAGCGATGAGATCGGCAGGCAGTTCGTAATCGAACTGGGAGAGCTGGAGGTCGGGGTTCACGTGCAAAGAGCCAGGCCCCTTGTAAGGGGCCTGGAAATAGATGACAGACATCACCATTTTAGCGGCTTTGCCATTTGCATGACCTGATAAGAAGCCCACATTCCAGGCGTGCAGCGGTTATGCTGAGGTCTTTCGCGCGCAATTGTGGTTTTTGCATCCATGCCGAAGGTGTTTCTTCCTCTAGCTTCAAAGACCGGGTCCCGCGTACGACGGTGGGCGGTGTTAGCACTGTTTGCCGGCTGTCTGGTTGGCGGTATTCCAACATCACAACAGGTCGCCGCGCAGGCGTTGCCTGTTGCACAGTCGGTGCAAGCCTTGCCGCCGGAGGTTCAGCAGGCCTGGCGCGCCACCAAGTTACCGGAGTCCACGCTCTCATTGGTGGTGCACGAGCTCGACGGGCCGCAGCTGGCGGCCATCAACGCCGCCACGCCGCGCAATCCTGCCTCAGTCATGAAGATGGTCACGACGTGGGCAGCATTGTCCGGCTTGGGCCCTGAATACAGCTGGCGGACGGCGTTCTACAGCCGTGCCGACGCACAAATCGATGCCGAAGGCACTTTGAGCGGGCCTCTCTATCTACGAGCGGCCGGTGACCCATTCCTCACGATGCACGAGTTCTGGTCGCTGTTGCGTGAACTGCGCTTACGCGGGGTGAAGAATATCACCGAAGTGGTGGTGGACCGCAGCCTATTCGGTAATGTTGCGATTGATCCCGGTGCCTTCGATGGCGCGGCGGATCGTCCCTACAATGCCAGCCCGGATGCGATGATGGTCGGCTTGGGCACCGTCCGGCTGGTGTTCATGCCTGATTTCCAAGCGCGCAAATGGATCCCGATCGTCGATCCGCCCATGCAGGGCATACGGGTCCAGGGTGAAGTCGAATGGAGCAATGCACGCTGTCCGGGGGCCCCGAATGTCAGGACGCAATTGCGGCGGCTGGAGCGTGATACGGTAATCGAAGTGCAAGGCACAGTGGCCGGCTCATGCGGTGAATTTTCTCTATATCGATTGGCCCTCCCTCCTCAGCGACACTTTGAATCGTTGTTCCGCATGCTTTGGAAGGAGCTGGGCGGTACGCTGGGACGGGGTATGCGCGAAGGCGTTGTGCCGTCCAGCGCTCGCTTACTCGCCTGGCATGACTCAGAGCCACTGGCCGACACCATCCGTCTTGTCAATAAACAAAGCAATAACGTAATGGCGCGGATGCTGTTGCTGTCTCTCGGGGCGGAGCTTCGTTCAGCCGGCGCGACCCCTGCATCGGGTGCGGCGGCTGCACTCGACATCCTGCGCGGTCAGGGCGTGAACGTGCAGGGCTGGGTACTTGAGAACGGTTCCGGCCTGTCACGCCAGGAGCGGCTCACGGCCCACGGCCTGGCCGATATGCTCGGCGCTGCATGGCGCTCCCCATTGATGCCGGAGTTCATTTCCTCGCTCGCCATATCCGGGGTGGATGGCACCATGCGCAGACGACTCCGCAGTGATGAGACTCGGGGCGTGGCTCACCTCAAGACGGGTACGTTGCGCGATTCGCGTGCATTGGCGGGCTATGTGCTCGGGGCCAGCGGGCGTCGTTACGTGCTGGTGGCTATGGTCAATCACGAGCAAGCGGCAAGCACCGGCAAGTTCCTCGACACTGTGGTGCAGTGGCTCGCCAAACGTTGAGCAATTTGTTCAAAAGATAGCCAAGGGTAGAAGATCTCGGGGCATAATGCGGGCGTAGTGCCCACCGTAATAGCAGGAACCCTATAAATGCCAGTACACGAAATCCGCCATCCTCTTATCCAGCATAAGTTAGGCTTGATGCGCAAGGCCGACTTGAGCACGAAGAATTTCCGGGAGATGTCTCAGGAAATCGCAGCCTTGCTCACCTATGAAGCGTCCAAGGACTTGCCGATGGAGCCGCTCACGATCGAAGGATGGTGCGGGCCCATGGATGTTGAGAAGATCGCTGGGAAGAAGGTCACGGTCGTGCCTATCTTGCGTGCGGGTATCGGCATGCTCGACGGTGTGCTTACGTTAATCCCGGGCGCCAAGGTCAGCGCTATCGGTATTGCCCGCAACGAAGAAACTCTCGAAGCCCAACCCTATCTAGAGCGCTTGGTTGGGCAGCTGGATCAACGGCTGGCGTTGATCGTCGACCCCATGCTGGCAACAGGCGGGTCCATGGTGGCCACTATCGATCTGCTTAAGAAGGCAGGTTGTCGCAATATCAGGGCACTGGTGTTGGTTGCGGCCCCGGAGGGCATCGCAGCGGTCGAAAAGCATCACCCTGATGTACACATCTACACGGCGTCGATAGACAGCCATCTCGACGAGAACGGCTATATCATTCCTGGACTGGGTGACGCAGGCGACCGAATTTTCGGTACCCGCCAGAAGGACACCTGATAGTGCAGGTACACCGCTTGCCTGCTTGTCCCCGGCCTGTCAATGCAGTATCCCACTACTACAGGAGTTGAAGCATGAAAGAGAAAGACATCCGCGAGCGTGAAGAGGAATTCGTCGAACGCATCAAGGAGAGCCTGGACGAGGCGGAGCGCATGTTGCAGCAGGCGGCCGAGGCAACTGGCGAGAAAGCCGAAGAGCTGCGAGATAACGCGATGCGATCGCTGCGCCGCACGCGCGAGCATCTGTATTCGACCCAAGATGAGCTCATGAGGCAGGGTCGCAAGGCGATGCGCGCGACAGACGACTACGTGCACGACAACCCATGGCGCGCCATCGGTATGGCGGGTCTGGTCGGCGTCCTGATCGGCGCAATCATCTGCCGCCGCTAAGGCGGGGTCGCTTATGGCCCTGCGCGAAGCGGTAGGCGGGCTGGCCGCCACGTTCGTCTCTATTTTGCGTACGCGCTTCGAGTTGTTCGCGCTCGAAGCTGCCGAGCAAAAGGCCAATATCCTGGCGGTAATGGGTATGGCGTTTGGGGCAGTGCTGTTTCTTTCGATGGCACTGCTCGTGTTCACATGCACCGTGGCGGTGTATTTCTGGCCGACTGAAGACCGATATCTGGCCCTCGCGATCCTCGCTTTTGCCTACTTTGTTATCGGAGTCGGGCTCGCGGTTGCGGTGCGTAGCAGGTTGACCAAGGGCGGCACCCCATTTTCGGCGACGCTCGACGAACTACGTCGCGACATCGAGCTTATCGAACGCCTTAAAGAGCCTTCATCGCGATCGTTGCCGCCCGAATGGATGCCTCCCCCGGGAGACCGCTCATGACCCGGCTATCCACTAAAGACCGTGCGGTTCGCATTGAATTGTTGCGCGCGCGTGCGGCGATCGAACGGCAGAGCGTGGCGCACAGTATTCAGGATCTCGGTCAATCGCTGACTCCCCGAGGGATACTGGACGCCGTTCTGCCGCCGCGTGCGTCGGGGAAACGCAGGCCGCCCTCGCAGCTGCTATTGCAGGCTTTCAGTATGACCCGGCGTTATCCCATGGTTCTTTCTTTGGGTTCAGCGCTGCTTTCGGGGGCCGCGCGACGCAAACTGCGCTGGTGGAAGTTGGCTGCAGGCGCGGTAGTGGCCTGGCAAATGTCGCGCAATCTACGCCGCTGACGACCGAAAAAGTTTGGGTTCGCCCCTTCGGCCGCCCGGGTGCCAAGAACGCGCCAGGCGGCCTTTCTTTTGCTAATACTTCAAAGGCCTAGCGAATCCCACATAGCATCCACCCGCTTGCGTACAGCATCGTCCATTTGAATGGGCCGGCCCCATTCGCGCTCGGTCTCACCGGGCCATTTATTGGTGGCATCCAGGCCCATTTTGCCGCCCAGCCCTGATACGGGTGACGCGAAATCCAGGTAATCGATAGGCGTGTTTTCCACTAGCACGGTGTCTCGCACCGGATCCATGCGGGTGGTCATTGCCCACACCACCTCCTTCCAGTCGCGAATGTCCACATCGTCGTCCACCACGATGATGAACTTCGTATACATGAACTGCCGCAATATGCTCCAGATGCCGAACAGGACTCGCTTGGCATGGCCGGGATATTGCTTGCGCATCGATACGATTGCCAGCCGATAACTGCAGCCTTCCGGGGGCAGATAGAAGTCCGTAATTTCCGGCAGCTGACGTTGCAACAACGGCACGAAGACCTCGTTCAGGGCGACTCCCAGTACAGCCGGCTCATCGGGTGGTTTGCCCGTATAGGTGCTGTGATAGATGGGATCACGACGCATCGTAATGCGATCCACCGTGAACACGGGAAACCAGTCCTGCTCGTTGTAGTAGCCGGTGTGGTCGCCGTACGGACCCTCCAGCGCCATTTCATAATCACTCCGTGGCGGAGGAGGAGCGCCTTGCGGCACTTGCGGTGCAAGTGCGCGAGGATCACTGGCCGGAAGAATATGCCCCTCCAGCACGATCTCCGCATAGGCGGGCACCGACAGATCACTGCCTAACGCATTCGCCAGTTCAGTGCGTGAGCCGCGCAACAGGCCTGCAAACTGGTATTCAGAGAGGCTGTCCGGAACGGGTGTTACCGCGGCTAGGATAGTGGCCGGATCGGTGCCCAATGCAACGGCAATGGGGAACGGCTTGCCGGGGTTGGCAAGGCAATAGTCGCGAAAGTCCAATGCTCCGCCGCGATGCGACAACCAGCGCATGATGAGCTTGTTACGTCCCAGTTGCTGCTGCCGATAAATGCCAAGGTTCTGGCGGCGCGCACGGGGGCCTTGAGTGATAACCAAGCCCCAAGTAAGTAGTGGTGCAGCGTCTTCCGGCCAGCAATGCTGGAGGGGAATACTGGACAGATCGACGTCGTCGCCTTCCAGCACGATTTCCTGGCAGGGGGCATTGCGAATGCGCTTGGGGCTCATGTCCCAGAGCGCTGATTTGAGTGTGCTTACCGTACCGATGGCCTCTCGCAGATTACGAGGTGCTTCGGGCTCACGCAGGCTGGCCAATAACTCGCCAATCCCGCGCAGCGCGGAAACATCGTTTGCGCCCATCCCCCAAGCCACGCGTTGGGGTGTGCCGAAAAGGTTGGCCAACACCGGCATGCCGGCGGGCTTGCCCTCGTGCATTGCGTTTTCAAAGAGCAGGGCAGGGCCGCCCCGGCGCAGCACGCGGTCGCTGATTTCTGTCATTTCCAGCCGGGTGGACACCGGTTGGGAAATGCGCTTTAGTTCGCCAGCCTTTTCAAGCTGTTGGATGAAGTCTCTGAGGTCGCGATATTTCACGGCTGCCTGCGATTCCGGTTACAGTCTCTGGGACAGGCAAGATTAACATTCCAGTGATCTGATTTCAGGGAGAGTGGATGGCTGCCCAAGACAATGCCCGGCGTAAACGGCATGGGCGACTGGACACAAGCGGTGCATCAAGCAGGGTCCCGGGTGCAGCAGTGGCTGGTAACTGGCGGGTCATGAGCAACCGGCGCCCGCCTGACAGCCGGCCCGCACCGGGGCCGATTGCGACCGCTTTCAACATGGTGGGCAGCCGGATGGCCGAACTGCTCAATGTCTGCGCCATCTATTTAGGCATCGCGGTCCTGGTGACGTTGGCAATGGTACTCAGCATCGCGCCGCTACGTGGTCAATTAAGCGAAATTCAGCAAGCAGTGCATCAAACTTTGCGCCCGGAGAACGTAGACGATGTGCTCTATGCAATGCTGGCGGTCAATGACATCGATCGTATGCTACTGGAGGGGCTGACCGGGGCCGGTGCCGTGGCCGAAAGGGGCCGGGACGAAGGCAGCGGAGCGGCTGCGCAGGCAAGTAGCGAGGATGCCATCAATTTTGCTCGTCTTCTCAGGGCTTCCATGGAGGCGGGCAGTGTGGAAGGAGTGACGGCCAAACAAGAGCAAGCCCTGCGCAGCTACTTGGCCCGCAAGTACCGGATCGCATCCAGCGTTGCCGGCGCACTCATAAAGACGGCCTTCGTGGTAGCCAAAGAAATGGAGCTTGACCCACAGCTCATTCTGGCGGTGATTGCTATTGAGTCTCGCTACAACCCATATGCAGAAAGCCATGTCGGCGCGCAAGGGCTGATGCAGGTTATGACACGCGTCCACAAAGAAAAATTCACTGAGTTCTCCGACGGTACTATTGCCGCTCTGCATCCCATTGCCAACATACGGGTAGGGTCCCGCATCTTACGTGACTGTATTAAGCGGCGGGGCTCGATAGAGCGCGGCCTGGCCTGCTACGTTGGAGCGACCGGGCCTAGCGATGGCGGTTACGGCGCCAAAGTGTTGGCCGAGCAGCGCCGCATCGCGCTGGCTTCAGGAATCCCCGTAGGGCGTTGACCGGCCCTTGGCGGCCGGTCAGACTCAAGAGGCGCTTGCGAATTCTTCCTGCGGCAACCAAGCTTCCAGACGTGCCACGGCTTCTTCCAGCCGATCAAGCCGTGTGGCATAGGAAAGGCGAAGGCTGGTGGCGGCATGCGCCGGGCCAAAGTCGCGCCCCGGCACTGTGGCGATGCCCGGTCCGTGCAACAGGCGCTGCGCGAAATCATCGCTATCCTGGCTGTAGCGGCTGATGTCCAGATAAATATAGAAGGCGCCATCTGGTTTCACCGGCACGCGCAGCCCCAAGCGCTGCAGCTCCGGCAGCAGGTAGTCGCGACGCTGCTTAAAGGAAAGGCGCCGCTTTTCAAAGATGGACAGCACTTCCGGCTCAAAGCAAGTGATGGCCGCATGTTGCGCCAGGCTGGGTGCGCAAATGCAGAGATTGGCAGCCAGTTTCTCGAGGGCGGGAACCATCCATTCGGGGCAAATTAGCCAACCCAGGCGCCAGCCTGTCATGTGAAAGTACTTGGAGAAGCTATTGATGATGATGATGTCATCATCTAGGGTCAACGCGCTGTCCGGCTTTTCGTCGTAATACAGGCCCAGGTAGATTTCATCCATAATGATGAAGCCGTCACGGGCGCGAACTTCTGCAATCAGCTCGCGTAGCGCTTCGCGATCCATACTGGTGCCGGTTGGGTTACTGGGCGAGGCAATTAACACACCCCGTGTGCGGGGGCCCCAGTGGCGGCGCACGTCCTCTGCAGACAGGTGAAAGCGTTGATCTGCCTGGGCGGGGATCAGGCGCGGCACACCCCCGGCCGAAATGATGAAGTTCTGGTTCGCTGGGTAGGACGGGTCGGGAAGCAGGACCTCGTCACCCGGGTCCACCATTGCCATCGTGGCGAGAAGCAGAGCGCCAGACGCCCCTGCCGTTACCAGAATGCGCGATGGGTCGGCCGTAGCCCCATACTGGGTGCTGTAATGATGGGCGATGGTTTCACGCAGCACAGGCAGACCGGCAGGCGATGTGTAGCCGCTCAAGCCGGCCTGCGCGGCCCGGTTCAGGGTTTCAACAACCTGTGCGGGCGCCGTAAAATCGGGTTCACCAATGCCCAGGCTGATGATGTCACGCCCTTGTGCGCTCAAGGCCGCCGCCTGTTTGAACATTTCAACGGCGTAGAAGGGCAAGACGTGTTCGGTGCGCTGTGCTAGACGGGACATGATGGTTGTCATTCGAATAGTAGTACAGGGTGCTGGGAATTGTAGCTTTAACCCCTCCCGGCACCCGTTATCAGGAGAAGTTGCATGCAATCGGAAGGACGCCGCGCGTTTCTGAGGGGGCGGCGCCCGCCGTCCAGCCCGTGGGACACTTTCTGCCGGCGTCTGCGGGATGCGGTTTCCGGAACAGTAACCATACTCGATTCCGGCCCAGACAAACACGCGGCGCACCTGTTGGTGAAGAAACCGACGGATGCTCATCACGCCCGCTCGCTGTGCGCCGAGTTTGGGGTGAGCATGGCACTGGACGGCGTTCCCGCTGCCGCAGAGCATGATGGCCCGGTTTTGTGGGTGAGACCCGGGCATGAGGTCGGCGCATGCCGCAGCCTGGACGCGGAAGGTAAACGATGGTTCGTGCAGCCGGGGTGTTTGTTGGGCGAGCTCGAAGCCGCCGGCCTGCAATGTTTTGCCGCTCTTCCGGCACACCTGACAGTGGCGGCCTGGCTGGCTGATCGCCAGCTGTGCAACTGGGCCGCCGGTCATACGGCCGCGTCGGGCATTGTTCATGCCTCGGCCTTGCTCGGCGATGGTGTGTCCGTAGATCTGGGCGCCTTTGGCGCCGACAATCGCAAGCCTTTGGATAGCCTGCGATTGCAGAAGCTCATCCCCGAATTGTTTCGCCTTTCCACCAGCGACGATGCGCGGGTCTGCTCGGAGTGGCGGATTTGGCCCGGTCGTTACCGGCTTGATGCACTCATGCCGGCGCCGGGCAGTACGCTGAACCTGGCCCATCTTTTACTAGGGCATGGGGGTGACCTTGGCTGGGTCGAGTGGGTGGTCATTGACAAAGACCTTGCCGACCCAGCCTCCGGCGAGGCCTTGCCTTTAGAGTTACCGGGCCTCGAGGGCGATATGGAGTCCGACGACGGCTGGAACGAAATGAGCGGTTCCGGGCCATGCGAGGCCGTTAATACGGCGCGGGCTGCGCAGGAGCTCGATGCGGCGATCAAACAGCTGTTTGACCCCGACGGGGTGTTGCCTCATCCGGGCCAGTCATTGTACGGCTGAGGGCGGCGGGCCTGAACTGCATACGACCCCAACGCCCTTGAGAACTGACATAGTAAGCCTCGCCGACGCGCAATGCCGACAAGGGAAGCAGTTCTAGCGGGTGGCGCCAGCCGGAGGGCATGGCCGATGGCAGGCTTGCCTTTAGCGTGTGCAGGCTGTGCGTATCAAGCGTACGGAAGTAAAAAATATGGGCAATGTTCGAAAGAATGCTGTCCACCGCATATTTAGGGTCGCCGCCATCCCGCCGTTTCGCCAGGGCGTCATATAGCGCCGTAATGCTCTGTGTCGCCAACACTGCCGTGATTCGGTAAGCGCGGCAGCGGTCCAGTAACGAGGCTTCACCGGACTCCCGGTCGCAGGTAATGAAGCGCTGAAACTCATCACATAGAAACAGGATGGGTTGCAGCATGTTGCGTCTTTCCATGGCACTGCGATAGAACTGCGTTTTGAGAAGACGGGTGCCGAGATCCCCTGTGGGCGAATCGTCGGGTTGAAAGATGATGACTCTGCAATTTGCGATAAGCGTTGCTACGTCGTATAGCCTCGCGTCGCCTTGCGCTTCGGGTGCCGGGCTCAAGTCGAGCCAGGCCGCCAGACCGGCATCGCATAAATGAGTCAGAGCACCTTCCAGCCCGCCTGTGACATAAGACAGTTGATTCGAACCTTCCTCGTCCATCGAGACATAACGAGCAAGGAACTGGAAAGCGGAACGTTCATCCGCCGCCAGCTGTAATGCAGCCGTCAATGTCATGAGGCGCTGATGAACCCAGCGGGCGCTGGCTACGCCTTCTTGAAGCAGGCGAACGATGTCCCGCACGCCAAACCAGTAGCCTTGCTCATGCGAGCTCGGCCTGCCCGCGGCCTCCATTAGCTGGGCAAAAAGGTTCTGCCCGCTGTGGTTGTATACGACAGCGTGCGCGTGAGCCAGGCCCATCAGTAATGCCAGGGATTTCTGAATCCAGGGCCCCGTGTCGTTCCGGTTGCTGGGGTTGACGTCAAGCGCATCCATGAGCATTGTGACCCGGTCCTTCAGCGACAGAGGACTGGACTCAGAAAATAAACGGAGGCGACCGTGCTTGCCCACCACAAAAAGGCGTTCCTCTTCCCCAATGTGAGTCAGATGGGCCTGCGTGATTTGGGCCAACTCCTTTTTCGGATCAACCACCAGGGCCGCACCCTGTGTGCCGTCACTTAAGCGGTAAGACAGGTGAGCCTGTAGCTGCCGAACCATGCATGACAATGTCTTGCCGCTGCCGGTCGCGCCCAGCGCCATGGTGTGCATGGCATGCTCCGGTTGAAGATAACGCTGCTCGTCCTCCAGGTCGCTTCCCAAATCGACGACCGGATCCTGGTCGCTAAAGGGAATAGGGGAGGGCGCAAGATGAATCGCGCGACCGTGAACGGCGATGGGCGTCTTTGGGGGGCGGACCGCGGTCGGCCAACCAAGATAGTAGAGTTCCCGCATTAGACACAGCAGGTTCTTGATCTCGGTACGCTCTTTCTCCGGCAAGCTTCCAAAGTCTGCGGTGAGATGGTGATCTGCAGTCTGCCCGGAGGTCACGACGGGCTTAGATGCGTCCCCGACTTGATTGACGGCGGCATAAAGTAACTGAAAGGGTGTCAGATATTCGGCCTGCGGCCAAATGCTGGTCGCCGCTACGAAATACTGGTTCAGGCGTTTTCCGGCGGCTTCGGTGTCAGTGAAATTGCCGAGATCGCCGTCGCGTTTGCGCGTTTGGCCCTTGCCGCTGGTTACCGCGACGGCCTCGAGCTCAAGCGAGGAAGGGTGCAGAATAAGATCGTCTTTGCATGGAGGAGTCGACGGCTCGCCGGCGCGGAGTTTGGGGAAATGGCTCCACAAGCGCTCACCGTGCAAAATCACCGCTGTCAGAATCCTTACCATCTGCGGGCCGTAGTGGTGATCGTGTCCTGCTACACGCAGCGGCAGCAATTCATGGGTGGAAATTTTGGGATCAGTCATTTTTTTCTCCGATAGGGTGAACGGCTAAGGGGCTAGTGACGCTCTGCGGTGCGATGCACCGGTGCCTGCAGCTGCGTCTCGTCTTCATCCTGCATGGAAGCGGTAGAGAGAGGCTCAATGAGCGGCGGCAGGGTCTCGGTTGCGTCGATCAGCATGAGGGCCCACGCGGTGCTAAGGTCGATGAGCTCGTCCTTGCGGAACACCTCTTCAATACGGGCGCTCCACTGCGCAATACGCTCCCGCGCGTCCGCCTCATTGCGGGGCCGATGCTGAGCCCAGGAATCGAGCCACTCTTGGTTCGCGGCAGGCGTGCTTGAACCGCTACACACCGTCTGGCGCGCCTGGTTCTCCGGCTTCAGCAGCCACGCAGCTCGGGCGTGTAAGCTGCGGGCGAAGCGCATCTGCCCTAAGCTGTCGATCAAGTGTCGGCTCAGCATTGCGTGCATGCGCGTGCGAGACTCCTTCAATACGCGCGCCACCTCTTCAGCGTCTTGCTCCTGTAGGGTGATATCGCGGCCCACCATGCGAGGGTTATGGAAGAGCAGTTGCGACAGGGGATGTGCCGAGCGCTTGCCTACGGTGCCTAAAGTGACCATCATGGCTGCTGCGCTGGCGCATTCCGTATCAGCCTCGGTGGCAATGATCTGCCCCTGTGCCGCCCAGTGCTGTTGTCGGTAAACCCAGTATTCCAGGGCGGGCATCAGGCCGCCGGGTGAGTGCAAATGCACCGCGATCACTTCAGGCTGGTACAACGTGAGCGCGGTTTCAACATGCTCAACCAGGGTTTTCACCCCTTGAGGCGTGATAGGGCCGCAATAAGAGAGCTGAACCGTGCGCGGAGCAAAGGCCTTGGAAATTGCGAACGCAGTCCTATCTGCGGCGGTAGAGTCGAGGGTGGATCGTCGGGCGGCCGGGCTCCACGTTGGAAGGCTGTGGTTGTCGAACATGCGTGCTTCTCCTTTTCATCAAGCACGCACATCGTCCTATGTCTCGAACGAGCACCGTCAGTACAAAAAATATTTATTTTTATTACTTGATGCAGGCGCATGCCATGCTGCACAACTATCAACAACTGCAACCATCAATAACGATAAGGAACGGCCATGAGCGATTCGGAATCCCACGCTGACCACGATGAAAGTCAGGCAATTGATGCCACGGATATTCAGGCATGGCTGAAGCCGCGGCCGCTTCCAAAACGCGGACGGGGACGGCCCAAGGCGCGTGAACTGGGGGCACCGCTCTACTATGAGCACCATCACAAGCAGCGCCGCATTCTGCAGCTGATCCAGGACGAAAGCGACCTGAAGAGTGCCTCAGTTCTAGAACAGGCATTTGGAGTTGGCAGCCGCGGGGACGGCAATGACGGCAAGGCCTGGCGCAGGTGGCTAAGTGGTAAGGAGTGGTGCCCCATGCTGACCTACATTGTGAACGAGGCCGACAAAAAGGGATGGTTGCCGCCCGAAGCGCGCGAGCTTCACGCTTACGTGTCGGCCAAAATCGCGGTGCAAGAGCGAAGTATCGAGCGTGACGAGCGCCTGCTTAAGGCACAACATGCGCTGTTGGATGCTGTCCAACATTTCCGCGAAGTATGTGAAGAGGTATACACCCAGTACCATGAAGGGGAAGCCGACGATATCCCGCCTTTGACTATCCTGACAGGAACCGATGCGGAGTCCTTCGCCGATTTTCCGCTCAACTGGCGCGCAGTCGACGCGATTATTCGGCGGGCGGAAGAAGCCATCGACGAGATCGGCCGCCTAGAGATGAATCTGATCAACGATGTACGTATCGATCCCGAAACGGGCCGAGCTTTCCATTTCGGTGACAAATACAAAGTGAAACCGGGTGAACCTCTGCCACGAAAACCGTGGGAGGGTTTTCACGGCTAGAATGAAGGACTCCGTTTCACTTACGTACGTTTGAACCATGGATGCCAATCTTCGCAAGGCCGCACTCGAATATCACAGACAGGGTCGCCCCGGAAAAATCTCCGTCACGCCTACCAAGCAGCTGGCTAACCAGCGCGATCTCGCTCTTGCCTATTCGCCAGGGGTCGCTGCTGCCTGCGAAGAAATCGTCGATGATCCGCAAAATGTCTTCCAATACACCGGTCGGGGCAACCTGGTAGGTGTGATCACCAACGGCACCGCCGTTCTGGGTCTGGGCAATATTGGAGCCCTGGCTTCTAAGCCGGTAATGGAAGGCAAGGGTGTATTGTTCAAAAAGTTCGCCGGTATCGATGTGTTCGATATCGAAATCAACGAGCAAGATCCCGAAAAGCTGGTGGAGATCATCGCCGGTCTGGAGCCCACCTTCGGCGGTATCAACCTGGAAGACATCAAAGCGCCTGAATGCTTTTACGTCGAGCGTAAATTGCGTGAGCGCATGAACATTCCAGTTTTCCACGACGACCAGCACGGCACGGCCATTTGCGTCAGTGCGGCCTTCATCAACGGCCTTGAGGTCGTAGGCAAAGATATCGCCAAAGTGAAGGTGGTGGTTTCCGGTGCGGGTGCGGCGGCGCTGGCCTGTCTGGATCTCATGGTGGATCTGGGGCTACCACTGGAGAACATTTGGGTATCCGATATCGAGGGTGTCGTTTATAAGGGCCGTCAGGTGCTGATGGACGATGTCAAAGAGCGCTATGCGCAGGATACCGATGCCCGTACGCTCGACGACATTATCGGCGGCGCCGATGTTTTCCTGGGTTTGTCGGCCGGGGGCGTGCTGAAGCCCGAAATGGTTAAGCGAATGGCGCCTCGTCCGCTCATTCTTGCTCTGGCTAACCCCAACCCGGAAATCCTGCCTGAAGACGCGCATGCCGTGCGCGACGACGTAGTCATGGCCACCGGCCGTTCCGACTACCCGAACCAGGTCAATAATGTGTTGTGTTTCCCGTACATTTTCCGGGGAGCCCTAGACGTCGGCGCCACCACCATCACTCGCGGCATGGAAAAAGCCGCCGTGTATGCCATTTGTGAGGTCGCCAAAGAAGAGCAAAGCGACGTCGTGGCGGCGGCTTATGGCACTTACGGTGTGTCCTTCGGGCCTGAATACTTTATTCCCAAGCCGTTTGATCCACGCCTCATCGTTCGCATTAGTTCCGCCGTAGCGCAGGCTGCCATGGAGGAACGGGTGGCGACTCGACCGCTCACCGATATGGAAAGCTACGAGGCGCAGCTTGAACAGTTCATCTACCGTTCCGGCGCCTTTATGAAACCGCTGTTCCCGGTGGTCAAGCAGATGGTGCGAGACGGCCTTAAGCATCGCATCGTTTTTGCCGAAGGCGAAGACGAGCGCGTGTTGCGCGCCGTGCAGATTGTCGTGGATGAAGGCTTGGCCCGCCCGATTCTGGTCGGGCGCCCATCGGTCATTGCGGATCGCATCCAGAAGTACGGCCTGCGTCTGCGCCTGGACCGCGACTACGAAGTCACTAACCCCGATTACGACGAACGCTTCAACCGCTACTGGACGGCCTACTGGGAACTGATGTGTCGTCGTGGTGTCACCAAGGAAATGGCGCGTGTAGAGATGCGGCGCCGTCTGACGCTGATCGGCGCCATGATGGTACGTCTGGGCGACGCCGACGGTATGGTGTGCGGTACGGTCGGTTCCTATGGCAACCACTTGCGCTTTATTGATGAGGTGATCGGTAAGAAGCCTGGGGTGCGTACCTACGCTGCCATGAATATTTTGTTGCTGGCAGACCACACTCTGGCACTAGCCGATACGCATGTTAACGACAGCCCCGATGCTGAACAGGTGGCGGAAATCACGCTGATGGCGGCGCGTAAAATGCGACGCTTCAATATGGAGCCCAAGGCTGCACTGCTGTCGCGCTCGAATTTCGGCACCGGCAGTTCCTCATCGGGCGAGAAGATGAAAGAGGCCCTGTCTCTCATTCGTTCTGCTGATCCCAGCCTGGAAATCGATGGCGAAATGCATGGCGATTGTGCACTTGATGAAGAGCTGCGCCGGCGCATCCTGCCGACCACCACGCTGTCAGGGGCTGCCAACCTCTTAATCTGCCCCAGTGTCGACGCAGGCAACATTGCCTACAACCTGCTCAAGACGACGGCAGGCGGTAACGTGGCCGTAGGTCCCTTCTTGCTGGGGGCCAACGCGCCGGTTCATATTCTGACGTCCAGCTCCACGGTGCGCCGTATCGTCAATATGGCGGCCCTCACAGTCTTCGATGCGAACGCTCCGCTCGAAGAATGAACCCCACTGTGTTTCTGAAAGCCCTGTCGGCCTGATTCTTACAGGCGGCGGGGCGCGCGCCGCCTACCAGGCGGGTGTGCTGGCGGGGGTTCTTGAAGTTTTGGATCCCCACCGCAGCCCCGATTTCTGCAGCCCGTTTTCGATCATCTGCGGCACGTCGGCCGGCGCGGTGAATGCCGCCGCCTATGCCTGCCAGGCGCATGACCCTCATGCGGCACTTGATGGTATGCGGCGCATGTGGTCGACCCTTTCCACCGGCAAGGTGTATCACGCCGACGGCTGGCGTCTGTTGCGTACCGGGTTGCGCTGGTTTGGTATGCTGGCGGCCGGCTGGCTGGCGCCCGGGTTGCGCAGTCACCAACCGCGTTCCCTGCTCGATAATGCGCCGCTTGAGCAGCTGCTGAACGAGGTGTTGGATTTCGAACAGCTCAGACGCAACCTACATAACGGCGTGCTGGACGCGCTGGCCATTACGGCGTCAGGTTACACAACCGGCGAACACATCACCTTCTATCAGTCGCGAGGCGGCATTAAACCCTGGCGGCGCTCCTTGCGACAGGCCGTGCCCACTAACATCGGTGTCGATCACCTGCTGGCGTCCTCGGCGATTCCCTTTATTTTTCCTGCCAAAGCTATGTTGGTTCACGGGCACACAGAGTGGTGCGGTGATGGCTCCATGCGCCATCTGGCACCTATCAGCCCGGCCATTCACCTGGGGGCTCGCAAGATATTTGTTGTGGGTACCGGCTATCGCGATGAAACCCATCCTGAGCTACGCAGCCCCGATCCTAATTACCCCTCCCTGGCACAGATCGGCGGGCATGTGTTGTTCAGCATTTTTCAGGATACGGTGGCCAGCGACTTCGAAAGCATGGAGCGCGTTAACGCGCTGCTTGCACAGCTACATCCAAATGTATTAAAAAGCCAGTCGCTGCGGCCGGTCAGTACTTTGGCGATTACGCCAAGCCGTTCGCTAGATGAGTTGGCTATGGCTCACCTGAGGCAAATGCCTCGTGCAGCTCGCACCCTTTTCTCCGTTCTCGGTGTATCGTCGAGGTCCGGAAGCAAGGCGGGAGCCGCCTTGATTTCGTACTTGTTGTTCGAAGGTAGTTACACGCGAGCACTGATGGAGCTAGGTCGTGCCGACAGCCTGAGTCGTGCAGAGGAAGTGCACGCGTTTTTCAAGGAGACGCCCGGATGAGCCAGGTGCAATCGTTGCAGGAAAAATTGCAAAAAGGTGGCTTAGTGGACGTTGTGTCCTCAGAGCACGATACAGTGATCAAGGCAGCTGAAGAGGCTGGTCTGACCGCATTTGTAGTGGACTGCGATCGCGCGCGTAGCCGGTCAGCCGTATTGCGGGCGGTAGTGAAGGCCGTGGATTTTCCCGAGTTCTTTGGCGGCAATCTTGACGCCTTATACGACTGCCTGTGCGATACAGTGCTCGACCAGAAGAGCGGGTTGTTCTTGTGGTTCGACAAACTGCATTCCGGGGATCCGGCTCTGGCCGAAGATTCGGTTGCGATCGAAAGCGTCTGTCAGGATGTCGTAGAGTTTGCGGCAAACAATGGCCGCGTCTTCGCTTATCACATCGTTCACGCCGGCAAGCACCCCGACCCGGAGCCGGGGGTCTCTCCTACGCCTTATTCAGGTGCATCCTGAAGGCAGGCAGGCCGGCAGCGGTATTACTCCCAACGCTTAATGGCGGCTACAGCCGCCATCAGCGCAATGCCGGCGGTCTCTGTGCGCAATACACGTCTGCCGAACCGTACGGCAGTGATACCGCTGCCTCGTATGAGCGCGAGTTCTTCATCGGACCAGCCGCCCTCGGGCCCCACCATCAGCGCCAACGGGCCTTCATGCGGCTGCACGATATCCGCTAAATGAGCTTCGGCATCCGGGTGGCATGCCAGTCGCAACAGCTGCGGCTGAGGCTCTGTTATCCAGGACTCGAGAGTCTGCGGCGGGGCAACATCCATCAACCTGTTGCGTCCACACTGCTCACTGGCTGCTACGGCAATGCGCCGCCAATGCCGCAACCGCTTTTCGCGACGCTCGCCCGAAAGTTGAACGACACTGCGCCGGGCGGTAATGGGCACTAACTGGGACACCCCCATTTCCACCGCTTTTTCCACGATCCAGTCCATTTTGTCGCTGCCCGCAATGCCCTGCACGAGCACGGTGGGAAACGGCAGCTCGGCTTCTGAGTTGACGTGATTGCTGGTTTCCGCCCAAGCGCGCTTGCCTTCGATATGCAGCGTGGCTGGGTAGTATCCGCCGTTGCCGTCGAACAAGACGATCGAGCTGCCCTCACGCAGACGCAGCACCCTGACCGCATGGTGGGCAATGGTGTCTGGCAGTTGAAAGCGCTGGTTCGCTTGCAAGGGAAAAGGGCAGTGAAAACGGGGCAGACTCATGGGGAAAAATCGTGATTAGGCGATGCCTAATGATACCTTCGGCCGAAGTCGGCTGACGGCCGCAAGGCAGGCGGTGCCGGGGTGGTAAAATCACTGACTTTGCAAACTCTGATCAAGTAGCCTGGGCCCATCCGGGGTAGCCGGGCCTTGTACCCATTCCCAATGAGCCATACGCCAGCCCAAGTCATGTCCATGGCGAACGCCATTCGTGCGTTGTCCATGGACGCGGTTCAACAAGCCAAATCCGGTCACCCGGGTGCGCCCATGGGCATGGCGGAAATCTCCGTGGCATTGTGGTCGCGTCATCTGCGTCACAATCCCGCTGATACCGCCTGGCCCGACCGCGACCGTTTCGTGCTTTCCAATGGCCATGGTTCGATGCTTATCTATTCTCTGCTGCATCTAACCGGCTACGACTTGCCCATCGAAGAACTCAAGAACTTCCGCCAACTGCACTCGCGCACCCCGGGCCACCCGGAGGTCGGCATCACTGCCGGGGTGGAGACCACCACGGGTCCATTGGGGCAGGGCATTGCCAATGCGGTGGGCATGGCGCTCGCCGAAGCCCTCTTGGCACGTGAGTTCAATCGCGAGGGCCACGAGATTGTCGACCACTATACCTATGCGTTCGTCGGCGACGGCTGCCTGATGGAAGGCATCTCTCACGAGGTCTGCTCGTTAGCCGGAACCCTCGGTCTTTCGAAGCTGATTGTGCTTTACGATGACAACGGCATTTCCATTGACGGCCAGGTACAGCATTGGTTCGCAGACGACACTCCGGCGCGCTTCGAGAGCTATGGCTGGAATGTGATTCGAAATGTCGACGGTCATGATGTGGCCGCTGTGGATCGCGCCATTGCGCAGGCAAAACAACAAGCGTCCGAAGGCGGCAAGCCCACGCTTATTTGTTGCCGCACCGTGATCGGCAAGGGTGCTCCTAATGCTGCGGGCTCCGAGAAAGTACACGGTGCGCCGCTGGGTGCCGATGAAATCCAGGCAACCCGAGATGCCATCGGTTGGCCGTACGAACCGTTCAAGGTTCCCGCTGAAATTTATGAACTCTGGAGTGCGCGCGAAAAGGGCGCCAGCCAGCAGCAAGAATGGCAGGCCCGCTTCGATGCCTACGCTGCGGCTTACCCCGCCGAGGCGGCGGAGTTCCGTCGGCGCATGGCCGGCGAGCTGCCGGCCGATTTCGCGCAACTGGCGAATGACTTCATTCGCGCCACCAACGAAAAAGCCGAGACCATGGCAACGCGCAAGGCGTCGCAGGTCGCCCTGACTGCTTATGCGCAAAAGCTGCCTGAAATGCTCGGCGGTTCGGCCGACCTCACCGGCTCCAACCTCACCGACTGGAAGGGGGTTGCGCCTGTGCGCGCGGGTGAATCCCAGATCCAGGCCGGCCGTCATATCAATTATGGGGTGCGTGAATTCGGTATGGCCGCCATTATGAACGGCGTGGCTCTGCACGGTGGCTATCTGCCTTATGGCGGTACCTTCCTCACTTTCTCCGACTACTCCCGTAACGCCGTGCGCATGGCAGCGCTCATGAAGCAGCGCGTCGTGCACGTATTTACCCACGATTCCATCGGCCTGGGCGAAGACGGCCCGACGCATCAACCCATCGAGCATGCAGCCAGTCTGCGCCTGATTCCCAACCTGCATGTCTGGCGTCCTTGCGACACTACCGAGACTGCCGTGGCTTGGGCATCTGCGCTGCAACGTCCAGCCAGCCTGGGCATGCAGGTCAACGAAGGTGGTCCGACGGCTTTGCTGCTGTCGCGACAGAATCTTCCCTTCGTGGCGCGCGACGAGCAAACCGTGGCTGGGATTGGTCGCGGCGGCTACGTGCTGCGCGATGCCCCCGAAGCGCGCGCCGTCATCATCGCTACAGGATCCGAAGTGGCACTGGCGCTAGAGGCGCAGAAGCTGCTGGGTGAGCGCGGTATCGCGGTACGGGTTGTGTCCATGCCATGTACGGAACTCTTCGACGCACAAGATGCGGCCTGGCGCGACTCGGTGTTGCCCAAGGGCTTGCCCCGCGTGGCGGTGGAGGCGGGGGCCACGGCAGGCTGGTACAAATATGTCGGCATTGACGGCGCTGTTGTCGGCATTGACTCGTTCGGCGATTCAGCACCGGCGGATGAATTATTCAAGCATTTCGGCCTGACCGCGGAGCATGTGGCCGCAGCGGTCGAACAAGTTCTTTAGACAGGAGATCCAGAAATGACGATTCGCGTGGCGATCAATGGTTACGGGCGTATTGGCCGCAATATTCTGCGTGCTCACTACGAAGGCGGCAAACAGCACGATATCGAAATCGTGGCCATCAATGATTTGGGCGACCCCAAGACCAACGCCCACCTTACCCAGTATGACACTGCACATGGGCGCTTCCCCGGAGAAGTTTCGGTGGACGGCGACTACATGGTGGTCAATGGTGACAAAATTCGCGTATTGGCCGATCGCGACCCATCCGCTTTGCCTTGGGGCGAACTGAATGTGGACGTAGTGCTGGAGTGCACCGGCTTTTTCACCAGCAAGGAAAAAGCTTCTGCTCACCTGAAGGGCGGTGCTAAGAAGGTGATCATTTCGGCTCCTGGCGGCAAAGATGTGGACGCCACCATCGTCTACGGTGTCAACCACGACGTGCTTAAAGCCACCGACACGGTAATCTCCAACGCCTCCTGCACCACTAACTGCCTGGCTCCCTTGGTCAAGCCCCTGCATGAAAAGCTAGGTATTGAAAACGGCCTGATGACCACGATTCACGCCTATACCAACGACCAGGTTCTGACTGACGTCTACCACTCCGATCTGCGCCGCGCTCGTTCCGCCACGCAAAGCATGATTCCCACCAGCACGGGCGCTGCCGCCGCCGTGGGTCTGGTGCTGCCCGAGCTGGCCGGTAAGCTCGATGGCTTCGCCATTCGCGTGCCCACCATCAATGTGTCTATCGTCGACCTATCCTTCGTGGCGTCGCGCGATACGACCGCTGAGGAAGTCAACAACATCCTCAAGGAAGCTTCCGAAGGTGCACTGAAGGGCATTCTGAACTTCACGGATGAGCCGCTGGTGTCCATCGACTTCAACCACAGCGCTGCCTCCAGCACGGTGGATTCGCTGTTGACGAAGGTTTCCGGCCGCCTGGTGAAGGTCTCCTCTTGGTACGACAACGAGTGGGGCTTCTCCAACCGCATGCTCGACACGACCGTGGCGCTGATGAACGCCAAATAAGCGGCGTTGCCTTCATCGGGTCAAGAAAGCCCCTGGTATGGCTCATCGCCTACCTGGGGCTTTCTGAACCTCGGCAACCTTCTTGCCACCCCCTAATTTCATGCACTGCACCCTATGACCACCGTCAAGACCCTGTCCTCACTGGCGCAAGCGGGCGCTCTTTCCGGCAAGCGTGTGTTTATCCGCTCCGATCTCAACGTACCCATGGAAAACGGCCGCATCACGGAAGACACCCGTGTGCGAGCCTCGGTGCCGGCCATACGCATGGCACTGGAAGCCGGCGCCAGTGTTATGGTGACATCGCATCTGGGCCGTCCTACAGAAGGCGAATTCAGGCCCGAGGATAGTCTGGCGCCGGTGGCAGAGCGTCTGTCAGAATTGCTGGAACGCCCGGTACGGCTGGTGCAGGATTGGGTTGACGGCGTAGAGCTTGCAGAAGGTGAGGTCGTGCTGCTCGAGAACTGTCGCTGCAATCCCGGTGAAAAGGCGAACGATGAAACTCTGTCACGCAAGATGGCCGCCTTATGCGACGTCTACGTGAATGATGCCTTCGGTACCGCCCACCGTGCGCAGGCCACCACGCATGGCATCGCGCGTTATGCGCCGGTTGCCTGTGCCGGCCCTCTGTTAGAGGCGGAACTTAACGCGCTGGGCAAGGCATTGAGCGACCCGCGGCGCCCGTTGGTCGCCATTGTGGCGGGTTCTAAGGTGTCCACGAAACTTTCCATCTTGCGTGCCCTCTCCGAGAAGGTCGACAAGCTCGTGGTAGGGGGCGGCATTGCCAATACCTTCATGTTGGCTGCGGGGCTGCCCATCGGTACGTCGCTGGCTGAGGCGGATCAGGTCGAAGAAGCTCGCGCCGTTATTGAGAAAATGAAGCAACGGGGCGCGGATGTTCCCATCCCTGTCGATGTGGTCTGCGCCAAGACATTCAGCGAGGATGCCCAGGCCGAGGTAAAGGATGCGGCTGACGTTCAGGATGACGACAAAATCCTTGACATCGGGCCGCGTACCGCTGAACAGCTGGCTGCCATCCTTGAGCAGGCAGGTACCATAGTATGGAACGGCCCGGTGGGTGTATTCGAGTTCGATGCATTCGCCAAAGGCACGGAAGTCGTATCCCGTGCCATCGCACGTTCGCCGGCGTTCTCGATCGCAGGGGGCGGCGACACACTGGCGGCCATTGCCAAATACGGTATTGCCGACGACATCGGCTACATTTCAACAGGGGGTGGAGCCTTCCTGGAATTTTTGGAAGGTAAGCGGCTGCCCGCCGTGGCGGTGCTCGAGGAGCGCGCCGCTTAAATTCCGTCCGGGCAGACCATTGTTTTCATTAGGCCGTCGTCGGGCGGCCTGACACCGAAGGAGAAGGAATGACAACGTACATGAACTTCATCGACAACGAATGGTCTGCTGCTTACGACGGGCGAACGGTAGAGGTGCTGGACCCCTCTACCGGCGAGGTGTTCGCTCATATCGCGCGCTCGGGCGGCTCTGAGATCGGGCGTGCCGTGCAGGCTGCGCGACATGCCTTTGAAGGTGACTGGGGCAATATGGCGCCGGCAGCCCGCAGCCGCCTGTTGCTGCGCATTGCCCAGGCACTGCTGGATCATGTCGATGAGCTCGCTGCGTTGGAGCAGCGCGACACAGGCAAGCCGACGCGTCAGGCGCGGGCCGACGCACTGGCAGTGGCGCGTTACTTCGAATTCTACGGTGGCGCCGTCGATAAGATTCACGGGCAGACCATCCCGTACCCGCAGGAATTTACAGTCCTGACTTTGCGTGAGCCGCATGGGGTCACCGGCCATATCGTGCCGTGGAATTACCCCTTACAGATCTTCGGGCGCAGCGTGGCGGCGGCACTGGCCGCAGGCAACGCCTGCGTGGTCAAGCCGGCCGAAGACGCCTGCCTCTCGCTGCTGCGTGTGGCCGGCATCATGGCCGAAGCGGGGCTGCCGCCTGGCGCGCTCAACATTGTGACGGGTTTGGGCAATGAAGCAGGCGCGGCTCTGGCGGCGCATCCGGGTATCGATCACATTTCCTTTACCGGCTCTCCGCAGACGGGTCAGGCCGTTCAGCAGGCCGCTGCTGCGAACTTCGTCCCGGTCACGCTGGAGCTAGGCGGTAAGTCACCGCAGCTTGTCTTCTCCGATGCAGATATCGAAGCAGCCTTGCCCGTACTGTTGAACGCCATTATTCAGAATGCGGGCCAGACTTGCTCCGCCGGCAGCCGGGTTCTGGTGCAGCGCGCAATCTATTCCGACGTGGTGGGGCGCTTGGCCGAACATTTCAAGGCCTCACGTACGGGCGCGGCGGCAGACGATCCCGATTGTGGGCCGCTCATCAATGCGCGGCAGTTGGGACGCGTGCAAGCCTATCTGCAGGACGCCGATGCCAGCGGGATTTCCGTCGCCGCGCGTGGCCAGCTAGATTCGAACGCGCCTGCAGGCGGCTTTTATCAGGTGCCCGTCTTGTTGAGCGATGTACCTGCGGAACATCGGCTGGCCCAAGAAGAAATCTTCGGTCCGGTGCTTTGCGCCATCCCATTCGACACTGAAGAAGAGGCGCTTCGTATCGCCAACGGCACTCCGTATGGTCTGGTTGCAGGCGTCTGGACGCAAGACGGGGGGCGCCAATTTCGCATGGCTCGCAAACTGCGCGCCGGACAGGTGTTCATCAACAATTACGGCGCCGCCGGCGGTGTGGAGCTTCCCTTCGGTGGTTCCGGGCAGTCCGGCTACGGGCGTGAAAAAGGCTTCGAGGCACTGTACGGCTTCACGCGGCTTAAGACAGTGGCCTTGAGGCATGGCTAAACGAGCGACTTCAGGAGTTTTCGATGCATGAGCGTGGGCGTTTGCCGCGGCGTCATGAGGACGACTTAATCGTTGGGCTGGTTTCGGTTTCCGACCGAGCCTCGTCTGGTGATTATGAAGATCAGGGCATTCCGGCCCTGCAAGCGTGGCTGGAAAGCGCTTTGACTGAAAGCCCGCAGTTTGTCACTCGGCTGGTGCCTGACGATAAAGACATGGTGAGCGCCACTTTGGTGGAGCTGGTCGACGAGATCGGCTGCGACCTAGTGCTCACCACAGGCGGTACCGGCCCGGCGCGGCGCGATATCACACCGGAGGCGACGCTCGCCGTCGCTACGCGGGAGATGCCTGGCTTTGGTGAGCAGATGCGGCAGGTCAGCCTGGCTTTCGTTCCAACCGCCATCCTGTCGCGGCAGGTAGCGGTGCTGCGCGAAACCGCTGAACACGCTGCGTTGATCATCAACCTGCCTGGGCAGCCCAAGGCCATTCGCGAAACGTTGGAAGGTCTGCGAGACGCTGACGGCAAGGTGGTGGTGCAAGGCGTATTCGCCGCTGTGCCTTACTGCTTGGATCTCATTGGCGGCCCTTATGTAGACACCCGTGAATCGGTTGTGAAGGCGTTTCGTCCGAAGAGCGCCATTCGGGCGCCAAAGCCGGCCTGATGCTTGACGCCGGCGGCACGCTACATGCCGGCGTCAAGCAAACATTCTGGTTCACCCTTAAAATTCATTCTAATTCCGTATTCAACCCATACACAGACTTCAGGAGGTCAAGACATGGCCCTAGTTTCCATGCGCCAGTTACTGGATCACGCAGCCGAGAACGGCTACGGCATCCCGGCTTTCAACGTCAACAATCTGGAACAGGTGCAGGCCATCATGGAAGCGGCGGCTGAGACCGACAGTCCCGTCATCATGCAGGCCTCCGCAGGTGCTCGCAAGTATGCCGGCGAAGGCTTTCTCAAGTACCTGATTCAGGCTGCAGTCGAAACCTATCCGCACATTCCCGTCGTTATGCACCAAGACCACGGTCAATCGCCGGCCGTGTGCAAGGGGGCCATCGATCTGGGCTTCTCCAGTGTGATGATGGACGGTTCGCTTATGGATGACGGCAAGACCATTGCCGAGTACGAGTACAACGTCGATGTGACGCGTCAAGTCGTGGAAATGGCCCACAAGCTTGGTGTGACCGTCGAGGGCGAGCTCGGCTGCCTGGGTTCGCTCGAGACCATGATGGGCGACAAAGAAGACGGTCACGGCGCCGAAGGCACCATGACTCGCGAACAACTGCTTACTGATCCCGAACAGGCCGCTGACTTTGTTCGCCGTACGCAGCTTGACGCTCTGGCCATTGCCATTGGTACCAGCCACGGCGCTTACAAGTTCACGCGCAAACCCACGGGCGATATCCTGTCGATCCAGCGTGTCAAGGAAATCCATGCTCGCCTGCCTAACACCCATTTGGTGATGCACGGCAGCTCGAGCGTGCCGCAGGAGCTGCTCGCCGAGATCCGTGAATTTGGCGGTGACATGAAGGAAACCTACGGCGTCCCGGTTGAAGAAATCCAGGAGGCCATTAAGTACGGTGTGCGCAAGGTCAACATTGATACAGACATCCGCCTGGCAATGACGGGCGCTATCCGCCGTTTCCTACACGAAAATCCGTCCAAGTTCGATCCGCGCGAATATCTGAAGCCGGCGCGCGAGGCGGCTAAGAAGATTTGTGTGGCCCGCTATCAGCAGTTCGGCACCGCCGGCAATGCCAGCAAGATTAAGCCGATTCCGCTCGACGAGATGGCGCGTCGCTACGCGGCCGGAGAACTGAAGCAGGTCGTGCAGTAAGCCGCTGCTGCGTCCACACAGGAATCAAACATTCAAGGACGACATCGTGGCTCAGGCCCTGCAACAATCAACCATTCAATCCCTGCCATTGTTGGGGCGCGGCAAAGTACGTGACATGTATGCTGTCGGAAACGACAAGCTGCTCATTGTTGCGACAGACCGTATCTCTGCATTCGATGTCGTTCTTGAGGACCCTGTGCCGGGTAAGGGCGAGGTACTCAGCCGGCTGACTGAGTTCTGGCTGGAAAAGCTCGCCCACATTGTCCCCAATCATTCCACAGGTATCGCCCCGGAAAGTGTGGTGACGCCCGAGGAGCGCGAACAAGTCATAGGGCGCGCTGTGGTGGTGAAGCGTCTTCAACCCATTCTGGTGGAATGCGTGGCCCGCGGCTATCTGATCGGTTCAGGGTGGAAAGACTACCAAGCCAACGGCAGTGTCTGCGGCGTTCAATTGCCGCCGGGGCTGCGTCAGGCGAGCAAACTCCCTCAGCCTATCTTCACTCCTGCGGCTAAAGCCGCGGTGGGGCTGCACGATGAAAACGTCAATTTCGACTATGTTGTGTCGCAAGTAGGCCGCGACCTCGCGGAGCAGCTGCGCGACACCACGTTGCGGCTTTATGTGGAAGCGGCCGAATTTGCCGCCGACAAAGGCATCATCATTGCCGATACCAAGTTTGAATTCGGGCTCGACGAAGCGGGGCGACTGTATCTTATGGACGAAGTGCTCACCCCCGACTCATCGCGGTTCTGGCCTGCGGAAGAGTATGCCGAAGGTATCAGTCCACCATCCTTTGATAAGCAATTTGTTCGTGACTGGCTCGAGACTCAGGATTGGGATAAGACCCCACCTGCACCTCGACTTCCGGCAGATGTGCTGGAAAAGACCGCCGCCAAATACCGCGAGGCGCTCGATCGCCTGGTGGCCTGAGCAATTAACCTCTGAATGGGCATGATTATGGGTAGCAACACGCATCGGGCGCCTCTGGTAGGTGTCATCATGGGCTCTTCGAGCGATTGGGACGTCATGAAGAATGCCGTTGCCATCCTTGAGGAATTCGGCATCGCACACGAAACCCGGGTGGTGTCTGCGCACCGCATGCCGCTGGATATGGTCGAATATGGCAGGTTGGCGGCCAAGCGTGGTTTACGTGCAATTATCGCGGGTGCGGGGGGAGCCGCGCATTTGCCGGGCATGATGGCGGCATTGACGCCTGTCCCCGTGTTTGGGGTGCCGGTACCTTCTCGTTATCTCAGCGGCGAGGATTCCCTTCTGTCCATCGTCCAGATGCCCAAGGGCGTGCCTGTGGCCACCTTCGCTATCGGAGAAGCGGGCGCGGCCAATGCGGCGCTCCATGTGATTGCAAATCTGGCCACGACTGATGCCGTGTTGCGCGAGAAGCTCGAAGACTATCGCAGCCGACAGACTGAGGCGGCTCGCGGCATGGTGGTGCCGCCACACGTCGTAATGTAGTAAGAAGAAATTAGTTTATACAAGGTATATACATGAATAAAGCGGGGGACCGGTCGGCCGTCCTGCCCGGAGAATGGCTGGGCATGTTAGGAGGCGGGCAGCTGGGGCGTATGTTTTGTCATGCTGCGCAAAGCCTGGGCTACAAGGTTGCGGTGTTGGATCCCGATAATCAAAGCCCGGCCGGTGCAGTAGCCGACTTACACATACAGGCCGCCTATGACGACACCGCCGCGCTGGCGCAGCTGGCGGCCCGGTGCAAGGCCGTCACCACAGAATTCGAGAATGTGCCTGCCCTGAGTCTTGATAGTCTGGCACAAACTTGTCTCACGCGGCCTGGCGCCCACGCCGTAGCAGTGGTGCAGGATCGCATCCGTGAGAAGGCATTCCTGGATTCCAGCGGGGTACCGGTTGCGCCGCACCGCGCAGTCGAGACCAATGACGACATAGCCGGGCTGCCCGACGCGCTCTTTCCGGGCATCCTAAAAGCAGCCCGATTGGGCTATGACGGCAAAGGGCAGGTCAGGGTCGCCAGTCGCGAAGACACTCTGCAGGCATTCCAGGACCTTGGCGCCGAGCCTTGTGTGTTAGAGGCACTCCTGCCATTGCAACGTGAAATCTCGGTGGTTCTGGCTCGCGGGGCGGACGGCGCCACGGTGGTCTATCCATCAGCCACGAATGAGCACCGCGACGGTATTCTGGCAGTGTCCAGCGTCGATGCGGCGCAGGCTGATGACGACATCACCCGCCAGGCGCAAGCGGCCACCCTGCGTATCGCGCAAGCATTGGATTATGTCGGCGTAATGTGTGTGGAATTCTTTGTGCTGCAGGACGGCAGCCTGGTGGCCAATGAAATTGCGCCTAGGCCCCATAACAGCGGCCACTACACACTGAACGCCAGTGTGGCCAGCCAGTTCGAACAGCAGGCTCGGGCCACCGCAGGGATGCCGTTGGCCGATACGGGCAGCCTGTGTTCCGTCGTCATGCTTAATTTGCTTGGCGATCTCTGGTTCGAGCCGGGGGCATCGACAGTACGCGAACCGGATTGGGCCTCTGTGCTGGCCGTACCAGGCGCGCAGCTGCACCTATATGGCAAGGCCGAAGCAAGGCGGGGGCGCAAAATGGGGCATGTTAATGTGCTTGGCCGCACGTTGGTACAGGCCAGGGAGCGGGCCGGCCAGGTGGCGGCCGCTTTGGGTCTGCCCTTCGAGGGCTGACGATGGCTTCTACGCAGCACGAAGGCGGCCATACTTCCCAGGCAGCTGATATTGGTGGCCCAGTAAGGGTGGAACGTGCAGCCCGGCGGCTATTGGAAGGCGGCTTGGTGGCCTTTCCCACCGAAACGGTCTATGGCTTGGGCGGAGACGCAGAAAACCCTCAAGCAATCACGCGCATCTATCAAGCCAAGGGGCGGCCGGCAAACCATCCGGTTATTGTCCATTTGCATCCCGAGGCTGACCTCCATTACTGGGCGGCAAGCGTGCCGCCGGAAGCGCAGGCTTTGGTGCGAGTCTTCTGGCCGGGGCCTCTTACGCTGATTCTTCCACGCGCTTCCCATATACCTGCTGCAGTCAGCGGTGGGCAGTCCAGCATTGGTTTGCGGTGCCCATCCCACCCCGTCGCGCAGCAATTGTTGCGGCGCTTTGCTGCCTTGAAAGGTGGTCATGGCGGTGTGGCAGCGCCTTCTGCCAATAAGTTTGGGCAGGTTTCGCCTACGCGAGCGGAACACGTGCGCAATGAGTTCCCCGAGCTGGGCGAAGACGAATTGCTGGTGCTGGAAGGCGGGCCGTCTCAAGTTGGAATCGAATCCACCATTATTGATTTGTCGCGGCTGGCAGAAGGGGTAGAGCCCGTGTTGCTACGGCCGGGCCATATTACCGCCGAGCAGCTCGCCGACGTATTGGGCGTCATGCCTGCCAGGCCTGATGAGGCCGCCCCCCGCGTTTCGGGTTCGCTAAAGGCGCATTATGCGCCGCGTACACCGTTAACGCTTGTCGATCGGAGGCACTTGGAGGCGGTAGCGGCCAGATTCGCCCATAAGGGCGAACGTGTGGTGGCAGTCGTCTTTCCGCCTCGGCCAACGTTGGCGACCCCGTCTGTTCACCTCGATTGGCGTGAGTGTCCTTTGGATCGCAGCGAATACGCCCACCAGCTCTATGCCATATTGCGCGAACTGGATCGGCAAGGCTACGACCGTATCATCATGGAAAAACCGCCCGCGACGCCGGCCTGGCAGGCGGTTAACGACCGTCTGGGCCGGGCGGCTGCAGCCTTCGAGTAACTCGGCGTGTAGACGCCCTTAGACTTCTGCCAAAAATTCTTGCAGCGCGTCGATCACAATCTGGGGCTGATCGCGGTGAGGTGAGTGACCGCAAGAAGGAATCTCTAGCAAACGTGTTTGCGGCGCGCGACGTGCGATGCCACGTATCTGTTCCAATGTGCCGTATTCGTCGTCCAGGCCTTGTATCGCCAGTACGGGGCAGCGAATATCATCAAGAAAAGCTTCGATGTTCCACTCGCGAAAAGGCGCTGAAAGCCAGACATCGGTCCAGGCCCGGAACACCGATTCGACATCCCGGTGGTGGCGCGCCAATCGGGCAGGAAAATCGGTGTTTTCATAGATTTCGCGAGCTTTGCGTATGCCCTCGATAGTGATGTCTTCGACAAAAATGTGAGGGGCCGCCACGGCAATGGCTCGCACATTCTCAGGAAACATGGCTGCGTATAACAGAGCGATCGTTCCGCCGTCGCTATGGCCGAATAGTACCGGCCGTTCATCTTGCAGTTGCAGTGCCTGCATGAGCGCGGGAAGCGCGTCGTGAGCCTGAACGTGCAGGTAATCCACCTCGCGAGCTTCGTCCAGGGGCCGTGGGGTACTTTGCCCGTAACCATAGCGGGAATAAACGAGACCGCGGCAACCCAGGGCGTCGCAGACCTGTGCCGGCCAATCCCTCCACATTGAAATCGAACCCAGGCCTTCATGTAGAAAAATGATTAACGGGCTGTCGCTACGCTCGGCGGCGATCCATTGATACTCAATGTCGATCTGTCGTCCCATGCTTTGAATGGTGATTATCCCGGGGGCGGCTATGGCTTCGTTCATGCAGTCTCCTACCACCGCGCCCGCGACGCAGTGTCGTGCGCGGCCTATGCTTTTCTGATGTTCTTGGTCAATATATACGGGTGCGGTCAGTGGGCCGGTGCCGCCACGCCAGTTTAGCAAGGCTACAGTCGGTTGCTGTACCGGCACAAGGTCATTTCAAGCCTAAAATGTCCAGGACGGGTAAACTGCCATCCCGGACCCTCAATCGGAAGACTCTCGCTCATGAAATTCAAGGATTTCGAAGTTGGCATGGTGATCACCCACCCACCTGTTGTGGTCACCCGTGAAGAAATGCTGGCTTTTGCGCGTACGTATGACCCCCAACCTTTCCACGTAAACGAGGCAGCGGCCAACGAAAGTCGTTGGGGCGGGTTGATCGGCAGCGGTTGGCTGACCTGTGCTCTCGCCATGCGAATGGTGTGCGACGCCGCCTTGAAAGATTCCGAATCCTTCGGTTCTCCAGGTCTGGAACGACTGCGCTGGCCCAAACCGGTACGCCCCGGCGATGCCCTGCGCCTCGAAGCCACGGTCGAATCCAAACGCATCTCATCGTCACGCAGCGACTTAGGCATCCTGCGCTGGACCTGGCGCATGTTCAACCAACACGACGACCTCGTCATGGAGCTCGAAGCCACCAACATGTTCGAACTCCCAGAAGAACCGGGGTCAGACCCCGGTTTTCAAGAAACTGGGGTCTGACCCCAGTTTTTACAGTTTTTAGAAGAAGGCTTGGAGGCCGGTTTGGGCGCGGCCCAGGATGAGGGCGTGCATGTCGTGCGTACCTTCGTAGGTGTTGACGACTTCCAGGTTGACGAGGTGGCGTGCGACGCCGAATTCGTCGGAGATGCCGTTTCCGCCCAGCATGTCGCGCGCCATACGAGCGATGTCCAAAGCCTTGCCGCAGGAATTGCGCTTCATGATGGAGGTGATTTCCACCGCGGCGGTGCCTTCATCTTTCATGCGGCCCAGGCGCAAGCAGCCTTGCAGGGCCAGAGTGATTTCGGTCTGCATGTCGGCCAATTTCTTTTGGATCAGTTGAGTCTGAGCCAGCGGTTTGCCGAACTGCTTGCGATCCAGCGTGTACTGGCGTGCAGTGTGCCAGCAGGATTCGGCCGCGCCAATGGCGCCCCAGGCAATGCCGTAGCGTGCAGAGTTCAGACACGTGAAGGGGCCGCGCAGGCCGACAACGCCGGGCAGCATAGCGTCTTCGGGAACTTCGACGTCGTCCATGACGATTTCGCCCGTGATTGAGGCGCGCAGGCCGACCTTGCCGTGAATGGTGGGTGCGCTCAGCCCCTTCATCCCTTTTTCGAGAATGAATCCCCGGATCTTGCCGTCGTCATCGCTGCCGACCACTTTAGCCCACACCACGAACACGTCGGCAATGGGCGAGTTGGTAATCCACATCTTGCTGCCGCTGAGGCGGTAGCCGTCAGCGGTTTTCACTGCACGGGATTCCATACCGGCAGGGTTCGAGCCATGGTTGGGTTCGGTAAGACCGAAGCAGCCGATCCATTCACCGCTCGCCAGCTTGGGCAGGTATTTCTGCTTTTGCGCCTCGCTACCGAATTCGTTGATAGGCACCATGACGAGCGATGATTGCACGCTCATCATGGAGCGATAGCCGGAATCGACGCGCTCGACTTCACGGGCGATCAGGCCGTAACTGACGTAATTAAGGCCGGCGCCGCCGTAAGCTTCGGGGATAGTCACGCCAAGCAGCCCGAGTTCTCCCATTTCTTGGAAGATGGCCGGGTCGGTTTTTTCGTGACGGAAGGCTTCCAGCACCCGGGGTGCCAGCTTGTCCTGACAATAGGCTTGGGCCGCGTCGCGCACCATGCGCTCGTCTTCAGTGAGCTGCGTATCGAGCAGCAGAGGGTCGTCCCAATGAAAAGTCGGAGCAGACATGAGATTTCCTGTAAAGGTCGAATTGATGATCAAAAAACGGCGGGGCTTCCGCCTGGGGCGGCCGCAGGTTTAACTGCCTGCGACGCCCATGAGTCCTTAAGCTTGCATGGCCTGCTCGCGAATGCTGGTCAGGGTCTGGGCTGGGGTGATCGCCTCGGCGTCAAGCAGGCAGTGCAGGATGGCGGGCTTGCCGCTCGCAATAGCGCGCTCCAGGGCGGGAGCGAACTGTTCGGTGGTTTCTACTCGCTCGCCGTGCCCACCAAACGCCTGTGCGTAGGCGGCGAAATCCGGGTTGCGTAGAGCCGTGGCCGACACTCGACCCGGGTAATGGCGTTCCTGGTGCATGCGAATCGTGCCATACATGCCGTTATCGATGATCAGCACAATAATGGGCAAGTCGTATTGCACTGCGGTGGCGAATTCCTGGCCGTGCATCATGAAACACCCGTCGCCGGCAAAGCACACGACGGTACGCTCCGGAAACAGGCGCTTTGCGCCCACGGCTGCAGGCAACCCATAGCCCATGGAACCAGAGGTAGGGGCCAGCTGCGTGCCGAATTGCGTGAAACGGCGGAAACGATGCAGCCACGTGGCGTAATTTCCGGCCCCATTGCACATGATTGCGTCGGCGGGCAGCACCTCGTTGAGGTGGCTCATGATCTGACCCATTTGCAGCTTGCCGGGGTGCCTGATGGTTTCGCATTGCGACCACTGACGGTAACTGCCGCGCATGGTGTCCAGAGCGGGCTTCCAGACCGGCTCAGCCGCGGTTGGGGTCAGGCCACCCAATGCTTCGCAGAAGGCCGTCGGCGAAACATTGACCGCTTCGGTCGCGACATAAACACGGTTCAGTTCGGAAGCGTCCGGATGCACATGCACCAACTTCTGCCGCGGAACGGGGATGTCGAGCAGGGTGTAGCTCTGACTGGGAATTTCTGAAAAGCGTCCGCCAACCATTAGGACAAGGTCGCTGTTGCGTACGAAGTCCATAAGTTTCGGGTTGCCGCCCAGCCCAATGTCACCAATGAAACAAGGATGTTCGGCGGAAAACAGCATCTGGCGCCGAAACTGGACAGCGACCGGCAGCTGCCAGGCTTCGGCGAAAGCCTGAAACCTCTCCACCGCTGCGGCATCCCAGCGGCTGCCGCCCAGGATCGCCAGAGGTTGGCGGGCGGATGCCAACAGTTCGGCGATGGACTGCATTTGCGCAGCTGTGGGGGCGGTTTCCGGTACTCGATAGTGCGGGGCATCGGCCACAGTGGTCATTTCTGTCAGCACGTCTTCGGGAAGAGCAATCACCACAGGCCCGGGACGCCCCGACGTTGCAACATGGAACGCTCTTGCCACTAATTCCGGTATACGCTCGACCTGGTCGATTTCCGTGACCCATTTAGCCTGTGTCCCGAAAACGGCGCGGTAGTCCATTTCCTGAAAGGCTTCGCGTTCGCGCATGCCGCGTTCGATCTGTCCGACGAACAGAATAAGCGGCGTGGAGTCTTGCTTGGCGATGTGTATACCCGCCATCGCGTTGGCCGCACCAGGTCCGCGTGTGACCATGCAAATGCCGGGTTCACCGGTCAGCTTTCCGTGTGCGTCAGCCATCATCGCAGCGCCGCCTTCCTGGCGGCACACCGTGACGTCGATCTGATGATCATGCAAACCGTCCAAGACAGCGAGATAGCTTTCCCCCGGCACGCAAAAGACATGACGCACCCCGTGCGCGACAAGTTGGTCAACCAGGATATGTCCGCCCATGCGGAGAGCGGCAGGCGTATTTTTGGAATGATTCATGGTGTCCAAGAATATGTGCGCTGGACGCACAGTGCAATTGATAAAATCTCACAATGTCTTGCCTTACACGCAAGACCCCCACCTCCAACTTCTAAGCATTTTAGGGAAGTTGAGAACAAAGTCACCGTAGCAGGAAAGAACATGAGACACGGGGTTCCTAATCTGGGGGCGCTACAGGCTTTTGAGGCGACGGCGCGGCTGGGTTCTTTCTCCCGCGCCGCTGAAGAACTCGCGCTCACGCACAGCGCCGTTTATCGCCAGGTGGCCGGGCTCGAAGAGCGTCTCGGCGTGGCCTTGTTCACCCGTGTCCGGCGCCGCGTGATGCTCACCGATGCCGGCGCTGAATATGCGGCCCGAGTCCGCCATCATCTCGATCAGCTGGAGAAAGACACGCTGGGACTGATGTCGCGCGCAGGAGTGGGGCGGAACGTGCATGTGGCAGTGCTGCCCACCCTGGCTACCACCTGGCTGTTACCTCGCCTAGCTGAATTTCGCCATCAACGGCCGGACATCATCGTCAGTTTGTCTGTGCGCACCCTGCCTTTCCAGTTCACCGACGAGCCTTTCGATGCAGCTATTTATCATGCCGAACGCATGTGGCCGGGTACCCGAGGAATTAAGCTGTTTGACGAAAAGGAGCTGCTGCCGGTGTGTGCACCTGTATTGCTGGAGGGCCGGCAGGCAGGCGAAGATCCGCTGCATGATGTGCCCCATCTCCATACCACCTCGCGTCCGGATGCCTGGCGCCGTTGGTATCAGGCGCAGGATCGCGACTACCCGCCCACGGTGAATGCCGGCCCGCGCTACGAGCTGTTCACCATGTCGCTCGCTGCCGTCAAACAGGGCATGGGGGTGGCGCTCGTACCGCGCTTTCTCGTACAAGATGCGCTGGAGTCGGGGGAGCTGATCATGCCGGCCGGGGCCGGATTGCACGTTGATGAAGCCTATTTCTTCAGTTATCCCACCGCTAATGAACCGAGCGAAGCCTTACTGGAACTTGAAAAATGCCTGAAGGACGCCACGCCATGAGTCTGAAACGCATTGCTTACTATTGCCACGCCCCCCGAGCCGCTCTGGCGGCGCTGACGGCCGGTTTTCTGCTTGGTTCCGCTCCCTGGACGCTGCAGGCACAGGGGCTACCGACAACAGATATTGCGCCGGAAGCCGCTACCCACGAAATCCTCGCGTCCCGGCCGCCTGTACGAGCCGAGGAGTTCATCGTGACCGCGGCCAACCCCCTCGCAAGCAAGGCCGGGGTCGAGATTCTGTCGCAAGGCGGCTCAGTAGTGGATGCCGCTATAGCCGTGCAGCTCGTATTGGGTCTGGTGGAACCGCAGTCATCCGGCCTGGGCGGTGGTGGCTTCGCACTCGTTCACAGCGCCGGCAATCCGGCGGTACACGCGTATGACGGCCGTGAAACCGCACCGGCCGCCGCAGCGCCGGACCGTTTTCTGCGTGAAGGCGAACCCATGGGCTTCTTCGAGGCAGTGGACAGTGGCCTCTCAGTCGGTACGCCGGGCCTGCTGCGAATGCTGGCTGACATGCATAAGGAACACGGCGCTTTGGCGTGGGCGCAACTATTCGAACCGGCTTTGCGCCTCGCGCGTGAAGGCTTCCCGATATCGCCGCGCATGCACGCAATGGTGGCGGGCTCAGACGGGCTGAAGACCAGTCCCACGGCGGCAGCATACTTCTACAACGAGAAGGGCGAACCCTGGCCGGTAGGGCATATTCTTAGGAATCCGGCGTACGCCGAAGTGCTGGAGATATTGGCGCGTAAGGGTGCGGATGCCTTCTATCAGGGGCCACTGGCGCGCGATATGGTGGCCGCCGTGGCTGAGCATTCTGTTGCGGGCGACCTTTCTGAAGAAGATCTGGCTAATTACCGGGCTATCCGGCGCGATGCCTTGTGCGCCGAAGTGAATGTCTATCGCTATTGCGGCATGCCGCCACCGAGCTCAGGGGGAATGGCGGTCATTCAGATGATGGCCTTGCTCGATAAAACGCCCATTGCCAGCTTGCGTCCGGATTCACCAGAGGCCGTGCATTATTTTTCAGAGGCCGGCCGTTTAGCCTTTGCTGACCGCGATGCCTACGTAGCGGATCCGGCATTTGTGCGGGTGCCGATATACGGACTGTTGGACTCCGACTACCTGGCTTCAAGAGCCGCGCTTATCCGTCCCGAGCGCTCGCTGGGTCGAGCGGAAGCCGGGGTGCCGGCAGGCCAACTGGATGCGCCCCCCCAAGATACGCCGATTGAACAACCGGCGACCACTCACCTAGTCGTGGCCGACCGTGCCGGCAACGTCGTTTCAATGACGACATCCATAGAATCTGCATTCGGCAGCAAGATCTTCGTGAACGGCTATTTGCTGAATAATCAGATGACCGATTTTGCGTTGAAACCGGTAGATGCGGAGGGAATGCCGTTGCCTAACCGCATAGAGCCCGGGAAGCGCCCACGCAGTTCCATGGCGCCGATGGTTGTCTTCAAGGAAGGCCGGCCCATATTGGCAGTCGGCGCCCCAGGGGGAAGTGCCATTATCAATTTTGTGGCCAAGACCTTGGTGGCGACGTTGCTTTGGGATATGGACATCCAGACGGCGATAGAACTGCCCAACATGGGCAGCCGTAATCGGGCGACCGAGATCGAGCGCGGTACGAGTCTGATTCGCACGGCGGCCACACTGAAGGCGATGGGGCATGATGTGCAGGAACGCGACTTCCCTAGCGGGCTGCACGGCGTGATGTGGACGCCACATGGTTTAGAAGGCGGTGCCGATCCTCGTCGTGAAGGGGTTGCTTTGGGAAGATAAGCCGCGCGGAAATCTGCAATAACAATACAATCCGTGTCATTTGGATAAATTGTTAGCCCTGAAATGAGTTCCGCCACGCCCGCCGATCACCTGAAAAACCGTTTGTTTTCGCTGCTCAGCGGCAATTTTGTCGCACCGAACGATCTACAGGAGAAGGGCCGGAAGGTCGACGGTTATCGCATCAGGGTACAGGCCAACTGGGGTTTTGGCACGAGCGTTGCGGTAAACAGCCACGCCGGGAACCCCGGGGTGGATCACTGCCGGCATTTCGGTCGGGATGAGGCCGACTATCACCAGCACATCCAGCAAATTAAGGACATGGCCGCCGCCGACCACGATACGCGCAGCCGGTTCCTCAATGGTCTGCGGGAGCAAGGCGTTGCTTCGATGGAACTACTGAGCAGCACGAGGTCAATACTCAGGGAGTATGAGCCCATCTCACACCATTATGGGTGCTCCGACTGTAAAGAAACGGGAAAGGTGCGCTGCAATAGCTGCAGAGGGTCGGGTCAGGAACAGTGCCCCAGGTGCTACGGGGCCCGCGGGAGGTATGAACAGCGCCCCTTTATGACATCGGACGGTCGCGGTAACACCGTCACAAACTATGAGTCGGTTTGGGTCAGCTGCATGCATTGCATGTTTAGTGGTTGGGTGAACTGTAGTGATTGTTCGGGAGACGGAAAGCTCAGGTGTTCCTCGTGTAAGGGCCACGGTTTCTTTACCCGAATTGCAGAAGTCTCGATGGTTGCCGAAGCCACCCCCGAGCTCTCTTACGAGGCGGGTCTGGGCCATGAGGAACTGCTCCAGACATTAAAGGCCATTTCCTGGAAGGATTACGCGAAGGTCTTGGATTCCACCGCTGTCGAGCTGACCGAGGAGGGGGCCGGCGGTGTTATTCGCTACGATTTCAGGGCGACTGTGTCCGAAATAAGCCTGGCGATCAGAAACACCGTATTCACGGTAAGGGCGGTGGGCCGGTTTGCAGAAAACCTATTGCACCCGCCCATGATTTTCGACTGGCTGTTCAAAGACGCCTTAGAAAAATGGAAGGCCATCCAGCCGGGTAAGCGTCGTAGAGCGATTCGACCCGCCGAAGCCAAGCGGCTCTTTGATACCCTGTGTAGCGCCAAGGTATCCACTGCCATGCTGGAGCGGCTGGCCGAAGGCGATCACAAGCTGGAACCCCTGGCGAATAGCCTGCGATGGGACGCATGCCAGGGATTGATGTCCCCCGGCTGCGCAACGAATATCGTCACAGCCGTCCGGCAATGTTTGGACATGCTTTCCCCCCGCTACTCAGAAGCCGCGTGGTCCTGGGCCATGCTGGTGCCCTGGCTCGTGGCTTACATGCTGAGCCACTTCAGCTTTGAGCTGGGGATTACCTTGAAGAGAGATGGCCAACTCCTGTTCATACTGGCGGTTGTCTCGCTAGGGCTTCTTGGTGTGGGAGCCCTTGTGGCTCATCCCGCCAGCCGTTGGCTTTGCCGGCGCCAGCAAAAGGGTGTGCCGTCGAATTTCCGTCGCAAGCCTGCGTGGCGCGAGCCCCTGCAGCACTCGCTGAGAGTCATGGGGGTGGTGATGGCAGTGGGCTTCCTGAGCGGCAAGCTGTTCTTTTTCTGGGGCATTAGCCCCATGGAAGACTTGTTGGAAAAGATGGTGAGTCTTCTTATTGGGGCATAAGCTTTATTCGCCCCCGTATCCAAACTGGAAGCCGCCAAGCAAATATCTTCGCGTCCATTCGAATGCCGGATACATGACGGGCTGCGAATGGATGACCGAGTCAGCAAAAAAGCCCACCAACTTGCGGAAGGTAATTTCGCTGCCTTCCGGAGCGGAAGCCACCATCTCCTGCTTCAGGTGTAAATACAGCCGCTGCTCCGTGATGTCGGTGGTAGGGACCTTGGTGAAGACGAACAGTGCTGCCAGGGACAACGCGGTGATGGCGATCCCCTTTGCCCAGTCGGGCTTTAGTGCGCGGCCCGTGGACAGATGCAGGGTGAAGAACAATAGCTTCCAGATATGGACGAGCGCACCCATGACCGAAAAGCTCAGGGCGATAGACGGCACCAGCATCGTGCGTGTGTAGCGCTTGCCTTCCTCCGCGGCTTTGGCGCCGTCGGAAAATGCGGCCGCGGGCGCGCGCAGCAGGCTTACGACCTTATCTTCATCCGCCTTGCTCGGAAGCTTAACTTGGCTGTGGCCGGACGAGGCAGCGTCAGCTTCCGCCACGGCATGAACAAAATGCCGGGCAAGCGCTCTGTGATTGTCCGATATCTTGGCGCCCAGGCCTGGAAGATAGCTGGTCAACGGTGCATAGAGTGCCAGGAACGCCTTGCCGTCGGGGTCCTTGAGTCGACTGGAGTCCAAATCCAAACCGTTCATCTTTAATCGGCCGGACGCCAGCGTCTTCTGCATAACGACTGCTGATACGGCTGCAGACCGCACTTCGGGGGAGGACTGTTCCACGAGCGAGTCTACCAGCCGCCCTTCCAGGTAATACACCACATGCACGATAACGAACGTGCTAATGGCGATGGTTAGCACTGCTTTGCCCCAAATCACCTGTCCCGTTGATTTCGAACGATGTAGTTCAAATATCCGACCCCAGAACAACAGGGCTACGGCGAACCCGGAAATGCGCCGGCCATACTCCTCGATGTCAGACAGCTGCTCATTACTAGGCATACCGCCCACAACGTCCAACAGACGCGCGTTGAACGCAAACTCAATGGCCAGATAGATGGCAGTGGTGATCGTCAGCACCCACAGCCAGTCGGGTCGCTGGGTCCTGATCAGTATCGGCATTGCGAGTGACAGTGATTCAGAGTAGATCTATGAAGAGCGGCTCCCCAGGCGCCGGCGCAGCCGCAGGAGTACGCGGCAGTGTGGGACGGCTTGTCGCGGCCGGTGCCGATGAGCCGGCGGAAACAGGGCGAGCCGCACGGCGCGGCTGAACCACAGAGTGGGTCAGGCGTTCACCGTCAAACCGCCAGACCTGGCGCGCGCCGTTTGCGGTTCGCTGCCCCATTTGCCAGCGATTCGCTGTGCTTTCGTCCGCGATTGGCCGGCCGCAATCGGTGCCCAGGTAGTCAAACCTGTCGACCTGGCCATTGCGAATGACGTACACCACCATGCGGTGCGCACAGGCTGCCGTTCGGATGTGCAGCGGCAACACGGTGTAGTGGTCTCTGACGATAGGCGTCGCCGCACGAGCCTCGACGACTTCGGGATCCAGCAGGAAAGACAGACTCTGTTCGGGCACTGATACTTGAAGCCGCGCTGCCGACGTACGCAATATGCGTAGCGTTCCATAGCCGTCAATGTGGGTGGGAGCCGCCGCAACGCCGGTGATGCTGAGTTCGTTCTGTGCCATGCCGCTAGCGGGTGGGTTTAACGACGCACAAGCGCTTAGCAGGACTACAAAAGGGGCCAGCACTGAAAGCCGCATCGTGAAACAAAACTTGGGGCTTCCTAGTTGAATGTTGTTGCTGTTGTTGTTCTTCATCTCTCAATCGAATACGACTGTGCGCTGACCATTCAGCAGAATGCGATGCTCTACATGCCAACGGACCGCGCGTGCCAGCACCAGGGATTCCACGTCGCTACCGACCCGGGTGAGCTCTGCAGCACTCATGCCATGATGAACCCGCTCGATATCCTGTTCGATGATGGGGCCTTCATCCAGGTCGGCGGTCACGTAGTGCGCAGTGGCTCCGATAATCTTGACGCCGCGGCTGTGGGCCTGGTGGTACGGGCGAGCACCTTTGAAGCTGGGTAGAAAACTGTGGTGAATGTTGATGGCACGGCCTTCCAGTTTGCGGCACAGATCATCCGAGAGAATTTGCATGTAACGGGCCAGAACCACCAGATCGACGTTTTCCTTTTCGACCAGCTCCAGGATTCGGCCTTCCTGCTCACGGCGCGTATCCGGCGTGACGGGCAAATAATGGAAGGGCAGGCCATAGGCGCGCGCCATTCCTTCAAAATCACGATGGTTGGAAGCGACACCCACGATGTCAATGGGAAGCTGCCCTGTATGGGTGCGAAACAGCAAGTCGTTCAAGCAATGCCCCTGGCGACTCACTAACAGTAAAACGCGTGAGCGACGCTCGCTGTCATGGATCTCGGCGTCCATGTCGAAACGTTGTTGGACATCTTGAAAGGATGCTTGCAGAACATCCACTTCTTTAGCCTGTGGCAAGCTGAAGTGGACGCGCAGAAAAAAGCGGTGAGTTTCGTCGTCGCCGAACTGCTGCGAATCGATAATGTTGCCCTGGTGGCCCAACAACCAGCCCGAAACGGCATGCACGATGCCGGTGCGGTCGGGGCAGGACAAAGTCAGTATGTATTCCTTCATAGCTTCAATCAGTTAGGTAAAGACGTCGCTCTGCCGTAGGGCGCAGTCCAGCGCTGCATGCACAGCGCGGGCGATGGCGAGGCTAGCGGTAAGCCCGGGGGACTCAATGCCGAACAGGTTGACCAGCCCGGCGACCCCGTGTGTGGAGGGGCCCGCTATCACGAAGTCGGCAGCCGGTTCACCGGGGCCGACGATCTTGGGGCGGATGCCTGTGTAGCCGGGCTGTAGCGCACCGGCGGGCATATCCGGCCAGTACTGACGTACGGCGGCGTAGAAACTATCGGCGCGGCGGGGATCAATGTCGTAGTTCTCGCCGTCGATCCATTCGGTGTCCGGACCGAACTTGGCCTGGCCGCCCAGATCGACAGTAAGGTGAACGCCCAGCCCGGCATTATCGGGCATCGGGTAGATCAAACGGCTGAACGGCGAGCGGCCTGCCAAGGTGAAGTAACTGCCCTTGCAGTAATACGCAGTAGGAATATGCGTGTGTGGCTGCCCGGCCAGACGCCGTGCCACGTCGGGCGCTGAAAGGCCCGTCGAATTGATGACACAGCGGGCCGTAAGATCCATTGACTCGGCGCCACCAAAGGACAGCAGGAACTCACCGTTGTCTAGCACTCGCCCTTCGCGAAAGGGGGTCATGAACACACACTGTGCGCCGGCATGTTCGGCATCCCCCTGCAGGGCGAGCATGAGACCATGGCTGTCAACAATTCCCGTGGACGGGGAGACGAGCGCGCCATCGCAGACCAGCGCGGGTTCGAGTTGCGCGGCTTGTTTGCCATCGATCTGGTAGAGATCGTCCACACCATTGAGGCGTGCGCGCTGCGCAATGGCGGCCAGCCGGCGGGTCTGTTCGGGGGTGGCAGCAACAATCAGCTTGCCCAATCGCTTGTGTGCAATGCCGCGTTGTTCACAGTATTCGTACAACTTGGCTTTACCTTCCACACACAGTCGCGCTTTGAGACTGCCTTGCGGGTAGTAGATGCCGGCGTGAATGACTTCTGAGTTCCGAGAGCTGGTGCCGGTTCCGATTGATTCAGCCGCATCAACAATCAGCACTTCCCGGCCCGCCTGGGCCAGTTCGCGCGCAATGGCCAGGCCGACGACGCCGGCGCCGAGGACTACGCAGTCGATATCAGCCATATAGATACTCTGTATATACGCGTGGGCAGGCCAAATTGGGAGGTACGAACCGCGGCTCGGGTCAGTGACCGGGAAGAGGTTCGATAGACGGAGTCAGGTCAAAATCCCCAGCATGATATACCAACGGCTGGCTGTAGCGTCGCGCGCAGCGCTCCACCTGCCCAATGAAGATAGTGTGGTCGCCCGCGGGGTGCTGATCATGATTCCAGCACTCGAACCAAGCAGCAGTATCGGGGTCTGCCAACATGGGCACACCGCCCGGGCTGGTTACGAGATCCACGCCCTCAAACCGCTCTTCCTGCAGGCCCTTGGAAAAGCGCTTAGCCAGATGAAGCTGGCTGGCGGACAGCACATGGATAACATAGCGCTTGGCACTTAGAAAATGCGGCAGCGCGGAGGCGCGCTGGGAAAGCGACCACAGCACCATGGGCGGCGCCAACGATACGGCGTTGAAGGAACTCACCGTCAGGCCCCAGGGTCGGCCATCGGCGGTTTCCGTCGTAACGATGGTGACGCCGGTGGCAAAGCGTCCAAGCGCTGAGCGGAAATATTTTTCGTCGAAATCCGGGGTAAGGGCTGTCATGGATGATAAAAGGAGTTGCCGGTAAGGTGAGGCATAGTGCCGGCGTCAGGGGGCCAGCCGTTGCAGACGCCAGGTTGCATCATCGTGCAAGCGGTAGGCCAGGCGATCATGCAGGCGGGAGGGCCGACCCTGCCAGAATTCTATGTAATGCGGGATCACGCGGTAGCCGCCCCAGTGGGGAGGGCGCGCCGGGTCGTCACCGAGCGATTGAGTGAGTTCAGCCTTGCGCTGTTCGAGTTCTTCCCGAGTGATGGCTTGGCTTTGGGGTGAGACCCAGGCACCGATCCGAGAGCCCAGGGGCCGGCTGCGGAAGTATTCGTCAGACTCTTGCTCGGACGTTTTCTCTATACGGCCTTCTATACGCACTTGGCGCTCTAACAATTGCCAGAAAAACAGCAGGCCGGCGCGGGGCCGTTCAGCCAGTTCCCGCCCTTTGCCGGAATCGTAATTGGTGTAGAACACGAACCCCTGTTCGTCGAAGCCTTTAAGCAGCACGATCCGTGCCCTGGGTTGGCCGTCGTCGCCGACGGTGGCCAGCGTCATGGCATTCGGCTCGGGCACGCCCGCTTCCAAGGCGTCAGAGAACCAGCGCGTGAACTGCTCAATGGGCCCAGCGGCCATATCTGCTTCCAGCAGTTCGAACTTACCGTATTTCTGGCGAAGATCAGCAACGGACATGGGATGAGTCTCGATCAGTGTAGTCAGGGAAATGGGCCGAGGCGCTAGGACTGGCGCAGGCTGTTCGCCAGGGCAAACAGCCGTCGGTCGACAATATTGTGCCGTACAAGCGCGTCGGCGGTATCAAGCACGTAATCTATGCAGGGGCCGTAAATACCGTGTGCGTTACGCACGATCTTCAGCAGTTGGTCCTGTGGCAGCTCAGGGACATAGGCATCAGTGTTACGGTTCATAGTAAAGGCCAGAGCACTGACAGGACCTTCATCGGTGCGGCACTTCAACCACCGGGGTATGTACGCCCCGCTGGGCATCTCCCGACGCCACAAGGCTTCCATGATATCGGATGCGCCGGTGTGGTCGATACGGAACACGACGCCGCGGCATGACCCGCCCGCATCCAGCCCGAACACCAGGCCGGGATTATCAGGTGTGCCGCGGTTGACGCGCGACCACAGGCACAAGGCACGGTGATAGCCATGCAAGAGGGCGTGGCGGCGTTCTGCATAGTCGAATTCCGGGCGCCATATCAGCGAGCCGTATCCGAAAATCCAGATGTCATTCCCGGCGGGAAGGGCGGCCATAGTGGCTTGCAATGACGCGTGTCGTTCAGCGTCCGTCAGAAGCCGGAAGCTGGACGGTGTAGGAGCGGGTGTGACGAGGGGGCTTGAGTCCACTTTCCGTAGGAATGCGAATGAAAGCAAATGTTGAGTTATCTCCATTGTAGAGCAGCTAAAATCCATCCTCTATGGAAGATTCTGGATTCGTCGATACCGAACGCCGTTTTGGCGGTTTGGATCGCCTATACGGCGATGGTGCGGCTGCGCGTCTCGAGCAAGGCCATGTGGTCGTTGCCGGAATTGGTGGTGTCGGCTCGTGGTGTGCAGAAGCCCTTGCGCGCTGCGGTGTGGGCAGGCTGACTTTGATCGATCTCGACCATGTCGCTGAATCGAATATCAATCGTCAGATCCATGCTCTGAGCAGCACTCTGGGCCAGTCCAAGGTCGTGGCGATGGCGCAACGCATTGCCGATATTCACCCCGCGTGTGTGGTGGAAAACATCGATGATTTCGTTGCTCCAGAGAATGTGCAAGAAGTCATGCCGGCCGATGCGGATTTCGTGATTGACTGTACCGACCAGGCTGCAGCCAAGATCGCACTGATTCTTGAGGCCGGGCGCCGTCGTCAACCCTTGCTGGTCTGCGGAGGCGCCGGCGGCAAGACCCGCCCGTTAGCCCTGCGTAGTGGCGACCTTTCGCAGGCGACCAACGATGCTCTGTTGGCCCGCTTGCGCAACACACTGAGGCGCCGGCATGGTTACCCGCGCGCTGCCGACGCCGCCGGCAAAGTACGCAAGCGTGTGCCGCGTATGGACGTCCGAGTGCTGTGGTTCGATCAAGCCACCATACTTCCTGATGCGTGGGCGCAACCATCACAATCTGAACAGGCGGCCGCACCGCAAGGCTTGTCGTGCGCAGGCTATGGCTCAGTGGTGACGGTTACCGCCACCATGGGTCTGGCCGCGGCTGATGAAGCCGTACAGTGGCTCCTGCAGGGCCGTTAGTTCGACACCAGGGTGGCATCGCACCAACCGCGCAGCGCGTTGGATATCCGTATCGCGGGGGCTTGCACGAATACGTCGCGATGTATGGGCGCTTCTTCCACTTTTCCCGCACGTAGCAAGGCTTCACGTTGCACCCCTGGTAACGCACCGGCAGTCAGCGGCGGGGTCAGCCACCGCCCCTCTTGTGTCTGCATATAGAGGTTGCTGCGGCTGCCTTCACACATGAAGCCGTCATCATCCCAAAAAAGTACATCGAAGACGTCAGAATGCGCGGCCAGCCAGGTGGCCGCTTGCTCGTACCAAGGGCGATGTGTGGTTTTGTGTTGCAGCCAAGACTCCGCGCCCGGCGTACGCGGCCCCCACAACACGACATTGACAGGTGCAGGCAGAGATGGGAGCACGCCGGATTCCAGTTCATACACGCCATCCGGTTTCAGTAATAAGCGCAGCCGCCAAGCCTGATTCGGATCCAGAGACGAAAGAGTGGCATCGATTCGCCGGCGGACGGCGTCTTCCCCCGGCCAGCGGAATCCCAGCGCTAAACATGAGCGTTGCAGGCGCGCCATATGGCCTTCGAGCAAAGGCAAGGCGTGCCGCGGTTCAGCGCGCATGGTCTCGATAAGACTGGGAGGCGTGACCGGATCACTCGCCCGTGGGGTATACGGCCGCGCGCTTGAAGGGGGCCGTCCTGTTGTGCCTGCGCTGTGCAACGTGTCGGTCATGTTTCCACTCCTTGCATGAAGTCGGCCAGCGCGGCGCCGGTATGCGAGCGCTCACGCTGCTTCATCACATGTTCCGGGCTACCCTCTGCCACCAGCTCGCCCCCTTCGCTACCGCCTTCCGGCCCCAGGTCAATAATCCAATCCGCTTCCGCGATGATGTCCAGGTTGTGCTCAATGACCACCACGGTATTGCCGGCGTCCACCAGCCTGTGCAGGACATGAATGAGTTTCTCGACGTCTGCGATGGACAGCCCGACTGTGGGCTCATCCAGTACGTATAGCGTGTGAGGCAGGCGTGAAGCGCGGCCGCTGCGTGTCACGCCTTCATCCAATCGCGCTTTGGCGAGTTCGGTCACCAGCTTGATACGCTGCGCTTCTCCGCCCGACAGCGTGGGGGAGGGCTGCCCCAAAGTCAGATATCCAAGGCCGACGTCCTGCATCAATTGCAAGGGGCGAAGAATGCGAGGATGGGCAGCGAAATGCCCGATGGCGTCGTCGACTTCCATAGCCAGTACATCGCCGGCCGACAGTTCACGCCAGGTCACCCCCAGCGTGTCGCGATTGAAGCGTTGACCTTCGCAGGCGTCGCAGGGCACCTTGATATCCGGCAGAAAAGACATTTCCAGCGTGCGCATGCCCTGTCCCTCGCAGATCGGGCAGCGCCCCTGGCCCGTGTTGAAGGAAAAGCGTGATGCGGTCCAGCCTCGCAGCTTGGCGTCGCGGGTGCTGGCGAATAGCTTGCGGACATCGTCCCAAAAGCCGACATACGTTGCCGGGCAGGAACGGGGCGTCTTGCCGATGGGCGTCTGGTCGACCTCCAGCACCCGTTCAATGGCTTCCCAGCCGGTGATCCGGCGGCAGCCGCCCCAAGAGGGCGCACTGCGTTCGCTAACCGCACGTGAGAGGTTCTCCAACACCACTTCGCGGGCCAATGTGGATTTTCCGGAGCCCGATACGCCGGTCACCACGCTCAGGCGGCCGATCGGGATGCGGGCGTTGGTGTCTCGCAGGTTGTGCAAGTGGGCACCGTGCACTTCAATGAAAGCCGTCTCGCCGTTGATTGCCCGGCGCGGCCTGAGCGGATGCTGCAAGGGCTGACGCAGATAGCGTCCCGTGACGGATTCGGGGTGATCCATTAATTGAGCGACGGTGCCTTCCGCCACAACGGTGCCGCCCCGCACTCCGGCTCCGGGCCCCATATCGATAACGTGGGCGGCGCGGCGGATGGTGTCCTCGTCGTGCTCCACCACGACCAAAGTATTGCCATTGCCTTCAAGCAGAGCGAGCGCATCCAGAAGAATGCGGTTGTCGCGCGGATGTAGACCAATGGTGGGTTCGTCCAGCACGTAGCACACACCCTGCAGGTTGGAGCCCAGTTGAGCAGCGAGCCGGATGCGCTGGGCTTCCCCTCCTGACAGGGTGGGGGCGGCGCGATCCAGGGCCAGATAGCCCAAGCCCACCTTCAGCATGAACTCCAATCGACCGCGAATCTCGCTGAGAATATCGCGGGCGATCTCGCCTTCTCTGCCGCGCAATACCAGCCCGGTGAAGAATGCGCTGGCATCGGTGACCGGCAGGCTTGCAAGCTCGGCAATGGAGCGATTTCGCCACCGTACTGCCAGCGAGACTGGATTCAAACGGGCGCCATGACAGCTGGGGCAGGTTTCTTCTTCGCCTTCGTACCAGGCGTTCCAGGTGATTTCCTCCCCCGTCTGTTCCGCATCGAAGCCCTTCAGACGCACGCCGGTTCCATAGCAATCCGTGCACCAGCCGTGCTTGGAGTTGTAGGAGAACATGCGGGGATCCGGCTCGGGGAAGCTCATGCCACAACCCGGGCAGGCACGCTTGGCTGAAAATTGCTGCGTGGCCGCATGGGGAGACACACCATTGGCGCGACGGTCTTCCAGCGTGGCGGCGTCCTCGGTAAGGTCGATGAGTATGCTCATCGTGCCTTGGCCGTGTTCCAGGGCCTGAGCGACCGCGTTACGCAAATCCCGCTCGTTCGCGCCATCGACAATGAAATCGGCAATGGGCAATTCAATGGTGTGCTCCTTGTAGCGATCCAGTCGCGGCCAGGGGTCCACCGGGATGAATTCGCCATCCACCCTAAGATGGCTGTAACCTCTTGCGCCCGCCCATTTTGCAAGGTCGGTGTAATAGCCTTTACGGGCGGTCACCAGCGGTGCCAGTACGCCGATATGACGGCCGCTGTGTTGCTTCAGAATGTTCGCCACAATCTGGTCGGCGCGCTGCGGTTCTACGGGGATATCACATTGCGGGCAGAATTGTGTGCCGAGCTTCATGTAAAGCAGGCGCAGGAAATGGTGGATTTCCGTCATGGTGGCGACGGTCGATTTACGGCCGCCGCGGCTTGTACGCTGCTCGATGGCCACGGTAGGAGGAATGCCGTAGATGGCGTCCACATCCGGTTTTCCGGCAGGTTGCACAATTGCCCGTGCGTAGGCGTTGAGCGACTCCAGATAACGGCGCTGACCTTCGTTGAAGAGAATGTCGAAAGCCAGTGTGGATTTTCCGGATCCGGACACCCCGGTGATGACCGTGAAGGTGTCGCGCGGAATGCTGACATCTACGCCCTTGAGGTTGTGTTCGCGGGCATTGAGAATGTCGATGTGAGTTCGGCCTGCGTGCCGGCGCCGCAGGATGCTTTGCAGGGGGCTGCCCGGGTCTTCCGCGACGCACAGTGCTGTGGTGCCGGGCTCCGAATACGCTGCCGCCTCGCCGGTGTTTTCTCCAGCGTGAATAATGCTCTCGGCATATTCCCGCAACGCCTGGCCGGTATAAGAGGCGGAAACTGCCATCACGTCCTCGGGCGTGCCCTCGGCTACGACTTCGCCCCCTTGCTCACCGCCATCGGGCCCCAAATCAATAACCCAATCAGAGGCCCGAATCACATCTAGATTGTGCTCGATGACCAGTAGACTGTGTCCCGATGCCAGTAAGCGGCGGAATGCACGCATCAGACGTGCGACATCGTCAAAATGCAGGCCGGTAGTGGGCTCGTCAAAGAGAAACAGCTTGCCTTTCACGGCCAGCCCTTTGGCTCCCGTTTTAGCTTCCACCAGGTGGCCGGCGAGTTTCAAGCGCTGTGCCTCGCCCCCCGATAGTGTGGGAACGGGTTGCCCCAGTCGTAGGTATTCCAGCCCGACATCCGCAAGGGGTGCCAGAGCGCGCTGCACATCGCGTAAGCCGGAGAAAAACTCCAGAGCCTCATGAACCGTCATTTCCAGCACTTCATCGATAGATGCGCTGCAGCCCATATGCTCCAGGCGGACTTCTAGAATTTCCGGTCGGAAACGCTTGCCGTCGCAATCCGGGCACCGGAGGTAGACATCAGACAAAAACTGCATTTCGACATGCTCGAAACCAGTTCCGCCACAGGTCGGGCAGCGGCCGTTTCCGCTATTGAAGCTGAAGGTGCCGGCGGTGTAACCGCGCTCTTTGGCCAAGGGAGCTTGGGTGAAAAGCTTACGAATCGCGTCGAAAGCACCGACGTAGCTGGCGGGGTTAGAGCGCGCTGTCTTGCCGATGGGGGTTTGGTCCACGAGCGTAACGTCGAAGAGACGGTCGTCGCCCAGCAGCCGGTCGTGTTCGCCCGGTGCTTCGGTAGGGCGCCCCAGCTTCTTCAACATGGCCGGGTAGAGGACGTCCTGGACCAGCGTGGACTTGCCCGAACCAGAGACACCGGTAATACACACCAGCCGCCCAAGCGGTATGGAGACGGAAACGTTCTTCAGGTTGTTGGCTCGGACCCCTTCAAGAAGCAGCCGCGGTGTGCCGTCCGCCACGGGTTGGGGGCGTGGAGCTTCCACCCGTAGCTGTCCGCCCAGATAGCGGCCGGTAAGGGTGTCGGCCTTGCGCAAGGCATCGGGCACGCCGTCGAAGACGATCTGTCCACCGCGCTCGCCCGGCCCGGGGCCCATGTCGATGATGCGGTCTGCCGCCACCATCACCTGGGGGTCGTGTTCCACCACTACCAGACTGTTTCCGTTATCGCGCAGCCGATGCATGACTTCGACGATGCGGTGCATGTCACGCGGGTGCAGACCGATGGACGGCTCATCCAGAACAAACAGTGTATTAACGAGCGAGGTGCCCAGTGCCGTAGTGAGATTGATACGTTGGACTTCGCCCCCAGAAAGGGTGCGGCTTTGCCGATCCAGGGATAGATAGCCCAGCCCCACATCGCAAAGGAACTTGAGCCGGGCCCTTACCTCAGTCAAAAGCAAATCCAGCGCTGCATCCATCTGCGCGCCGAAACTGAGCGTGTCGAAAAATGTCCGTACCCGGTCAATCGGCAGCCGCATCAAGTCATGGACCCCTAGCCCAGGCAGCTGCTTAAGCGTTTCATCGCTCCATTGGGCGTGTACCGGCATGAAGCGGGGACGGTCGCCTTCCACCTCGGGAGCGAGATGGCCGCCCAGGCGCCATAGCGTGGCGTCAGGCTTCAGTCGTGAGCCGCCGCAAGCGGGACAAGGGGTGAAACTGCGGTATTTGGACAGCAGCACACGTACATGCATCTTGTAGCTGCGTGACTCCAGCCAGTCGAAGAATCGTTGCGCACCGTACCACTGCGTCTTCCACGCTTGGTTGCCCCCTTTCCATTGCGGGTCCCCTTGAATGACCCATTGCCGCTCGTGCTCATCCAGATCTTTCCATGGGGTGTCGAGCCGGATGCCGGCGCGCGCGGCATAGCGCTCCATGTCGTCCTGGCATTCCTTATAGCTGGGCGTCTGCCAGGGCCGGATGCAGCCTTCGGCCAGGCTTTTGCGTTCATCCGGCACCACCAGATCGTAATCGATGCCCATGACACGGCCGAAGCCCCGGCATTGTTCACACGCCCCCAATGGGGAATTGAACGAAAAGGTGCTGGGTAGCGGTGTGCTGTATTCGATGTCGCATTGTGCGCAGTGCAGCCGATTACTGTAGCGCCAGACGGCCGCCTCTTCACCCTCGTTGTTCAGCGCATAAACGGCGATATGGCCATCGCCCTGTTTCAGTGCGGCGTCCAATGCTTCCATGACTCTTTGGCCTTCGGCGTTGCCATAGCGGAAGCGATCCTGCACGACGTGCAGCACGCGTTGCTGCTCGGTAGCGGCGGCCTTCTTGCGGCCGCCTTTCTTTGCGCCGGCTTGAGGCTCAACCCGTCGTTCACGCGTTTCTTCATGATGGATGCGCGTGTAGCCCTGCTGCTCAAGAAATCCCCTGATTTCTTCTTCCGTGAAGTTGGCGGGCACGACGATGGGAAACGTGACAATAAGCCGCGGGTCGTCATGTCGGCCCGAACGTAACGCCAGATCTTGACGGATGGATTCCGGGTCGTCGCGTCGCACGGGCCGGGCGCAGCAACGGCAATGCAGCCGGCCTAAGCGCGCGTACAGCAACTTCAGGTGGTCGTTAAGCTCGGTCATGGTGCCCACAGTGCTGCGTGAATTGCGTACCGGGTTCACCTGATCGATTGCGATGGCCGGCAATATGCCTTCTATGCGTTCGACCTGCGGTTTATCCATGCGGTCCAAGAACTGGCGCGCATAGGGTGAGAACGTTTCGACATAGCGGCGCTGACCTTCTGCATAGAGCGTATCGAACGCCAGCGAACTTTTGCCCGAGCCGGACACACCCGTGATGACGGTGAAGGTGCCGGTATCAAAGGAAATATCGAGGTTCTTGAGGTTGTTTTGGCGGGCGCCGAAGATGCGGATTTGGGAGCTCATGACGTAAATAATAATGGCTTTCCGATCACGGGCTGTGGCGACCGGAGCCGAATAGGGGTGTTTTGCAACCGTACGACAGCAAGCCGGGGGCCGGTTGCGGACAGTCGTTTTGTGAGCAAAGGGGGTTCAGGTTAAAATCCCTGGTTTGGTATAGGGGAGAACCTCATGGCAGAAATCAAACGTACACGTCGTAATACTCTTGAGCGCCGCTGTTTGGGCAAGGCTTTTAAGCGCCTTTTCGTTGGCTCGCCCAAGGGCGTGTTCAAGATGCTTGAGAAGGTCAAGCGCGCCTAAGCAGACCTGGCGACTCTGTCGCCAATTGTAAGTTAGGCAATTAAAACCGCAGATTTCCACCTGCGGTTTTTTTTTGCCCTATGATCGGGCTCGTTGGCATCTGGATCGAGTTCTCCGCCTGCATTGTCATGTCACCGCACCGCCCCTTATTCACCGTCGTGACGCCTACTTATAACCGGGCCCATACCCTGGGCCGGGTGTATGCGTCATTGTGCGACCAGACCTGGCAGGACTTCGAGTGGATCATCGTCGATGACGGTTCCACCGACAACACTCGGGCGCTGGTGCTGGATTGGCAGCAAGAAGCCCGGTTCCCCATCCACTATGTGTGGCAGAAGAATCAGCATAAAAAAACCGCCTTCAACAGAGGTGTGCGTAAGGCGTCCGGTGAATTGGTGGTGGCGATCGACAGCGATGACAGCCTGGATAAAGACGCCCTGGCCGCCATGATGTCCGCCTGGTATGGCATTCCAGAGGCCGATCGCGATCGCTACGTGGCAATCACCGGGCTTTGTGCACGGCCGGACGGCAAGATTGTGGGCGACCGTTATCCAAAGGATATCTTCGATGCCACTGCGCTGGATATGACTTTCAAGTACCGAGTCTCGGGCGAGAAGTTCGGTTGTATGCGTACAGACGTTTTGCTGAAATTCCCCTTTCCGGAAGAAATTGCCGGCTTTGTACCCGAGAGCTTGGTGTGGCGCGCGATCGCCCGTGCGGGTTATATGACCCGCTTCGTCAATCAGGTCTTCCGCGTTTATTACGACAGCAGCGACTCATTGTCGCGTCAGCGTGACGGGCAGCAGCATGCGCTTGGCCTATGGTTGCTGGCCCAGGACACGGTGGTGGAATGTCTGCCATGGTTCCGTTACCGCCCCCGCGCATTTTTAATGGCGGCGGCGCGTTATACCCGCTTCTATCTGCATTTGCGCGCCGCCCGGCTGCCCCAGCCGCATGGCCGCAGCTTACGGGGCGCGGCTTCTCGGCTATTGGTGTATGCAATGTGGCCGGTAGGCGCGCTGCTCTATATGCGTGATCGCGTACGGATGTAGCACTGATTTAATGCAGGCGCCGTGACGGCGGCTGCAGGTTATCCAGAAGCTCGTCCATCCTGCGTGTCTCGTCGTCACCATTCTCACCATTCAGGTCGGCCTCGTCTTCGTCCTCGTCCGCCATATCGGCGAAGGGCTCATCACTGACGCTGAAGGGCAACAATTCGGCCAGGTCATTGCTGGATTCGTACTCTTGGTCGAGGGGATCCACCTTCATGTAACGCCCCGCCTCGTCGTCGGACAGCTGGATAATCAACAGGCACTCGCAGCTGTAGGCATCGTTGTTACTTTCCAGGCCGCCACGGTTGCCGGCATAGCGTGCGCCCGGCCCACCCAGTTGAATAATGACCATGGACTCTTCGTCGATTTCGTCGTCAATGCCGAGGGGTATGCCGAATGCCACCCACTCGGCGCCGGTATCGTCGGCGCTCATGATTTCCGCCAGCACCGGCTTGCCCATGTATGCACTCAGGGCATCGGCCGTGCGCCCGATGAGGTCGATTTCGTCCCGGGTGAACTCCAGGGAGGGTTGGGCTTGACTCATTTGATGCTCCGAATGATTCACAGTAGTCCCTATTTTAATATTCCTGATCAAGGCCTGCCTTTATTGGTGGCGCAGCCTACAATCAGGCAATTCATTGGATTTAATTACCTATCTCTAATCTATGGCTCAATACGTTTTCTCCATGAATCGCGTCGGGAAAATCGTGCCTCCCAAGAGGCAGATCCTGCGTGATATTTCTCTGTCCTTCTTCCCCGGTGCGAAGATCGGCGTGCTGGGTCTGAACGGCGCAGGCAAGTCGACCTTGCTACGCATCATGGCAGGCCTCGAGACCGAGATCGAAGGCGAAGCGATTCCCATGCCCGGCATTAAGATCGGGTATTTGCCGCAAGAGCCGGTGTTGAATCCCGATCACACTGTGCGTGAGTCGGTTGAAGAGGGCTTGGGCGACGTCTTCCAGGCCCGTAAGCGCCTGGATGAGGTCTACGCTGCGTATGCGGAACCGGATGCCGATTTCGACGCACTGGCGGCGGAGCAGGCCGAGCTTGAGGCGGTCATTGCGGCAGCCGCCACCAGCGGTTCAGATGACATCGAGCATCAGATGGAGATTGCCGCCGATGCCCTGCGTCTGCCACCCTGGGACGCCAACGTCGGCCATTTGTCTGGTGGTGAAAAGCGCCGTGTGGCCCTGTGCCGATTGCTGTTGTCCAAGCCCGACATGCTGCTGCTGGACGAGCCCACCAACCACCTCGATGCCGAGAGCGTGGAGTGGCTGGAACAATTCCTGGAGCGTTTCCCCGGAACGGTTGTGGCAGTGACGCACGACCGCTATTTTCTAGACAACGCTTGCGAGTGGATTCTGGAGCTCGACCGGGGCCACGGTATTCCCTGGAAAGGCAACTACAGCTCTTGGCTCGAGCAAAAAGAACAGCGCCTCAAGCAGGAAGAGGCGGCTGAATCCGCCCGTCAGCGCACCATCAAGAAAGAACTGGAATGGGTGCGCCAGAGCCCCAAAGGCAGGCAGGCAAAGGCGAAAGCCCGCATGGCACGGTTTGAAGAGCTCGCATCACACGAATATCAAAAGCGCAACGAGACACAGGAGATCTTCATTCCCGTGGCGGAGCGTCTGGGTAACGAAGTGATCGAATTCGTGAATGTCAGCAAGGGCTATGGCGATCGCCTGCTGATCGACGACCTCAGTTTCCGGGTTCCTGCAGGGGCCATTGTGGGGATTATCGGCCCCAACGGAGCGGGTAAATCCACCTTGTTCCGCATGATTGCAGGGCAGGAACAACCAGATAGCGGGGAGGTTAAGATCGGCCAGACCGTACAGTTGGCTTATGTCGATCAATCCCGCGAGGCGCTGCCGGATGACAAGACGGTATTCGAGGCCGTCTCCAATGGCTCAGACATCATCAACGTGGGCCGTTTCGAGATGCAGTCCCGCGCGTACCTGGGGCGCTTTAACTTCCGTGGTGCCGATCAAAACAAGACGGTTGGCAACTTGTCAGGGGGTGAACGTGGCCGTCTGCATCTGGCGTCTACGCTCATCAAGGGCGGCAATGTGCTGCTGCTGGACGAGCCCTCCAACGACTTAGACGTGGAAACGCTACGCGCTCTGGAGGATGCGCTGCTGGAATTCGCGGGCACTGTGCTGGTCATCAGCCACGACCGTTGGTTCCTTGACCGCATTGCCACGCATATTCTGGCGTTTGAGGGTGATTCGCAGGTCGTCTTCTTCGAAGGTAACTATCAGGAATACGAGGCCGACAAGAAGCAGCGCCTCGGTGAGGAAGGCGCTAAGCCGCGTCGTCTGCGTTACAAACCGCTCAAATAAATCGTTGCCCAAAAAGCCATGCAGAAGCCACGCATTCTTGCCGCCCACAACTCCTCGGTTCTGCTGGTCGATATGCAGACAGGCCTGTTGCCCGCCATTCACGACCACGACGCTCTAATCACACGGGTGGAGCGGTTGCTGGCGGCGGCAGGACGCCTGGGTGTTCCGGTACTGGCAACCGAGCATTGTGCAGACAAAATCGGTCCGACTGAGCCGCGTCTCGCAACGCTTGTGCAAGACGTCTTGCACAAGGTCCATTTCGACGCCACGCGCGAGGCCCATGTGCTTGCGGGCTTGCCGGTCGGTCGTCACAATGTGCTGGTGTTGGGCACGGAGGCCCATGTGTGCGTATTGCAGACAGCGCTAGGGCTGGCGGCCTCGGGTTTTATTCCGTGGCTGGTAACCGACTGCATGGGTTCGCGCCATGAGCACGACCGTGTTACGGCCGTGCAACGCTGGCTTGCCGGTGGCGGTAATGTGCTTAGCAGCGAGATGGCGATGTTCGAGTGGCTGGGGTCTGCCAATCACCCCGAGTTTCGCGATGTGCTGGCGCTGATTAAAGGAGATTAGCGTCGATACAATTGTTTCCGATGTTCACCAATTGGTCGATTTCTGAAAGCCAATTGCAGCAGCCGTTGCGTTAAGGTGTGCCCGTCTTTAGCAACATCGGAGTACTTAGAATGAAAATTACGAATCTCGTTCGCATCGGCGCTGTCGCAACACTGGCTTTCGCACTGGCCGGCTGTTCCAGCTGGGACAACATGAGCCGGCGTCAAAAAGCCACAGTCACCGGCGCAGGTGTAGGCGGTGTAGCCGGTGCCGCCATCAGCGGCGGCAGCGTACTCGGTACGGTTGGGGGGGCGGCCATTGGCGGTGTGATCGGCGATCAGGTCGGCAAACGATAAAATGCCTTCGCAAAGCGGCTCCTTCGGGAGCCGTTTTTTTTGGTCTGAATTATCATGGTGCCAGTTGAAATTAGGCCGGTAATCATTTGGAAGATGGCCACAACAGGAGCAGCAAGGCTTTGAGCAGCACAATCGTGAATGCAGACTGGTTGGCGCGCAGGGATGGGTGGCGGCCTGGGTCAGAAGACGCACGCGATGCGGGCGATATCGACTATGGGCGAGTGATTCATTCGGCTTCCTTCAGGCGGCTGCAGGGCAAGACACAAATCCTTCACCTGGGTGACAGTGATTTCTATCGCACCCGGCTGACTCACTCGTTGGAAGTGGCGCAGATTGCTGCCGGCCTGGTGAGGCAACTGAGCAAAGCCAAGCCCGAACACCCGGCGGCGAAGGCACTACCCGACCGTAGCCTCATCCAGGCTGTGGCCTGTGCTCATGACTTGGGTCATCCGCCGTTTGGGCATGGTGGGGAAGTCGCGTTGAATTACTGCATGCGTGACAGCGGCGGTTTCGAAGGAAATGGCCAGACCTTGCGGTTGTTGTCGCGCTTGGAGACTTTCTCACAATCAGACGGCGCAAATTTGTCGCGCCGGGCGCTTCTTGGCGTGTTGAAATATCCGGTGGCTTACTCCGTAGTACGGAACCCGGAATGCGTGCCGCGTCTGCACGCAGGCTACTCGCGCTTGGATTCCATCGATGTTCGGGCCTCCGCACCACCCAAGTGTTATCTCGATTCCGAGTCCGAGGTGGTGGACTGGGTACTTTCCCCCTTATCTCACGAAGATAGGGCGGCGTTCACCGAATGGCAGGCCCGTAATGGCCGCCACGGCCGCAGTCTGCATCAATCGCTGGATTGCAGCATTATGGACGTTGCCGACGATATTGCCTACGGCGTGCATGACCTGGAAGACGCGATTGCGCTCCGCCTGGTGACGGAGGAGCGATTCCGCGAGAAGATTGGCCCGAACGTCTGCCGGCCGTTTTTGGACGCTCTACAGCGCAGGTATCCAGAGGAAGGGGCTGATCCGTACCAGAACATGGTGGAGGCCCTCTTCGGCGACGCCCGCCGGCGTAAACGCTACATCAGTCGCCTGGTTCACTATTTCCTTATGGCGGCAGACTTTCACGAGCGGCCGTCCTTCAGCGCACCGTTACTGCGTTACCGAGTGGGGCTCGATAACGGTGCACGCCAGTGCTTGGATGTTTTCAAGGACTTCATCATGGACGAAGTTATCCGCAGCCCCAGTGTGCAGCAGCTCGAATTCAAGGGGCAGGGCATGGTCGTGTCCGTATTCGAGGCCTTCCAGTCTGAACCCGACCGCTTACTGCCCACGGATGTCGGTCGGCGGCTGGAAGAGCAGGGCGGCGACCTGCGCGTGATCTGCGACTTTGTGGCGGGCATGACGGATGAGCACCTGCTAAAGACCTACGAGCGCCTGTTTGCGCCTCGTATGGGCTCGATATTCGACCGTCTCTGAAGCGAGGGCTGGCTAGGCAACCGGCCCTACCGCTTGCGCAGCGTGTAGCCTAGCCAGTGCGCCCTTGTTCTTCCGGCTGGGGCATTTCGATCTTCACCTCCAGCACCTCAAGGGAGTCCTGCCGGTCCAGGTTCACCTTGATGTCATCCGGGTTGATCTTCACGTAGCGGGAGATCACTTCGACCAGTTCCTTCTGCAAACGGGGCAGATAGTCCGGTGTCACACCGGTGCGGCGCTCGTTGATCAGAATCAGTTGCAGGCGGTCCTTCGCCACGCTTGCCGAAGTTTTCTTCTGGCCGAGCAGAAATGAAAGAAAGGACATAATTATTTCCCCCCGAACAGGCGCTTGAAGAGTCCGGGCTTTTCGTATTCAGTAAATCGCAGGGGCAGTTCTTCGCCCAGGTAGCGGGAGATGACATCCTGATATGCAGCGGCGACGTCAGAGTCACGCAGATGAATCACCGGTATGCCCTGGTTGGAAGCCTGGAGAACGGCTTCTGACTCGGGAATCACCCCAATCAGCTTGATACGCAGAATGTCTTCGATATCCTGCAGAGACAGCATCTCGCCGTCCGCCACCCGCTTGGCGTTGTAGCGAGTCAGCAGCAGGTATTCTTTTATGGGCTCTTCGCCGCGCTCTGCACGGCGTGACTTAGCAGACAGAATCCCCAGGATGCGGTCGGAGTCGCGAACCGAGGATACTTCGGGGTTCGTGACAACCAGGGCGTCGTCGGCGAAATACGACGCCATCAACGCACCGGTTTCGATACCGGCGGGCGAATCGCAGATGATGTATTCAAAGCCCATGTCGGCAAGGTCGTTCAAAACCTTTTCGACACCTTCCTTGGTGAGGGCATCCTTGTCTCGTGTCTGCGAAGCAGGCAGGATGAATAACTTTTCGAGCTGCTTATCGCGTATCAACGCTTGATTCAGCGTTGCCTCGCCCTGGATCACGTTGACGAAGTCGTATACGACTCGACGTTCGCACCCCATGATGAGGTCGAGATTGCGCAGCCCGACGTCGAAGTCGATGACCACAGTCTTGTGGCCCTTCATCGCCAGACCTGCCGAGAAGCTTGCACTGGTGGTCGTCTTGCCGACGCCGCCCTTGCCGGATGTCACCACAACGATTCGCGCCATGACGATTGAGTTCCTCTAAGTTCGATAAATCACGTAATCGTAAAGCATAAAAACGACGGACCCCCGAGTGGGGGCCCGTCAGTTGCCTAATGATTCAATTTGCAAGCTTTCACCACTAAGGCTGATTACGGCCGGTTTGTTCTGAACTGCGGCTTCAAGCCCTGTTTCAATCACACGGTACACGCCGGCAACGGCGACCAGCTCCGGGTCGAGCTGAGTGGTAAATATGCGTGCAGTGGTGTCACCGCGTGCCCCGGCCATCGCCTTGCCTCGCAAAGGACCGTAGACATGGATATTGCCGTCGGCGATGACTTCAGCGCCACGACTGACGACACCCACGACAATCAGGTCGGTGTCACGGGCGTACACCCGCTGGCCTGAGCGCAGCGGCCGGTTGATGACCATAGCGGCCGGAGCAGGTACGGGTGTGACGGGGGCCGTGTCGGTTTCGGCTGCCGGTGGGGTCTCGGCAGGTTGCGGAGCACCGTTAGCGGGTGGCTTTTCAGGTGTCACTGCCGCTGAGGGCACTTCGTGATCGGTGGCGGCCGGCGCAGCAGGCCTTATCGGCGCACCACCGACTTCCACTGCGGGAAGCCCGGCCTCGGCGGCGGCCTGCTGTTGTTCACCTTCGGCCACCACCCCGACCGGATAAAGATGGTGGCTGCGCAGGGCGGCCACCAGTGCCGGCCAGTCAACCACCTGCTCTAAACCACTGGCGTCCACGACCACCGGTTCGTTTTCAAAGAATGCACCCGCATCCTTCATGCGTTTGGCCAGCGCATCAAGCAGCGCGTCAGTGTCTGTGTCTTGCAGGACGACGCGAATGGCATACAGCGTTGCGCTCTTGAAGTCGAGCGCCTGGGGTGTTTTGCGAGAAGGCTTGTTGGTGCTCACTTTTTCTTGCCCCATGAGTCTCTCAGAGTGGTGGCGCGATTAATGACGGGCCGCTCGACAGAGGATTCTTCGCGGTCGGCTGTGAAATAACCGAGGCGTTCGAACTGCCAAGTGGCGCCCGGTTTTGCATGGACACTGGGTTCAAGCCAGCCTTGCACCACCTTGCACGAGTCGGGATTCAGCTCCGCGATGAAGTCCTTATCGCCTGCGTCGGGATGTGGCTCCAGGAACAGGCGATCGTACAGCCGGATTTCCGCCTGGATGGCTTCCGCAGCATTCAGCCACGTGATGTTGCCCTTGACCTTAACGGAATCCGCCCCCGGGGTCCCGCTTTTTGTGTCGGGCAGATACTCAGCGTGTACTTCGATGACGTCGCCGGCTTCATTCTTTACACAGCCCGTGCACTTGATGATGTAGCCGTACTTGAGACGAACCTTGTTCCCTGGGAACAGGCGGAAGTACTTCTTTGGGGGCTCCTCGCGGAAATCGTCGCGTTCGATCCACAGCTCGCGGCCGAATGAGAACTCTCGTACGCCTGCTTCAGGGTCGTGCGGGTTAAGGGGCGCCTGGCAGGGTTCAGACTCACCCTCTGGGTAGTTGGTGATCACCAGTTTCAGAGGGTCGAGCACAGCGACCGCGCGAGGCGCGACAGGGTCGAGGTCGTCGCGCAGCGCTTGCTCTAGAACGCTGTAATCGATGCGCGAGTCGGCCTTTGTTACACCCAGCCGTTCGCAGAAGAGGCGAATGGATGACGGCGTATAGCCACGTCGGCGCAGGCCCGCCAGGGTGGGCAGACGCGGGTCGTCCCAGCCGTTGACATGATTGTCGCGTACCAGCTGCAGCAATTTACGCTTGCTTGTCACCACGTAGCTTAGGTTCAGACGCGCGAACTCATATTGTTGTGGCAGAGGCTGCAACAGAAGATCGAGCTCTGCCAGCCGCTCCAGAATCCAGTTGTAGAAGGGGCGCTGGTCTTCGAATTCGAGCGTGCAGATACTGTGGGTAATGCCCTCCAGCGCATCTTCCACTGGGTGTGCCCAGGAGTACATCGGATAAATGCACCATTGGTCGCCGGTGCGATGGTGGGTGGCGTGGCGAATGCGATACAGCACCGGGTCGCGCATGTTGATATTGGGCGATGCCATATCGATGCGCGCGCGCAGACACAGGCTGCCGTCAGGATGCTTGCCGTCGCGCATTTCGCGCAGCAATTGCAATGACTCTTCGGCGGGGCGGTCACGCCAGGGTGAATTGGTGCCCGGTTCGGTCAGGGTGCCACGCGTCGCGCGGATTTCGTCTGCGCTTTGTTCGTCGACATAGGCGTGGCCGGCCTGCACCAGAGCTTCGGCGAATTCATACATGAAGCCGAAGTAATCGCTGGCGAAGTACAGGTTCTCTTCGTCGCCATAGTGCCAGTCAAAGCCCAGCCAGCTCACCATGTCGATGATGGCATCCACATATTCCTGCTCTTCCTTTTCAGGATTGGTGTCATCAAAACGCAGGTGGCAGGCCCCTTCGTAGTCGCGAGCCAAACCGAAATTCAGGCAGATGCTCTTGGCATGACCGATGTGCAAGTAGCCGTTCGGTTCCGGCGGAAACCGCGTACGGATACGAGCCACATCAGGCTTGCCTTGCCGTTGCACGTACGCCGGGCCGGGACGCCCCGCCCAGAGCTTTTGTGCATGGCGGCCTTCAGCCAGATCTTTTTCGATAATGGTGCGCAGAAAATTGGATACCACGCCCGGACTGGGTACAGAACTCATTACAGGAAGACGCCGATACTTGAAATTAAGCGGAATGCGAAAGTAAGCATTTTGCCACGTTCGTCAAGGTTTGCCCGGAGGCAATGGCCGAAATGTGGCATACAGCTCGAGAGTTTCCTTTACACTGGCGGCCATTATGACTCACTTGGCGCTCTGGATCTCGCAGGCCCAGTTCTTCATGAGCCTGTCGTTCATGCTGCTTTTCCTGTTGCTGGAGCTCGGGCTGGCGTGGGCGTTGCTGTTCTTCAAGGTGCGCGCCTTCAGCGGCGAGGCGCGCTGGATGGAAGCGTATCGCTTCTGGGTGCGGGTGTTCGCACTGACCTTCATCGCGGCGTTTGTATCTACCGTACCAGTGATGATCCAGTTCGGAAGCCTGTGGCCGGCATTGTTGGATCGCATCGGCAATGTAGCGAGCCCCATTCTGGCGGCGGCCGTACTTTCGTTGTTCGTAGTCAAGATCTGTTTCGTCGGGGTCATGCTGTTTGCGCAAAGGCGTATTTCGCAACGGCTCCACACCGGGCTGGTCGCAGTGGTGGCATTGGGGTTAACTGCAACGGCCATGTGGCCGGTCATGCTTTTTTCTTGGATGCGGACACCGGCCGGCGCCTTTTTTTCCAATGGGCGCTACATCGTTACGGATTGGTGGCAGGTCGCCTTCAACCCGTCATTTCCGTGGTATGCCGGCTTACTGCTAACTCTGGCACTTGCCACAGCCTCTCTGTTCATGCTGGGTATCACCGCCTTACAAAGCCTGTGGCGCAATGCCGGTGAGCACGAGCGGGCGGTCTTCGGCCTTGCCGGCCGTACTGCCGTCGTGTCGCTGCTGTTATTGGGGGCCATTGCGGTGTTGGCAGGGCAAGCCCTGGCCGTTCATGAGCCGGCCCGCACCGCTGCGGCGCTGGGCTATTGGCAATCCGGCGAACGCCCCAGCATGGCGCTGTTGGCGGTGCCCCCTCCAGAGGGGCACACCGGTGGGTGGGAATGGCGTTGGGAGGGAAGAGGCGGCAGCTTCCTGGCGCGTGCCGCTGACGGCGCGTATCGGGGTCTGGATCAATATTCCGGCATGGCGCCGCCCCGGGGTTTCACCTTTTGGTCGCTGCGTATCGCGGTGGTCGGCACGCTTATCGTGCTGCTGCCGGCCGCACTGGCATGGTGGCGGCTTAGAGCGGCCGGCGGCGACCCCACTGGGCTGCCCCGCTGGCTGCGCAAGGCGCTGGTAGCGGGCGGCTTTGGTGGCTGGCTTGTTGCAGTGGCCGGTTTTGCCCACGTCCTGATCGGGGCCCACCCCTACGCGGTAGCAGGAACCGTGACGTTCAGTGAGGTGATGGGAGGCGGCTCAGTGCCGGCCTTGCTCGCTGGTGGTGTCGTCCTGTTGGCGGTCTACGGTCTGTGCCTCGCGGGGTTCCTACAGTTGATGTGGCATAACATGCGGTACGGTGTGGTTCCAGTCATTCGCCACAGGAATAGGGCTTGAGTGTATACATGGTAGATACATTGGCAATGGCACTGGGTCTGCATCCGGCCGCTCCCGAATTCTGGATGCCACTGGCCTTTATGGGCTTGCTGTGCCTGGTGGTGCTGGCTGCTATGGTGCTCGATGGGTTCGACATCGGTGTGGGTTGTCTCAGTGTATTTGCGCCCCAGTCCCTTCGGCCGCGTATGCTGTCCTTGCTGAGTCCGTGGCGTGATGCCAATGAATTCTGGCTGTTTCTGGGGCTGGGTCTTTTTATGGCGGCCTTTCCCCTGGCTTGGGGCCGCGTAATGGGAGAGCTGTATCTGCCGCTTACCTTGATGGCGGTAGGAACCTTGTTGCGTACCTTTGGCTATGAGCTGCGCGTGCGGGCGCCTCGCGAGATGCAGTCGTATTTTGGGCGGCTGTTCGGTATGGGTGCGTTACTGACGGCGCTGTCGCACGGGCTGCTGCTGGCACAGGTCGTCATGCTGTCACAGGCCGACACCGTTCAGCTGGGTTTTTCGTTGTTTACGGCCGTCTGTGCGGTGGCCGCCTATTGTCTTTTAGGGGCTTCGTGGCTGATCATGCGCGAGGGCGGCGAGCTGCGCGCGCGCGCGATCTTCTGGGGGCGGCGGTGTGTGCGGTGGGCGGCTGCGGGGGCTGTCGGAGTATCCGTCGTGCTTGCCCTGGGCAATCCAGGTATTTTCCTGAAGTGGAGTAGCGGCCTAACTCGAGCCCTGGCGGCGTGTTTGTGGGTGGGGATGCTAGTGGCCTTCGTGTGCATAGAAATGTGCCTGCAGCGCATGATCAACACCAGCATACGCAGTACGGCGCTTCCCTTTCTCATGACGTTGCTGGTGTTCGGGCTGACCTTCGCCGGCCTGACCTACAGTTTTTTCCCCTATCTGGTGCTGGACGAGCTGACCATCTGGGACGCCGCTGCGGCACCGGAGTCGCTAGAGTTGGTTCTGGTGATGGCGGCGGTGGCGCTGCCCATCGCGCTGGCTTTCAATGCCCGCGTTTACCGCGGCATGTTCGGCTTGTCAGTGCCGCCGGAGCCACCCGAGTTCGGGCGCTGAAGCGGCAGACTGATACACACTTCCAGGCCACCGCCGACGGCATCGTTGAGCGTCAGGGTTCCGCCATGGGCCCGCGTGATCATCTCGGCCAGGGCCAGCCCAAGACCCACGGAGCCGGTGCGTGTCCTCGCTTCATCAAGTCGGGAGAAGGGTCTGAGCGCCTCGGAGCGCCTCTCCGCAGAGATGCCGCTGCCATGGTCGCGCAGTCGCAGCAAAGCGTGATCGCCTTGCTTGGACAGTGACAGTTCCACCGGCGGGGCTCCGTGATTCAGCGCATTGGTAATGAGGTTGTCGATAAGCCGCCCCAGCGCCAGTTCATCAGCATTCAAAAAAAGGTCTTCGTCGGGAACCTGCTGTAGCCGAACATCGCTGCCGGCCTGCTGCCAGGCGCCCACGCGCTCTTCCAGCCAGGGTCGCAAGGGCAACGGTGCATAGTGATACGACGCTTGATCTGCGCCTCTGACATAGTTGATGAACTGATCGATCATGCGCTGCATGTCCTGCACATCCTGGCGCATGCCCTCCTTCAAGGAGGTGTCGTCACTCATTTCAATCCGCAGCCACATCCGTGATAGCGGGCCTTTCAAGTCGTGCGGCAATCCGGCGAGCAAAGTACGCTGCACCGCCGCGGATTCCGCCAGGGTGTCCAGCATGGCGTTGAAGCGTTCGCCCAGGCTGCGAGTCTCTGAAGGCCCGGACGGCTCGACTCGTTCCGGCTTACCTGCCGCCAGCTGGTCGGCCGCCTTGGCAAGGCGCGTAAGGGGGCGCGTGATATGCCAGGCGAATGCGGCTGACATCAGCAACAGCAGGCCCATGCCGGTGAGCCACACAATAATCATGGGCGTTGCAACGGGCCGTGTGATGCGTTCCAGAGGAATAACGAGCCATTCCCGTGAGCGGGTCGCCTCGTCCATACCGGGCGCTTCGATCAGAGAAATGTACATGCGCGGCTCCGGCCCGCGCGAGAGCGCGACACGAGCGTCGTCATCGAGCCTTTCGTTGAGGGCCTCGACAAAGCTGCGCAGGTTGCGGCGGATGTCATCCGGGGGTGGCCTGTGTTCATCTTGCTGGGCGCGTCGGCGACGTCGCTCCAGGCTGGCGTCTGCCGGCAATGAGCGGGACCAGAGTCGCCACTGATTCTGCGATGCGTTCCGTACGAAGTCGGCCCGGTTCTCTGCAGGAATTTCCGCCAATGCAGCCCGCAGTGTACGTATCGTCGTGGCGGTGAGCTCAACCGAGACGTCTTCGGTGAATTGTTTGCGGTAGTGGCTGACGGTGGCAAAGGTGGCCGCCTGCACGAGCACGATGGTGCCCAAGGTGAGCAGCAGCATGCGCGTGCGTAGGGAGCGCGGCAATATTGATCGCCAGCTGAGCATGCCCTTTGCCCTCAAGGCGAGAACCGGTAGCCGACGCCCCAGACTGTTTGAATCCAGCGTGGCTGTTTGGGGTCGTCTTCCAGCGCGCGGCGTAGTCTCAGTACGGCGATGTCGATGGCGCGATCGTTGCGTTCGCCTTCTTCGTCGTCTCTTGCCAGGGCGAGCAGACGTTCACGCGACATCGGTTTGCCTGGATTGCTGACGAGCGCCTCTAGCAGATTGACTTCGCCACCGGTCAGCTTGATGAGAGTGTCGCCACGATGCAACTGGCGAGTGACAGGATCGAAAACGAACGGGCCGAACGCCACCGGTTTGTCCTTGGTTAGCGCCGAGGCACCTTTCTTGCGACGCAGAACGGCTTCTATGCGAGCCAACAGTTCACGGGGATCAAAAGGTTTGCCGAGGTAGTCGTCGGCGCCGGCTTCAAGGCCGATCACGCGATCGACGGTTTCGTCCTTGGCTGTCAGGAGGATAATGGGAATGTCTTCGCCTTGCTGGCGTAGACGGCGGCAGGCTTCTGCACCATCGCCGTCGGGCATCATTCGATCAAGCACGATGAGATCCGGGCTGTACCGCTGAATGCGCGCTTCCAGATCGCTTGCATTAGGCGCAAGCAGCGTATCGTACTGATGCCGGTTCAGGTAGTCGGCCAGCAGCTGCAGAAGGGCAGGGTCGTCGTCAACGACAAGGATCTTGATATGTGGCTTATCCATGGAGGCAAAGTTTACTCTTGCAGAGCGGAAGAGCCATGTCTTGGAAACTGATTGAAATCATCTGCATTGTGTTTGCAGCGGTCGCCTTGTTACCCGCTGCGTTTCCGCAAGCCGTCTCTCAGCCGGTCACGCGGGAGTCGGCGCCGAAGGGCGCTTCAGCTCAGGCGTTTTCCGTATACACCGAGCCGGATAGAACACCCCGGCGGCTTGCACCGCTTCCCGGAGTACGAGAAGGGACGTCGCCCACGAACAGCGCCCACATTCCCGATATTCCGTACACCTATTTCTGGACACCCCGGGATGGTTTGCGATGGCGGGCGTACCAATATGCCCAACGGCAGAGTATCTCGGAACACTCCCCCGGGTTGCTGGGGGGCTTTCCTCAGCCGCGGCTGGAAACCCCTGCCACGCGCTGGCAGCCGCGTCCCTCCTACGGAGGGTGGAGCACCGGCGCGGCGCGCTGGAATGCAGAGCTAGATCGCGGCGCAGAGTTCGTGCTGGGCAACCGGGAAATCATCACGCCTGGGTGGCAGGAAAGCGTTCGCCTTAGCGGGATCAGCCTCAGCCAAAGTTTTATGGCAGGCAGCGACGATGTGTCGCAATGGAATTATTCTTTCGCGCTGGGAGCCGTGGACCAGTCGGCATCGGGAGCGAACGACCTGGAGTTCGGACCGACTGCAGGCAGCCTCATGGTCAGCTATGACTACAACCCCCGCTTGCGTATCGAAACGCGTACCGAAGTCGCGACGGATCTATTCATGTCGGGAATTGCGGGGCAGTACGATTTGGGTCCGTTCGGGCGCTGGCGTTCGGGTATCGCCCGTTCCAATCAGGGCATGCACCAAGGCTGGCGCTATCGGGCCATGGCGGACTTCGACCTGGCGCCGCAAATGAGTGTGGGGTGGGTCGGTGAACGCCAGACGGACGGGTTCATGGATATACGCCGTTATGCCGCCGGTTCCAGCGGCATAGGCGGGGAGCGTCAGCGCTGGTCTGCGTCCTGGGACGTCGGACGCTGGGGAAAGTGGTCGGGCAGCTTTGAAACCGTTCACGGACGCAGCGGGACTCAACAACGCCGCTTCGGGCTCAGCCAGCAGTTCTGGTATACGCCTAAGCTTCGCATTGGTATCCACGCAGAGCGCGAAGCGGTCGCCGGCGACTATGATATAGGGCTACGTTTTTCCTTTCCCCTGTACTGAAACCGCATGTCCACCCCCTTGGAAGTCCTGCAGCGCGTCTTTGGCTATGAGTCATTTCGTGGCGAGCAACAAGCCATCATCGATACCCTCGTGGCAGGCCGCGATGCCCTTGTCCTGATGCCCACAGGGGGAGGCAAGTCGCTGTGCTACCAGATCCCCTCGCTGCTGCGCCCGGGTACCGGGGTGGTGGTGTCGCCACTGATTGCATTAATGCAGGATCAAGTCGACGCCCTGCGCGAGTTGGGGGTACGCGCGGCCTATCTGAATTCATCGCAGGACTGGCAAACTGCACGCGAAGTTGAGCGACAGCTTCTGGATGGCGAACTGGACTTGCTGTATGTGGCGCCGGAGCGCCTGCTGACTGAGCGTTGCATGGAATTGTTGGGTCGCACACGTATCGCTTTGTTCGCCATCGACGAGGCACATTGCGTCTCCCAATGGGGGCACGACTTCCGCCCCGAATACCTGGGTCTGTCACGGCTGCATGAACGTTGGCCGGACGTTCCCCGTATTGCACTCACCGCGACCGCGACTCAGGTGACGCGCGAGGAGATTGCACGGCGCCTGTCACTGGAAGACGCCGCTCAGTTTGTCTCCAGCTTCGATCGCCCGAATATTCTTTATCGCATCGTTGAAAAGAAAGAGGTTAAACGCCAATTACTGGAATTCATACGCGAAGAGCATCCTGGCGACAGCGGCATTGTCTATTGCCTGTCACGCTCCCGAGTTGAAGACATGGCTGCGTTTCTGAAGCAGAACGGTGTACCCGCACTGCCTTACCATGCCGGCATGGATGCCGCGCTGCGCGCCCAGCATCAAGCGTGCTTTCTGCGTGAGGAAGGGCTGGTCATGACCGCCACAATCGCATTCGGCATGGGGGTCAATAAGCCGGACGTGCGTTTCGTGGCGCATGTGGACCTTCCCAAGTCTGTGGAAGGCTACTACCAAGAAACCGGGCGCGCTGGGCGTGACGGCGAGCCCGCCACCGCCTGGATGGCCTACGGCTTGCAGGATGTGGTTCAGCAGCGTCGCATGATCGATGAGTCTAACGGCGACGAGCAGTTCAAGCGGCGTTCCGGGCGCCAACTGGATGCAATGCTGGGGCTTTGCGAGACCGTCGACTGCCGGCGTGAACGGCTTCTGGCCTATTTCGGTCAGCAGATCGAACCCTGCGGCAATTGCGACACGTGTCTGGCTCCACCGGAATCCTGGGATGGCACGGTGGCGGCGCAGAAGCTGCTGTCAGCTATCTTCCGCCTGTGGCGCGAGCGCGGGCAGCGTTATGGTGCCGGCCACATTATCGATATCCTGCGTGGCAAACACACGCCGAGGGTGCGCGAACACGGTCACGACACGCTGAGCGTATTTGGCGTGGGCGCCGACCTTAGCGATCAGGCGTGGCGCGGGGTATTGCGCCAGCTATTGGCCAAAGGGTTGGTGACCGTCGACTTCGAAGGACACGGCACGCTCATGCTGACCGACGACAGTCGCTCAGTCCTCAAAGGGGAGGTCACACTGATGCTCAGACGCGAATCCGCCGCCGCGGGCCGCCCCACCCGTACACGGCGGCAGGCTGCTGCTGATGCGGCGCTGGCCCCCAAAGAACAACAGCGCTTTGAAACGCTGCGTGCGTGGCGAGCTGCGGTCGCACGTGAGCACGGGGTGCCGGCCTATGTGATTTTCCACGATTCCACCCTACGTGAGGTCGCGCGGAGAAACCCGCGGTCGCTGCAGGAACTGGCCCATGTCCAGGGGGTGGGCGTACGTAAGCTGGAAGCTTATGGCGAAGCTCTGCTTGAGTGCGTGGCTTAAGCGCGTCGATTGAGTGCCGCCATACCCGGCACAAGCCTTAGAACAATTCTGCGCTGTGCGGGCCCGAGGGAGGGGTAAGGCCCAGGTGTCGCCAGGTTGTCTGCGTGGCGATGCGCCCGCGAGGAGTGCGTTGCAGGAAGCCGGTCTGAATCAGATACGGCTCAATGACATCTTCAATCGTGTCGCGTTCTTCGCCTATAGCGGCTGCCAGGCTATCGACCCCGACCGGGCCGCCGTCGAACTTGTGCACAATGGCTTCCAGCAGCTTGCGGTCCATGAGGTCCAGCCCCATCGGGTCGACTTCAAGCATGGTGAGTGCAGCCGCGGCGGTTTCCACATCGATGCGTCCTCCTGCTTTGACCTCAGCGTAATCGCGTACCCGGCGCAACAGACGGTTAGCGATACGCGGTGTGCCGCGTGAGCGACGCGCGATCTCCGCCGCACCGTCCTTGCTTGCGCCGGCATTCAGCAGGCGTGCGCTGCGCTCAACAATATGCGCGAGCTCGTCGGCAGAGTAGAACTCCAGGCGCGACACTATGCCGAAACGGTCGCGTAGCGGGTTGGTGAGCATACCGGCCCGTGTGGTGGCTCCCACCAATGTGAACGGTTGGAGGTCGATCTTGACGCTGCGGGCCGCAGGGCCTTCGCCGATCATGATGTCGATCTGGAAGTCTTCGAGTGCCGGATAGAGAATTTCCTCTACGACGGGCGACAGGCGATGAATTTCGTCGATGAAGAGAACGTCGTTCTTTTCGAGATTGGTGAGCAGGGCGGCCAGGTCGCCTGGGCGTTCCAACACCGGCCCCGACGTTTGGCGCAACTGCACACCCATTTCATGAGCAATGATATGAGCCAAGGTGGTCTTTCCCAGGCCGGGCGGCCCGAACAGCAGGACGTGGTCTAGCGCTTCGTGGCGAGCCCGGGCGGCCTGAATGAAGATTTCCAATTGCTCACGTACGCGCTGCTGGCCGATATATTCTTGCAGGGCTCGTGGCCGCAGGGCCCGCTCGATGGAGTCTTCGTTCGGCGATGCGCTCTGGGGCGCAACGATGCGTTCGGGCTGGTCTGCGCGAGCCAGGGCGTCGGAGTGTATGGCCATTGAGAATGCTGTCTATGTTTACAGTAATGCTGTGTCTAGTATAGTGCGCAACCGGGACGGGTGAGGCAAGCGATTTTCTCGCCTTGCATTATCATGACCGCAATTAGAAAAAGCTTATTTGTTGGAGCGGGAATCACTATGACTCAAGTTTTGCCCAGATACCAGGATGTGCAGGAAGCCGCCGAACGCTTACGCGGTGTCGTTCACCGTACGCCGGTGCTGACTTCACAGACGCTTAACGGGCGCCTGGAAGCTGAAGTTTTTTTCAAATGCGAGAACCTGCAGCGTGTGGGCGCATTCAAGTTCCGGGGCGCCTACAACGCGATTGCCAAACTGGGCAACGAAGAACGAGCCGCCGGGGTCATTACATTCTCGTCCGGTAACCACGGTCAGGCTATCGCCCGCGCCGCACGACAGCTTGACGTGCAAGCCACCATCGTTATGCCACTGGATGCGCCCAAGGCAAAACGCAATGCGGCGGCCAGTTATGGTGCGCGCATCATTTCCTACGACAGGCAAACTGAAGATCGTGAACAGGTGGCAAAAGACCTGGTCGAAAAGGAAGGCCTGACTTTGATTCCTCCCTTCGACCATGCTGATGTGATAGCCGGGCAGGGAACGGCGGCCATGGAGTTGCTCGAAGACGTGGGCGGGCTGGACGCGCTGTTCGTACCCCTAGGTGGCGGTGGCCTGCTTGCAGGGTCATTGCTCGCTGCTCACGCCGTTGCGCCGGAGTGTTTAGTCTATGGTGTAGAGCCACTGGCGGGTAACGACGGCCAGCAATCTTTCAATAAAGGCGAGCTCGTACGTATCGACCCGCCGCGCTCCATCGCGGATGGCGCGCTCACTCAAGCGCTGGGTGAGCTCACTTTCCCGATCATCAAACGTTATGCGCATGACATACTTGCCGTACCCGACGAAAAGCTGATCATGGCCATGCAGTTCTTTGCAGAACGCATGAAGCTGGTGGTGGAGCCAACGGGGTGCCTGGGCGCCGCGGCGGTGCTGCGTGAAATTGTTCCTGTGCGCGGCATGCGGGTGGGGGTGATACTAAGCGGTGGCAATGTGGACCTGGCCAGCTATGCAGCGTGCCTGGCGCACGGGGCGTCGTAAGGTTTCAGGGTTTGGCCAGCGTCTTCAGCGCCAGTCGAATGCCTTCGGCCACGTCAATATCCGCAGGCAGGCTTTTCAATGCTTTTTGGCTTTCGGCGCTGGAGTAACCCAGTGACAGCAAGGCATTCAAGATATCTGTTTGGCCGCCGGCGGCGGGCGCCGCGACGATGTCGATGTCCGCTCCCAGTTTGCCGCGCAATTCGAGCAGCAGGCGCTCGGCAGTCTTCTTTCCTATGCCCGGCACTTGCGTGAGGCGGCCGGCCTCCTGCAGGGTGATGGCGCTGGCAAGCTCTTCCACACTCATGCCCGAAAGCACGGCCAATGCGATTCGGGCCCCAACACCGGTAACCTTGATCAACGATCGGAAGGCGCTTCGTTCAGCCTTGGTGGAAAAGCCATACAGCATGTGCGCGTCGTCGCGCACCTGAAAATGGGTGTGCAAAGTGACCTGAGCACCGACTTCGGGCAGTTTGTAAAGCGTACTCATCGGTACGTCGATCTCATAGCCCAGTCCGCCGACATCGACACAGATGGTGGGAGGAGAGCTCTTTTCCAGCAGCGTGCCGTGGATACGTCCAATCACGTTGTGTACTCACAGAAAGGGGTTAAGACGGCTTAGCCTATCAGGCGGCCGTTACGGGTGCGGCCGGCACTGAGCCGGCTGGGGTGGCGGCCGGCCAGTGCCGTGGCGAGGGGTTGCATGTGTGCATGACAGATTGCACATGCCAGCGCATCGGCGGAGTCGGCAGCCGGAACGCCGTTCAGGGCCAGCAGGCGCTGGACCATGTGCTGCACTTGTTCTTTGGCAGCGCGGCCCGTACCGACCACCGATTTCTTGATCTGCAGGGCCGTGTACTCGTGAACTTCAAGACCCGAGTCGGCCAGGCCGCACATGGCGGCGCCTCTTGCCTGCCCCAGCAGCAGGGTGGAAGTCGGGTTGGTATTCAAGAAGACCTTCTCCATGGCGGCGATGTCGGGACGCGTCTGCTCGGCGACTTCCCGGATGTGATCGAGAATAGTCTTGAGTCGTGCCGCCAGGCTGATGTCACTGGGCACGACGATAGTTCCACTTGCCACATACAGTAGCCGTGGGCCATCGGCGTCAATGACGCCGAAGCCCGTACGGCGCAAGCCGGGATCGATGCCCAAGATACGCATCAGTGACGGAAGTGGCGAGTGCCGGTGAACACCATGGGAACGCCACGTTCGTCAGCAGCGGCGATGACCTCGTCGTCGCGAATGCTGCCGCCCGGCTGAATGATGCAGCCGGCTCCGGCGTCGACCACGACGTCCAGCCCGTCACGGAATGGGAAGAAGGCGTCGGAGGCCACCGCGCTGCCTTGTAGCGACAGACCCGCATTTTCGGCCTTGATGGATGCAATGCGGGCGGAATCGACGCGGCTCATCTGGCCGGCCCCGACGCCCAGCGTCATGCCGTTGCCTGCAAAGACGATTGCGTTGGACTTCACGAATTTTGCGACCTTCCAGGCAAAGCGCAGGTCTTCCAGTTGTTGTTCGGTAGGCTGCAGTTTAGTGACGACGCGGAATTCCGCTTCCGGGGCCAGAAAGTCGTCTGGGTTCTGCACCAGCCAGCCGCCGCCAACCCGCTTTACGTCGAAGGCGTTGCGGCCGTCTCCCAGAGGAATCTGCAGCAGACGGACGTTTTTCTTAGCGGCGAACACTGCCATGGCTTGCGAGGAATATTCCGGCGCAAGAACGACTTCGACGAATTGCTTGCTCACGGCTTCGGCTGTGGCACCGTCGATGGGACGGTTAAAAGCGATGATGCCGCCAAAGGCCGAAGTGGGGTCGGTCTTGAAGGCTTTCTCGTAAGCCTCTTGGGGAGTGGCGCCCACCGCGACGCCGCATGGGTTCGCGTGCTTGATGATGACGCATGCTGCGGATTCAAAGCCGCGTACGCATTCCCACCCTGCATCTGCATCAGCAATGTTGTTGTAGGACAGCTCTTTGCCTTGCAACTGGGTGTAGCTACCCAACAGACCCGGCGCAACGGCGGGGTCAACGTAGAAGGCGGCGTCTTGGTGCGGGTTCTCGCCGTAGCGCAGCACTTGGTTCTGCTTGAGCTGCAAATTAAGCACGCGCGGCCAGGTAGTACGTTTCGCAGGCTGGTCCTGGGCGGGTTGTGCGTCAGCCAGGCTGCTTAGATAGCTTGCGATGGCGCCGTCGTAGGCTGCCGTGTGCGCGTAGACCTTGGCGGCGAGCTCCAGCCGCAGGGCATACGAAGGCGAGCCTTCGGGCCCGTCGATCTCAGCCAGCACCCGTCCGTAGTCGGCGGGGTCAATGACTACGGTTGCGCCGCCCACCGCGGTTCCATGATTTTTGGCGGCAGCGCGCAGCATGGCCGGCCCGCCGATATCGATGTTCTCGACAGCATCGGCGAAGGTACACCCCGGTTTGGCGATGGTTTCACGGAAAGGGTAGAGGTTCACCACAAGCAGATCGATACGATCGATGCCATGCTCTTCTAAAGCCTGCATGTGTTCGGCACTGTCGCGCCGCGCCAGCAGACCGCCGTGGATTTTCGGGTGCAGCGTTTTGACCCGACCGTCGAGGATTTCGGGGGAGCCGGTGTGCTGCGCGACCTCGGTGACTTTGATACCGGCGTCGGCAAGCAAGCGTGCCGTACCTCCTGTAGAGAGGATACGCACGCCGCGGCTGGCAAGGGCCTGCGCAAAGTCGACGATGCCCGATTTGTCGGACACAGATATGAGAGCGGTCTGGATTTTCATGAGTTATCAGTGATGGATGAGGAAATCAGGGTTGCAGGTCATGAGCCAGCAGTTTCTTGCGCAAGGTGCTGCGGGTGATGCCTAGCATGGCTGCGGCTTTCGATTGGTTGCCGTTGGATTTTTCGAGGGCGACCTGCAATACCGGACGCTCGACACAGTTGATGACCATGGCGAGCATGTCGCGGGGTTCGGAATCACCCAGATCCGTGAAGTAGCGTTCCAGGCGTTCACGCACGGACTGTTCCAGGGGGTTAATGGTGCTCATGATATGGAAGTGCTCTGGTTACGGTTCACGCTGCAATGGCGTGAATCTCGATGGTTTCATTGGTGGAGAATTGCTCGAACCAGGTCTGCAGCGCATTGACCTGGTCGGTTGTGGTTTCGCTACTGTTGATTTGCTGCCGCAATTGCGCCGCGTGGGGAAGGCCTTCGATATACCACCCAATATGCTTGCGGGCGGTACGCACCCCAGTGTATTCGCCATAGAACTGGTAGTGGTCTTCGAGATGATCGAGCAGACAATGCTTAAGCTCACCCCAAGTGGGCGGCGCCAGGCGTGTTCCGGTGGCCAGATAATGGCTGATTTCACGGAATATCCAGGGCCTGCCTTGTGCGGCGCGGCCGATCATGACGGCATCGGCGCCCGTATACTCTAATACCTGGCGTGCTTTTTCGGGACTATCGATATCCCCATTGGCCACCACGGGGATATCCAGGCTGCTCTTCACCTCGCGTATGGTGTCGTACTCGGCCTCGCCTTTATACAGGTCGCAACGCGTTCTACCGTGCAGTGTCAGCATGGCAATGCCGGCGTCCTGAGCGATCCGGCCGATGCGTACGGCGTTGCGACTCGCACGATCCCAGCCTGTGCGGGTCTTGAGCGTTACCGGTACCTCGTAGGGCCGGCAGGCCTGCACCACGCTACGCAATATTCGTGCTACCAGGCCCTCGTCGCGCAACAACGCCGACCCTGACGCCACGTTACACACTTTCTTTACCGGGCAACCCATATTGATATCAATAATGTGGGCGCCCTTCTCGATGTTGTAGCGAGCGGCATCAGCCATCATATCGGGGTCTGACCCCGTTATTTGGACAGCCACAGGTTCGGATTCGCCGGTGTGGTCGAGACGTCGGGCGGTTTTGACGCTGTTCCACAGCGCGGGGTTGCTGGCGGCCATTTCGGACACGGCATAGGCCGCCCCGAGAGCCTTGCAGAGGCGTCGATAGGGGCGATCGGTAACACCCGCCATGGGTGCCACGAAGACGGGGTGAGGAAGAGTCCAGGAGCCGATGCGCATTCCGGGGATTTTAACCCCCCTTCAGAAAGCCTGGCCACGGGCCTCACTACATAGAAAGGAGGAAGGTGTGAAGCGGCCTGCGGGAAGGTCGGTTAACGGCGCAGGCCTTGCAGCAACTGGCGGGCAAGTTGGTTGCGCAGGGGCGGGATGAGATCCATGGCCAGCAGCGCTGCGCCGCTCGCATGTTCAATGAACCGGTTGCGTGTCGAGAAGATGCGGGGCAGGAAGTCGGTAATGCCGATAGTCAACCAGCGGTCTGCACGACGACGGCTAATGAATTCCGTGCAGTAAGGGTAAGGGTCGGTGTCCGGGCGTAATAGCCAGGGCCCAAGACTGTGTGTAAGTTGCGCGACGTCCCGCAGGCCTAGATTGAGCCCCTGACCTGCTACGGGGTGCAATGTCTGGGCCGCGTTCCCGATGGCGATGCAACGCGGATTCATGCGTGAGGGCCCCGCGTACAGCGCCAAGGGAAAGACCGACAATTTGGTGAGGCTCTCGAGCCTGCCCAGGCGGTCGCCGAATTGTTCCTGCAGCCGGCGGTCGAATTCGCGTGCGGGCAGCCCGCGTAACGTTTCGGCCTGTTGGGGACCGCAGCACCACACGATGCTGTATATGTCAGGTGCCTGCGGGTGCGGCAGGGCGGCCAGCGGCCCGGTTTGTGTAAAGCGTTCGTAGGCCCAGCCATCACGCGGATGGGATACCCGTACATTGGTTAACACAGCATGCTGGCCGTAGTGACGCGCCATACCTTCCGGCCGGGCACCGTCAGACTGTATGGCCAGCCGGGCTGTGACGACTCCGGCATCGTGACGGCATTCGATGCGGTGCGCGCTCAGGCGAGGCAGACCACGTGCTTCGATTCGGGTGACGCCGCTGTGCTCGAGAGCATTTTGTAGAGTGTCAAGCAAATCATCGTAGCGCACGACATTTCCCAGCCGGGGAACGTCGAGGTCGTCGTGATCGATGATGACGCGCCCCAGCCGATGTCGCTGGGAGACATGGACATAATGGATCTCTGCCGCCTGATTTGGCCACGCCCCGAGTGTTTCAAGAAAAACGCGGCTACCGTGGTTAAGGGCAAGGCAGCGCGGGTCGACCCCCGCAGAAGCGGAACGCCCCTTGCCGGGCGCGCCGGCTGGTGGCCTGGGCGGGCCCATGAGTGCAATCCGGGCCGGATCCCGAGCCTTGCGGGCCAGCGCCAGAGCGAGTGCACTGCCTGCGGGCCCTGCACCGAGTATGACGACGTCGAAATCGGCTGTATTCATGAGGGTATTTTACGCGCTGTATCGATGGCTGTGACGTGCATGCCACAGCCGTCCGGCAGGCTTCAAGTAGGCACTGTAAAGCATTGTCAAATAAGCGGTTTTCAGTTAGAATCGCGAATGTTGAAACTTCATGGAGCTGTGTGGTGAGTAACGACCCCGGCGAAAGTTGCAGTCGATATTTCATCGACTCCTCTCGTTCCAGGCGCTAGAGCCATACCGCTTGCCGCGCCCTGGACACCAAGCAAACAGGGCGCGGAGTTCTTCGCATGTTCGCATGCGGTCTCCCGCCATATCTAGAACCCATGCTTATGTGGCCCCACATGAGCATCGACCCTGGCTTGCCAGCCAGTGGGCAGGAGCCCTCTATGCGTTTGTTTCATCTGTTTCTGCGCCGCGCAGGCGTGCCGGCTACGGCTGCACGTACGCCACGTACGTCTTCACGGCTAACCATAGTGTGTCCTCGCGACCAGCTTCCCGCTGTACGTCGTCAAATCTATCGCGATCTGCATTCTGACGGAATCCAGATTTCGCATCTCAGTGTCGATTACGGTCAGAAGGTCGGCATGGTGCGTGCGAGGGTCACCATCGATTGCCCTCCCGTACTGCGTTCCGAGCTCATGTCGCGGGCGCGGCGCCTGCAGCAACACCCCGGCATACACGAAATTCACTGGGGAACGGCCCGGCCGCATGCATTAAACTAGGGCGGCATTCCTGACTGAGTCGCCCCTGACCAAGATTCTTGCCCATGCATCTGCTCGACTGGCTTATTCCCTGGGAATTTTCCCCTCTCTTCCTTTTCTTCTTTCTGGGCGGAGCTTGGTTGTTCGTGCGCGGTACGCGCGTTCATCGGGTGACAGGTTGGCGTCAGGCCTTGTTTTGGTCGGGCATGCTGATTCTTTACCTGTCGATGCATACTCGGCTCGATTACTACGCCGAACGTATGTTCTTCATTCACCGCCTGCAGCATTTGGTGTTGCATCACCTAGGGCCGCTGCTGATCATGGGCGCCTACCCCGGGCAGGTGTTGCGTGCGGGGCTGCCTATGCGATGGCGCGTGCGATTGCGCGACTTTCGCCGCACGGGCAGCGGCAAAGCGATTGAGGCGGTACTCACTAATCGAATTCTAGTTCCCTTCCTGTTTGTCATACTGGTCATTGGGTTCTTGATTCCCACGGTGCAGTTTTACTCCATGCTGGACTGGCGTCTGTACCGGCTCATGAATTGGTCGGTGGTGATCAGCGGGTTCATGTACTGGAATCTTATTCTCGACCGCCGACCCAGCCCTCCGGCCGTACTTTCGCCGGGTGGCAGGGTGTTCTGCCCCATTATTACGATGGTGCCGCAAATTATCGTGGGGGCGGTCATTACGTTCTCTGAAAGCGACCTGTACCCGATCTTCGATCTCTGCGGGCGGGCGATTCCAGGAATGACCGCCATTACCGATCAGGCCATCGGCGGCCTCACTATGTGGGTCTTGGCAGGTTTCGTTGAAGTCTTCGGTGTGCTTTACGCCTTATCGACAGTCATGCGACTATCAGCAAAGAACCGTCTGCCACAGCGCCCCGGGCGAGTGGCGGCGCCTATGCGAGTAGCATCCTGAGGCTCTTTACATGAAGTCGGTCGTACAACACGGGTACCGTTCTGGCTTTTCATCGATTTGTTCCCCCGCGGCCCGCGGAATCGCCGCCATTGCACTGTGCTGTGCAGCCGCGATACCAGTGAGCGCACAGCCGGTGGGCATCCCCAGCATGGGGGTGGCATCGGCCGCGGAACTTTCCCCCGGCCTTGAACGTACGCTGGGCGACGCCATCATGGAGCAGGGGCGCCGGGATCCAAGCTACATCGGGGATCCCGATGTATTGCAATATCTCACGGACATGGGTCGCAAGTTGGCATCCCATGCCGACACGCCGGCGGATCGCATCAACGTCTTCGCACTGCGCGATCCCCAGATCAATGCGTTTGCCTTGCCGGGCGGGTATATCGGAATCAACAGTGGGCTGGTTGTCGCGGCGGGTTCTGAATCCGAACTCGCCTCCGTGGTGGCCCACGAAATCGGTCACGTGCTGCAGCGACATATTGCCCGGGGTATGACGCAGCAGGCTCAAACCAACCATGCAATGATTGCTGCGCTGGCGGGCGCACTGCTGGCCGCGCTGTCAGGAAGTGCCGATCTCGCCATGGGCGTGGCCGCATTTGGTCAGGCGGCGGCAGTCGATCGCCAGCTCGGCTTTTCGCGTCAGGCGGAACAGGAAGCCGATCGCAGCGGGCTCGACATGATGATACGGGCGGGCTATGACCCGGCGGGGATGGTCCGGATGTTCGAACGGCTGGAAAGCAGCTCCCGTCTTAACCAAGGTGCGGGCGGCAACGTCTATACCAGTACCCACCCACTGTCCATCCAGCGTTTGTCAGACGCTCAGAATCGGGTCGTGCGGGTGCAACGCCGACCGGAAGACAGTTCCGATGCGTTTTGGTATATCCGGGCCAAGCTGCGTATCGAACAGGCTCGTGCCGGTCAGGCCCTGCGTTCAGCCGAAGAGGCCTTGCGTGCAGACACACGCCAGGCTAAGGGGGTGCAGCGCGCCGCTGCCTGGTACGGCTTGGCTTATTCCGCCTGGAAGCGCCGCGATTTCGATGCTGCACAACAGGCTCTTGAGCAGGCGCGCACGGATGGGCGGGATTCCCCACAAATCGCGGGTCTGGAAGTGGCGGTAGCTTTGGCCAAAGGTGACGGCGAATTGGCCGTCAAGTTGAGTGGACAGGCGGTGCAGCGCTGGCCGGATAGCCAAGGAGTCGCCCTAGCACGCATTGAAGCGCTGCAGGGCACCGGCAGGCACGAAGAAGCAGTGAGCGACCTTCAGGCACGCCTGAAAACCTGGCCCGAAGTTCCCCGGCTTTGGCAGTTACTGGCTCAAAGCCAAGAGCGGCTGGGCAGAGCGTCCGACGCTCGGCGCTCCATGGCCACTTTCTATGAACTGACCGGGGCTTTACCGGCAGCGGTCGAGCAGTTACAGCAGGCCCGTGCCATGACGCGCGATTTTTACGAGCAGTCGGAGCTTGACGTTCGTATCCGCGAGTTGAGAGAGCGCCTGGAATCCGACCGCGCTTTACTCGAACGCTTCAAGAGCTGAAGCGCCACAGACTTTCAAGTTCCCGTTTCGAAGAAACGCCCCAGGCGCTCGGGCAGCCAATTCAGGTTGCCGGGAAAAGAGCCCGTCACAAACGCGGCGTGACCGCCCTGCGCGGGCTGGTGTAACGTGATTGCGTCCGAACAGTCGTGCGTGTTGGGTAGCGACGGCGCCGGTACGAAAGGGTCGTTGCGTGCATTCAATACTAATGTGGGCACAGCGACGGTTTTTAGCTTGGGTTTGCTGGAAGCGCGGGTCCAGTAGTCCAGTGCATTTCGGTAGCCGTGCATGGGCGCGGTGTAGAGGTCGTCGAATTCGCGTAAAGTGCGCGACTGGCTAAGCCGAAGAACATCGATTGTGCCCGGAAAACGGCGTGCTTTCTCGAGGACTTTCGGACGCATAGTGCGCAGGAAGTGGCGGCAATAGAGATGGCGGCCGGTCAACGTCTCTGAAAGCGCCTTGCCGCAGGCGACCAGATCAAGAGGCACGGAAACCGCAGCAGCGGCCTGCAACCAACCGGCAGCCTCTTGTTGTTCCCCCAAGTACTTAAGCATGGCGTTGCCGCCTAGAGAAACACCGACAGCGTGCCAGCGCCCCTGGGGTACACGCTGCCGCACGGTTTCCAGAATAAAACCGATATCGGCGGAATCGCCGGAAAAATACGCACGCGCCATACGGTTGGGAAAGCCCGAACAGCCTCGAAAATGTGCGATGGCGGTGATCCAGCCGCGTGCACGGAAGTACTGGGCAATGGACTGCGCGTAATGGCTGCGGCTGCTGCCTTCCAAGCCGTGGAAAATGACCACGGCAGGGGTATCTGGCGCTTGTTGCAGCTGCCACCAGTCGGAATCCTGCATCCACCGCCGCGCTGCCGTCTTTTGCAGCTGCGGATCGGGCTGGGCATGAGCGCCGTCGGCCCGGCGGTCGGCGAACAACGCCGGCCCCGCCCAATCGAAATCAAGGAAGTCGCCGTCGGGGGTGTCTACACGTTCCCGAACGAAGGAGATGTTGTGATGGCGAACGACAAGCGACCCGTAAAGGGTTTGCGCGTGCCCACCCGGCAGCCACCACGGCGCCGGACAGGGCGAGGTGTCAACGCTAGCGGTCACGTGCAGCCCTTGGTTATCAGTGGCCGTGAACCTTCTCGCCTTCTTTCAGTTGATAGGCTGTGCCGCAGTATGGGCAGATAGCGCCGCCAGTCTGCACGACCTCGATGTATACGCGCGGGTGCATGCTCCACAGCGGAGCTTTGGGACCTGGGCAATAGACCGGCAGGTCTTTGGCTTCGACGTATACGGTCTCGCCTTGTTGAACGGTGTTATCGGGCGCACTGCTCATATCTGTTCCTGAAATGCTTGGCGTCATACTGGTGTAAGCCAATGGTGATACTTGGGATTGCGGCCATTTGCCGCATCAAAGAAAGCGGTTTGCAATTTTTCGGTGAGAGGGCCCCGCTTGCCGGCGCCAATGCGTCGACCGTCGATTTCGCGGATTGGCGTGATCTCGGCAGCGGTACCCGAGAAAAACGCTTCGTCAGCGATGTAGAGGTCGTCTCGGGTTAGGCGGCGTGTCTGAAGCGTGATACCTAGGTCGGCTGCGAGCGTATGGACGGTGGCACGCGTGATGCCGGTAAGCGCTGAGGCGATTTCCGGCTCGTAGAGCACGCCGTCCTTCACGATAAAGAGGTTCTCGCCGGCGCCCTCTGCAACGAAACCATCGGTATCCAGCAAAATGGCTTCATCATAGCCGTGGTCAAGCGCTTCAGCATTGGCGAGGATGGAGTTCGCATAGGTGCTGGCCACTTTGGCCCGCGGCATCGTGACGTTGACATGCTGCCTGGCATACGAAGAAATCTTGACGCGGATGCCGGATTTAAGCGCTTCTTCGCCCAGATAGGCGCCCCAAGACCATGCGGCGATGGCCACATGTACCTTCGCCCCTTTTGGGGAGACACCCATTTTCTCGGAGCCATAGAACACCAATGGACGGATATAGCACGAGTCGAGTTCGTTGGCTCGCACGGCTTCGCATTGCGCGGCGTTGATGGTGTCCTGATCGTATGGGATGGGGATTTGGTAGATATGGGCGGAGTTAAACAGCCTGCGAGTATGATCTTGCAGCCTGAAGATTGCTGTGCCAAGTTCGGTATGGTAGGCACGGACGCCTTCGAATACCGCCAGCCCATAGTGCAGCGAGTGTGTCAGGACGTGGGTGTTGGCTTCACGCCAGGGAACCAGTTTGCCGTCATACCAGATGACACCATCACGATCAGCCATTGACATATCGCTCTCCCGAAAAAGTGGCTCGATTGTACCAAGTGGATCAGTCCATCGGTAATGAGAAAAGCGCCGATAACTGTGCTCATTAAGGCGCGTCAGGCGATCGGTGTGCAACGCGTACAATAGGCGGCTGCCGGAAATTACGGGGTTGGCAAAGTGTCATTTCACAGTGCGCTCGAGAATTGGCCGCCGACGCGGTCACGTGTTCAGTTCATGCTGGGGTTACGCGACGCCATTCCGGCGCTGATCGCGACAGGAACCTGGGGCCTGGTTACGGGCATAGCCATTGTGAAATCCGGCATCGGCGAGACGCTGGCCACCCTGATGACACTATTCGTCTATGCAGGATCGGCACAGCTTACTGCGCTTCCGCTTATCAAAGAAGGCGTACCCCTATGGCTGATATTTGCTGCCGGTTTCGTGGTCAATATCCGCTTTCTCATTTTTGGCGCGGCGCTGCAACCTTTCTTTCGGCACCTCAGCTGGCCTAAACGATTGGGTGTGGGCTTTTTCTCGACGGATATCGGCTTTGTGCTTTTCATGGGGCGCTACGGCGAGGCGCGCCGCCGTCCAGACCCCCGGCATCTCTGGTACTACTTGGGCATCATCGGCCCGGGCTGGTTGACCTGGAATGCCTGCTCCATTGCAGGCATTTACCTGGCTGCTGCCATTCCGGCCTCTTGGTCTCTTGAATTCGCTGCCATCCTGGCGCTGTTGTCTGTCGTGATTCCGCTGGTAAGTACGCGCCCTGTGGCCATCTGTATTCTTGCGGCGGCCTGTGTGGCGTGGCTTGGGCAGGGGCTGCCGCTGCGTCTGGGGCTGGTTGCCGCTGTGGTGGCAGGAATTGTTGCCGGCGTGTTGAGCGAGCGGCTTTCCAAAGAAGTGAGCAGAAAATGATGCTGGATGAAAGAGGCTGGTATGTGTTGGGTGCCATTCTGGTGCTCACGCTGTGCAGTCTGCTCACGCGGGCAGGCTATATGTTGTTGGGCGATTACCTGCCGTTACCGGACGGCTTGCGACGCGCTCTGCGATATGCGCCGGCTGCGGCTCTGACCGGCATCATTGTTCCGGAAGTCCTACCCTGGCAAATGGGTGATGTCCCGACGCTGGACGTAAGAGCGGTTGCCGCGGTCTTTGCTATTGTTGTGTATTGGAAGACGCGAAACAGCCTGCTGATGATAGGTGGTGGGATGGTGGCATATTGGCTGATTCGCCCCTGGTGGCCCTTCTGACAGCGGCCCGAACTGTCGCTATAGCACCTCATGTCACCGCTTTGTCATGGGTGCGGCGCGGATGTGCGTTAAAATCAATATGTTAAGAAAGCCATAGGCTCGATCCGCAGCCGCGGCATGCACACCTCTCAATGACAGATTCCACCAAAACTCAGCAAGATACTATCGCCACGTTTACTGATTTCGGGCTGCACCCCAGCCTGCTGCAAGCTGTTGCCGACACGGGCTACACCACACCTACACCCATCCAGGCTGCGGCGATTCCGTTGGTGCTGGATGGCCGAGACGTCATGGGGGCCGCCCAGACCGGTACGGGCAAGACGGCGGCGTTTACGCTGCCCATTTTGCATCGGCTGATGCCTCTGGCGAACACCAGTGCGTCACCCGCCAGGCATCCCGTACGCGCGCTAATTTTGGCGCCCACCCGCGAACTTGCCGACCAGGTGCACGAAAGTGTGGTTGCGTATAGTAAACACACGCCCCTGAGATCCTGTGTGGTGTTCGGCGGGGTTGATATCGGGCCGCAGCGCGATGCCTTGCGCCGTGGTTGCGAAGTTCTTGTTGCTACGCCGGGCCGCTTGCTCGATCACGTTGAACAGAAGAACGTCAACCTGAGCCAGGTCGGTATCTTCGTTCTCGACGAAGCTGACCGCATGCTGGACATGGGCTTTCTGCCTGACTTAGACCGCATTGTTCGGCTTTTGCCGGTGCGTCGGCAGGGGTTGCTGTTTTCCGCCACGTTCAGCAACGACATACGCAAGCTTGCCCGCAGTTACCTGAACGACCCGGCTGAGGTTGAAGTCGCGGCCCGCAATGCAACGGCTGATACCGTCAGCCAGGTGGTGTATCACTTGGCACCTGCAGATAAGCGCGCAGCGGTGGTGCAACTGGTCAAGTCGCGCGGTTTGCGACAGGTCATTGTTTTTTCCAACACTAAGATCGGCTGCAGCCGATTGGCACGTGAACTGATTCGCGACGGCGTCACTGCTGAATCCATTCATGGTGACAAAAGCCAGGGCGACCGCATGAAGGCACTCGAGGCATTCAAGGCGGGCGAACTCGAAGTGCTGGTCGCAACCGATGTAGCGGCCCGTGGTCTGGATGTTGCCGGTGTGCCTTGCGTGATCAACTACGATCTGCCGCACAATGCCGAAGACTATGTGCACCGGATCGGTCGCACCGGGCGTGCCGGCGCCAGCGGCGAAGCAATCAGTTTCTATACCACTGAAGAAGAGCGGCTGCTGGCCGATATCGAAAAACTTATCCGCCGTAAGCTACCGCGTGGTGAGATCAACCTGCCTCCCAAGGCGCGTCGCCCCCGTTCAGCCCAAGGGCGTGGAAGCGGGTATTCCAACGCACAACCGCAGCAACCGGTGGATGATTTCTTCTACAAACCCTATGTGCCCTCCAGCACGGCGCCGCAGCCGTCGCAGACCTCATCGGCATCTGAGGGCAACCGCGACGCCGAGCGTCGCCGCTCAGTAGGCGTATTGCTGGGCGGGTGATTCCCCTATACGAGTTCTCTTAACGGCCCAGGGCCTTGTTGCGTGGCGGCTTGCCCCGCATCCAGGCTCTCAAGCAAGCGTTCTAAGTGTTCGGGGTAGGGCAGCATCGCACCAAAGAATAGATTGCCGGTGGGTGACTGAACCAACAGAGTCGGGAAGTTTTCCACTTCTTCGTCATTCAGCAGCGCTTCGTTCTCTTCGATGTCGATCCAGACAAACACATGCGCAGGGTGGTGAGCCGCGAGCGCTTCAAAGCCTGGGCGATACGTACCGCAGGTGTCACACCAGGCAGCGCAGTAGCAGGCGACTACCAGCCCCGTGTGAGTAGCCAGCCGCTCGGCCAATGCCGGCAAGTCAGCTTGAGCGTCAAAGAAATTCATTGTGTCGTTCCGTGCTCCCCAGAATCTGGCACCGGCAGCAATTCCTGCCTTCAAGGGGAGGCCAGAGGCGGGATAAAGGCGATATCATACCTGCTCAGCCATACGGTAGAACGCTCATGAATGAGTATCAAATAGTCGTGCACGATGACGCGAAACGGCCCGCAGGCCTGGCCGCGGTGACGCTTGCCTTCAAGCGCGCCCTGGTTTCGCAACTGCATCCCAAGATGTTGATGGCCGTGCTGCTGCCATTCATTATCGCTCTTCTGGGCGCCATTGTTCTGTTGTCGTTATTCTGGACACCGCTTACCGAATGGTTGAACACCCAATCGGCTGACTGGGGGGTGGTCAATACGATCGACGGCTGGTTGCTGGCGATCGGCTTGTTTTCCATCAAGTTATATCTCATCCCCTTGCTGGCGGCGGGTATTCTGCTTCCCATGTCGGGCATACTAGGCCTCATTATTGCCGCCGTTTTCATCATGCCTATTGTGTTGGGGCATGTGAACAAAACTCATTACCCAGGCGTAGAGCGCAAAGGGCAGAACGCCACTGTGGTCAGTGCGTGGAACGCCGCCTGGGTAGGCGGCCTGTTCGTGGTGGGCTGGCTCGTCACCATGCCGTTATGGCTGTTTCCTCCATTTGCGGTCCTGCTTCCTATCTTCTGGTGGGCGTTTGCCATTACCCGCATGTTGCGCGTGGACGCCGTGGTGGAACACGCCAGCACGCAGGAGCGCCGTTTTCTCTGGCAACGCCATAATCGCCAATGGTGGCTGATAGGCAGTTGCCTGGCGCTTATTAATCTGTTGCCGCCGGCCTGGCTTATCATGCCGGTGTTCTCTTCGTTGGTATTTGCTCACTTCGGGCTGGAGGCCCTGCGTCAGCATCGTCTTTCGGAAACTTCGCAATGACACAACACCTGCCCAAGATCCGGCTCATACTCATAGGCGACGAAATCTTGTCCGGCAGGCGACAAGATAAACACATGCCTCAGCTGATCAAACTGCTTGCTCAGCGGGGAATGCAGTTGAATGCTGTCGAGATCGTCTCGGATAGTCAGGATGAAATCACCGCCGTGCTGAAGCGCAGTTTTGCCACCGGCGACATTGTGTTCTGTTGTGGCGGCATCGGCGCGACACCCGACGACCGCACACGGCAGGCGGCTGCCGAGGCCCTTGGGCTGGATCTTGTCCTGCATCCGGAAGCAGAGCGTCTGATCACGGAACGTTGCGCCGACAACGAACGCGAGGGTCGGGGCAGCGGCGACATGTCGTTGCCCGAGAATCAACAGCGGCTGCAGATGGGCGTCTTTCCCGCGGGCAGCGACATTGTTCCGAATCCCTATAACAAGATTCCCGGCTTTTTCATTCGTGATCACACCTTCATGCCTGGCTTCCCGGTCATGGCGTGGCCCATGATGGAATGGACGCTCGATCACCGTTACTCCTCGCTGCATCATCAGTTGGAACGCGTAGAGCATTCCTTCATCGTGTTCGAAATGCCGGAGTCTCGCATCACCCCTGCTCTGGAAGAGCTTGAAAAACGGTGGCCGGGCGTGCGGGCCTTTAGTCTTCCCAGTATGGGTACTGGGCGGCCACATATCGATCTTGGGGTGAAAGGCGAGCCCGCCGCTGCGGCGCAGGCGCTTAATTTTCTGCGTGAAGAGGTGCTGCGTTTAGGAGGCGAGTTGACTCCCTGACGCGGGGCGCGGCGCCGACAGGGGCAGACAATCCTTCCCGACTCGTGTATATTTCACTAGACGAAAAATGTTGCGTTGCATCATAGCGGCTCAAAATCATGACCTCTGTTCGCAGTGAATCTCTCGCCCCCACAGACACACGCCCACCCTATCAAGTCAGCGGCGTACAGGTTTCCATTCAGGTGTTGGAACGCGCCATGCGCCTGCTCGATGTGCTTGCTATGCATGCAGAGCCTGTGGCGCTCAAGGAACTGGCGGCCGCGACGGGTCTGCACACTTCCACCACCCACCGCATTTTGAATGACCTGGTAGTGGGGCGTTATGTAGATCGTGTGGATAGCGGCATGTATCGCCTGGGTATGCGATTGCTCGAACTGGGCTCCTTGGTCAAACGACGACTGAATGTGCGCGAAGTTGCGATGGAGCCCATGCGTGACTTGCACCGGGTCACCGGCCAGACAGTCAACCTGTCATTGCAGCAAGGCGACGAAATCGTTTATATCGAACGTGCTTGGTCTGAGACTTCGGGTATGCAGGTCGTGCGCGCTATCGGGGGCCATGCACCCTTGCACCTGACCTCGACGGGCAAGTTGTTTTTGTCCGTGGCCGAGCCGCGCCATGTGCGTGCTTATTCCTTACGTACCGGGTTGGCTGGTACCACGCGCAATAGCATTACGGATCTCGAACGCCTGGAGCGCGAGCTCGCATTGGTAAGGCGCCACGGTTATGCGCGAGACAACGAAGAGCTTGAGCTCGGCGTGCGCTGCATTGCCGCCGGTATTTACGATGACACCGGCAAACTGCTGGCGGGGCTGTCGCTGTCAGCACCTGCCGACAGGTTAAGAGACGAGTGGATACCGCTGTTGCAGCAGGCGGCGGGGCGAATCTCCGAAGCCCTGGGATACGAGCCGCCTGCATTGACTTAACGAGGCAGGCCCGCCTGCCTCGCTGACGCCTTTCTTACTGAGGTTCCACACCTGCTTGCTTAAAGAGCTCGGCCCACTGGGGTACTTGCTGATCGACATGGGCGCGCAGGGCATCCGGGTTCGCCCGATCCGGAAGAAGCTGAGCGCCCAGGCCGGCCATGCGCTCTTGGAAGGCTTTATCAGCCAAGCCGGCTTGCAGTGCTTTTTGAAGTTTGTCCAGTGCGTCTTGAGGCGTACCCTTCGGGGCCCACAGGCCATGCCAGATACCGATTTCAAAGCCGTCGTAACCGGATTCCTGCATAGTGGGAAGGTCGGGCAGGGTCGGCACACGTTCCTTGCTGGTGACGGCATAGGCCTTTACGGTACCTGCTTGGATGTGTGTTGAGGTGTTGGTGGTTTGGTCGCACAGGATATCGACCTGTTTGCCCAGCAGATCGTTAATGGCAGGCGCCGTACCCTTATACGGAATGGTCAAGAGATCTACTCCGATGGCTCGGGAGAACATGGTGCCGCAAAGATGGCTGGCCGCACCGATGCCGGCATTGGCTAACGAAACTTTGTCTGGGTTGGCCTTAACGTATTCCACCAGTTCCTGAATGGAGTCTGCGGGAAAGTCTGACCGGGCAATGATGGTCATGGGAACATCGAGCACCATGCCTATGGGTTCGAAGCTGTCAGACGAATAGCCTGGGTTCTTGTACAGGGACTGCGCGGTTGAGAAACCTATGTGCATCAGCAGCATGGTGTAGCCGTCGGGCTTGGAGCGCGCGACATGGCTGACACCGATGGTGCCGCCGGCACCCCCTTTGTTTTCGACAAGAATTGTTTGACCCAACGTGGGTCGCATGGCTTCCGCCAGAGAGCGCGCCACGGTGTCGGTCGGGCCTCCGGCTGAGAACGGTACCACCATGCTGACTGCGCGTTCGGGATATTGCGCAGCAGCCGTTCCCAATAAGGCCGTGCCCAGAACAAGGGCGGTGGTGAGCTTCAGGGCAGGATTTTTCATACTTGGCTTTGTTTCCTGAATTGAGCGTTGGTGCATTTCCGGCAGTGCGAATGTCATGGCTGGCCCTTGATGGCCTTGTGGCCAAGGGGAGTTGTCGTGTCTCGCGACCCTCCTCGTTCGACGGATGCTACGGCAAAAGGCGCATGCCAGGTCCCGGGGAAAACCCGAAAAAAAAGCGCGCTAGTACGAATGCTTGTAGGGTGCGCATCAAATGCTGCAACGCAATATTTTTCTTGACGGCATTCAATTATTAGGTAAAATATGTTTTGTGCGGTGCAACAAGAGTGCCGCGTAAGGGTGTATGCCCACAGTCTTCAGGTAAAAGGAACTCACATGAGCGCAGTCCCCCAGCAACTCCTCGTCAACCAGAAAGCTACTGTCGATAACTTTCTCGCATTCCAGGAAGCGGTATTCAATGGTTTCGAGAAGTTGGTCGACCTGAACCTCAAAGTTGTACGTGCTTCACTCGACGAAGCTGCACAGAAGGCGCAAGAAGCGCTGGACGTCAAAGACGTTCAGGAAGCCGTTAGCTTCACCAGCGGTCTGGTGCAGCCCAATACTGACAAAGTCGCTTCTTACGGCAAGGAAGTCTATGACATCGTCGCCGGTGTACAGACCAGCCTTACTAAGCTGACTGAAGAGCAGATTTCGCAAGTGCAGCGCCAGATGGATGACACCATCGAGCAGATCGCCAAGAACGCGCCTACAGGCACCGAAGGTGCAGTGGCGCTGATGAAGAGCTCTTTGGCCACGGCCACCAGTGCCTATGAGTCCGCCGCCAAGGTGGCGCGTCAGGCAAGCGATGCCGCCGAGTCTAATCTTGCTGCTGCTACCAAGGCGACGCTGAAAGCGGCTAGCGATGCTGCTGAAGCCACCAAAACGGCAACCACTACGCGCGCCCGCCGCGCACCGGCCGCCGAAGCCTAAGAATCGCAATATCGCAGACGCCGGCTTAAGCCGGCACACGCACTTGCCCTGATACCGTCAGATATTTTCGGTGTCAGGGCTTTTCTTTTTACGGCGACCCGATCAGATCGCTCGTACACATTCGCCGATCAAGGCCGGCCCGCGATAGATGAGGCCGGTATAGAGTTGTACGGCGTCGGCACCGGCTTCGATTTTCTCCCGCGCATGTACCCCCGATTCGATACCCCCCACACCGATTATGGCCGTCTGGGTGCCGAGGCGTTCGCGCAGGCGGCGAATGACGGCCAGCGACAGCTCGTGCACCGGCGGCCCAGATAAGCCGCCTGCCTCTTCTGCATGCGGAAGGCCCTGCACTTTGCTTCGCTCGAGTGTCGTGTTGGTGGCAATCACCCCATCCATACTGTGTCGCGGCAACAGCTCGGCGATGGCGTCAACCTGCTCGGTCGTAAGGTCGGGTGCAATCTTCACCACCAGGGGTACCCGCCTTCCATATTGATCTGCGAGTGCCTGGCGACGTGCGTCTAGCGCTTGTAAAAGCGTGCCGAGCTCATCCCCGCCTTGCAGCTTGCGAAGGTTGGCCGTATTGGGCGAGGAAATATTGACCGTGACGTAGTCGGCATAAGGGTAGACCCCGTCAAGACAGGTCAGGTAGTCGTCGACCGCGTTCTCCATGGGAGTTGTCGCATTCTTCCCAATGTTCAAGCCTAGAATCCCACCTTCCTGGCGAAACCGGCTGCGCCGCACATTGGACAGAAACGCTTCCAGTCCTTCGTTGTTGAAGCCCAAGCGGTTGATGAGTGCCTGAGCACGTGGAAGTCTGAAAAGACGGGGTTTCGGGTTGCCGTCCTGCGGGCGGGGCGTGACTGTGCCCACCTCGACAAAGCCGAACCCTAATGCCGCCAGGGCGTCGATGTGTGCGCCGTTTTTATCTAGGCCGGCAGCCAGTCCGACCGGATTGCGCAGCTGCAAACCCATCACCGTTCGTGGCCGAACAGGCGGGGCTGGGAACAGCCTCCGCAAATGGCGGCAGTCGTAAACCTGCTGCAGGCGACGCAGAGTCAGTTCGTGGGCGGTTTCAGCATCAAGCGAAAACAAGGCGGCCCGGGCCAATGGGTAGGCGTGGAAAAACAGCGACATGGAAAGTTCAGGATATAGGATAGTTCCAGCTGCCGTTACGCAGTAGCTGGTAGGGCTGGAAAGCAGATTTATAGGTCATTTTACGGCTTTCCTCTATCCAGTATCCCAGATAGAGCCATGGCAGACCGGCCTGACGGCATTGTTCGATCTGCCAAAGTATTGACCACGTGCCCAGGCTGCCGGGGGCTTCCGGCTCGAAAAAGGTATAGACCGCCGACAACCCGTCCTGCAGCACGTCGATCACAGAAACAATGCAAAGATCGCCGTGCGCGTTGCGGAATTCGGCCAGTCGAGTATTGACCCGGCTGGTCAGCAGAAACTGTTGATACTGGCTCTGCATGTCATCATCCATGCCGGCGCCGGGGTGTCGGTGTAGCTGGTAACGCTGATACAAATCGAAGTGTTCATCATCCCAACGCAAGCTGGTGATACGCAAAGAGAGTTCCTCTTGGCGGTTCCAGCAACGACGCTGGCTGCGTGTAGGCTGGAAGGCTCTGACATCTACGCGGATGGGAACGCAGGCGGTGCAGTGGTCGCAATGGGGGCGGTAGGTGAACAGGCCGCTTCGGCGGAAGCCTTTTTGCACCAGTTCGCCGTAAAGATCGTTATCGATCAGGTGCGTGGGTGCTGCCACCTGTGATCGGGCGGCACGCCCGGCAAGGTAGCTGCACGGATATTCTGCTGTGGTATAGAACTGCAGAGTATGAATGGGGAGTTCTTGAGGGTCGCTCATGTCTCCTCCTTGAGTTGCAGGCCACCGGCGTCCAAGGGAAGCAGGCGACCATCATGAAGCAAGCGCCCGGCCTGCCAGGGCGGAGCCGGCATTCGGGAAAGTTCGCGCAGCAGGCCGAGGAAATCGCGACGACACATTGTGGCTGCGCCCAGGCTGCCCAAGTGCTGGGTGTCCTGCTGGCAATCGATGTGCGTTACGCCGTGGCGGGACAGAAACTGCACCAGGTGCGCGAGCGCAATCTTGCTAGCATCTGTCACCCAGGCAAACATGGACTCACCGAAAAAGATGCCTCCGATGCTCACGCCATACAACCCGCCTGCCAGCTTGCCGTCCACCCACGTTTCCACACTGTGTACCTGCCCCAATTCGTGCCATTTGCCGTAGGCTTGAATGATCCGGTCCGAAATCCAGGTGCCCGACTGGGTCGCACGAGGTGCGGCGCAGGCACGGATCACATTCTGAAAAGCCAGGTCGGTGGTGACGATCGTTTGCGCATTCGACGTGTTTTCCTGTCGCGCAATTTGGCGTAGTTTCTTGCCGAGTGAGCGCGAAACCTTGAAGTCGTCGCACGCAAGCACCATGCGTGGGTCGGGGCTCCACCACAAAACGGGATCCCCTTCATTGAACCACGGGAAAACGCCTTTGGAATAGGCTTCTTGCAAACGAGCCACGGACAAATCATTACCTGCCGCGACCAGTCCTTCCGGCAGGGCAAAATCCGGGTCGGGGAGGGGAGTATCGGAGTCCAGCCAGATCAGACCGCTCACTTGAACCCCTATTTCGAATCAGGTTCGGGCAGGTCGTAATGATGGATGGGAAATACGCCGGTACGGGCATCTTCCACGTAATGCTGCAAGGTTGTACTCACTGTGCGGAATGAAAGTTCGTCCCAGGGGATGTCTTCGAGCCGGAAGAACGCGGCTTCTAAACTTTCAGGCCCAGGGTAAAGAGCTGAGCTGGTAACTTTGGCTAGGTAGAAGAAATGCACTTGTTCTGCATGGGGTACGTCGATCACGGTGTACAGCGGCCCCAGCTCTATCTGTGCGCCGGCTTCTTCCTGAGTTTCGCGCATGGCTCCCTGTGCCGTCGTTTCGCCGAGCTCCATGAATCCGGCAGGCAGCGTCCATTTGCCGAAACGCGGTTCGATCGCGCGGCGGCACAGCAGAACTCGGTCGCCGTAGATGGGTACGACTCCCACCACATTACGGGGGTTCTGGTAATGGACGGCGCCGCAGCTATCGCAAACGTCGCGCACACGGTTGTCTTCTGGCGGGATGCGTCGGGAGAGAAGTGTGCCACATACTGAGCAGTACTTCTGAGTCCGTGGCGCAGGGAAGTAAAAGGTCGGCGCTTGCGATGTCATGAGGGAAATTCTAACGAAATCCCGGCGTCACGGGGGAATGGCCGGTTTCGCCTGGGTTGGGTACGGGTATGCGGCGGAAGCGCAGAAGGCTTTCAAGCGCCTCAGAAGGGCTGAAGTGAACGGCAATCGCGTCGGTGGGAAAGCCCTGCACATGGTTGGATTGCAACCATACTGTCTGGCCGGTTTCCATGCAATGCGAAAGCGCGTCGTGGGCATCAGCATGACCGGCTGCGTTTTGGTCCGGAGTAGATTCCAGAGCATTGAGCAATTCCGGCAGGTCACGGCCGGCGACCAGGACTGCAGCGCGGTCCGTTGCGGCATAAAGCCGGCCCGTTTCGTCAATGTGAAGCGAATGTAGTTGCTGGATATCGAGGCCGGTGTGCGTGCGCAGCTTAAGGCGCGCGCTACTGGGGTCTACAGTGGTATGCACAATGAACGGCGCAGCGTCCAGGCGCACGTACACCCGTTGCGGGCCGTTCTGGAAATACCACTGCCCGGCTTCGTCCGCATCGTAGTTACGGCTGATGAAGTCAAGAATCTGTGGGCTGGTAATTTCCTCGCCCGGCGAACCGGGTTGCCGGATGGCGTCCCCCTGTGGGTGTAGGCGCCATTGACCCGTTTCTGTCAGTGAGAGCCAACCGTACACTGCCGGCACATCCGGCCATCGGGCCATTGCGGCGATAACTTGCTCGTCCATCGGCGATCAGCAGGAAAAAAAGATTAGGAGAAATAATAGTACTCCCCGAAACGCCGCTGACAATCGCGGGCGTACACGCCCAACCCGAATAAAACACGCAACCGGTTTGAGTGAGACAATATTGCTTTGATTGAAATAGGTGTATACGAGTAGTTGCCATGCAGCGCGACAGAAAAGCATTGTCTACCCGACGTTCGCGCGGTGGGCTGCTGGGGCCCGGCGCCGATCACGCGTTTGCGCCCCTAGCCGATCGGAAGATCCGCCGTCGTGTGATGGTGGCTCACCTGGTGGATCACAGCCGGGAGTCTGTGCAGCGTCATATCGGCCGCCCGTTGGGGCGCGTACTCCTTCGTCGCTGGATGCACGGGCGGAGCGCAAGTCGATACGTGGAGTCATTCGGCCTCCCTCGGCATATTGTCGAGGAGGTGTTGGGAGAGGATGCGCTGACCTTGCACGTAGATCCGCGCAAACTGATACGCATTGCCGTCCATGCGCCGCGTAACGTTGAAAAGCGGCCGTCATCCATGGCCTTTATCTGGGAGGGGACATGGGATCAGCGTCGTGAGGATCTCCGTGTCGGCACCCGCTACCAATTGATCAGTGATCTGGACGAGAATCGCGGCCGGCTGGAGCAGACGGCCCGCTATAAATACCTGATGCAGCGCCTTGAACAAGGCAGACCGTGGGCGTCGCACCAGCTTGGCGTGCTGCTGGATACCCCCACCAAAATCCGCGATTATCTGCAGGTCTACATCGATTTTCTCGATGACATGGCGGCAAACGGCTATGACCCGGACCGCGGTAAAGACCCCATAGGCGTGGCCATCACGCGCGAAGGCACCATCATCAAGGTGAACCGCGGCCTCCATCGGCTGGCCATGGCACAACGCCTGGGGCTGCCGTCGATTCCGGTGCAGGTGCGACATGTGCACCGGCTTTGGTGGCAGAAAGTGACTCATGGTTATAGCGGTGCAGCGGCGCTCGAACGGATGCGCCTAGCGCTGCAGGACTGCGTGCCCGAAGTATCCCCTGGGCCACTTGATGAAGATCCCGAATCAGATCTTCCGCCCGACTTCTGGCCGGCGCCTCGCTTACCGGGAGTCAATCTATGAGGGATTACCTTACTGACTTCCTCGGAGCCGCCTTAGCGTAGTAGGATTTCTCTCTGCTCGTCTTCCAACGCTCACCTCAAGGAGAAGTCTTAGATGATGACCCTACGCAAGTTTCAAACGGCCGCTGCATTGCTCACCGTATCGTTGATGGGGTCTGCTTGGGCAGCGACCACTGCGCCGGAGCCGAGCACCGAAGAATTTGTGCCCACGGTGGGGCAGTCCGGTAAGGATGTGATCTGGGTGCCTACCCCGCAGTCGCTGGTCGATAAGATGCTGGATATGGCGGGGCTTACAGCGGAAGACAAGCTCGTCGATCTGGGATCTGGTGATGGTCGTACCGTCATTACCGCCGCCAAGCGCGGCGCCATGGCCCGCGGAATTGAGTACAACCCCGACATGGTTGCTCTGTCGCGCAGCGCAGCACGCCGCGAGGGGGTTTCAGACCGCGCCGTGTTCGAACAGGCCGATATTTTTGAGTCTGATTTTTCCGAAGCGACCGTCGTCACCCTGTTCCTGCTACCGAACCTGAACCTGCGCCTCAAACCCATCTTGTTAGATATGGCCCCCGGCACGCGAGTGGTGTCCAACTCGTTCACCATGGGCGACTGGGATCCGGATGAAACGGGCGAGGCCGAGGGCTGCAGCAGCTATTGCATTGCTTACAAATGGGTTGTCCCTGCCAAGGTGGAAGGCAGCTGGAAATTGCCGGATGGTGAACTTCAACTGACGCAGAAATATCAGAAGGTGGAAGGAAGCCTGCTTAGGGGGAGCGAAAAAGTGGCGATCACCGACGGCCGGCTGGAAGGTGCCAACATCCGCTTCAAGGTGGGTGACGACGAGTACACCGCAAAGGTGACGGGCAAGCAAATGCAGGGCAAGATAAACGGGCAGGGTGAATGGAGCGCCAGCCAGGTCGGTTGATAGGGGTGCGCATGCAGCGACATCTAGGCGCACCCTGTTTCAATGGTGTATAATTATGGATTCTCTTGGCGCAATGGCAGAGTGGTGATGCAGCGGATTGCAAATCCGTGTACGTCGGTTCGATTCCGGCTTGCGCCTCCAAGACCCCTACTCGTTTCCCCCTGCCTCGCTATGTAGCAGGGCAGGGCGCGTCTTTCATTTGTTGCGTGGAATCAGCCGGAATGTGGCCCGCGCGACACACACCGTCGTGCCGTCTTCGTTAGTGGCCGTACCCTCACAAAAAGCAGTGCTGCGGCCACGCTTGAGCGTGCGGGCCTCAAAAACCAGATCTCCTCGCGCGACTTCCAGAAAATGTGTAGACATTTCTATGGTAGCCACCCCATAGCCGGTCGGCTCGTGGCTGCGTGCGGCGGCGCTAAGAAGAAAATCCAGAACGGCCATGAGGGTGCCACCGTGAACGTCACCGCGGCTGTTTGAGAGTTCAGGGCGCATGGGCAGGCGCGCCCGGGCATAGCCGTCCTCGATGTGCTCGGACTGTAGGCCGAGGTGGCGCATGAACGGGATGTCGATGCCGAAGTAGGGAGTATCTTCAGTGCAATAAGGGGCGGTTTGCAAAGTGGTCACGGTATAGCGTTCCTAAAACTCATTGATTCTAAGGTATATGGCCACATGGGTTATAAAACGGCTTGGTTCTCCGTCGGATGGTTATCATGCCAAAAAAACAGGAAATTGCTGATTTTCTCGCCCGTGAGTTCCCGCAGACCAAGTGCTCAATCGAGGACGTGGGCCATTACACCGCCACTATCAGGCACGAAGTCGGTCATGCTGAATTACGGCCTGGCGGCACAGTAGCTGGGCCGGTTCTAATGGCCGTGGCCGATGTGGCTCTCTATGTGGCGATACTGCATGAGATCGGCATTGTGCCATTAACCGTCACGACCAATTTGAATATCAACTTCATGCGCAAACCTGCTGGAGATGCTGCCATCATCGGCGTGTGCAAATTGTTGAAGCTGGGCAGAACGCTGGCGGTCGGAGAGGTCAGTCTCTATTCTGAAGGAAGCGAGCAGGTGGTTGCGCATGCGGTCGGAACCTACGCCATTCCGTCGGACGCCCGTCGCGCACGGCCGTCTTTACACTGAAGCCCGGTGGGGCTGGTCCGGTGGCACTATGCAAGAAAAATATCTAAGAGGAATGTGAATGGTGAGCAGGCAGGATCCCGATGCTGCGGTGATGACGGCTGAAGGTGTCATACAGACACCCGCCGAGCAGCTTGTGAGAAACAGCTTTGCCGCCCAAGGGCTTATGGAAACCCTGGGGGCCGAGCTCGCGCGGGTCAGTGATGGCGAAGTTCATATCACCATGCCGTTCTCTCCTAAGTTGTCACAACAACACGGCTACATACACGCGGGTGCAATCACCAGTATTGTGGACAGCGCCTGTGGCTATGCGGGCTTGATGCGAGCGCCGGAAGGTCATGAAGTCGTCAGTGCTGAGTTCAAAATCAACTTTTTGCGGCCGGCCTTGGGTGAGCGTTTTCTGGCAATCGGCAGGGTCGAGAATGCAGGTAAAAGGCTTGCCGTATGCACTGGAGAGGTGCGCGCCTACGCCACAGGCGATTCTGATTACAAGGTCATCGCGCTTATGCAGGCGACCATGGTGTATGTGGCCATGGGGCAATGATGGCAGCTGACCAACCTCCGTCCGCACAAGCTTTTTCCCCCCATATCCCTAATTTGCTCGGGGCCTGCTGTTTTGCCAGTGTGGCAGCGCTGCGCGCAGGCGATACCTTGCTTCCCGTATTAGCCAATGACTTCTCAGTGTCCCTGGGGCAGGCCGCCCGAGTGATCGTTGCGGCGGCAATCGCATACGGCGTGTTCCAGCTGTTCTGCGGCCCGCTTGGCGACCGCTACGGCAAACTCCGTATCATCGCGCTGTGCGCGCTGGCCTGCGTCGTCGGCAATGGCATGGCGTTTCTATCGCCTACGCTAGATTGGCTAGTGGCTGCTCGGGTAGTGTCCGGGGCTTGCGCCGCGGGGATTTTTCCATTGTCCATGGCGTGGATTGGCGACAACATTCCCTACGAACGGCGCCAGGCAGCGCTAGCGAAATTGGTCAGTGCAGGCGTTATGGGAATGTTGGCCGGGCAGTGGTTCAGTGGCCTGATTACCGAATGGGTGGGAGGCTGGCGGCCGGTATTTCTTGTGCTTACCCTGCTGTTTCTGGGTTCAGGCGGCTTGTTATTGCGGGCGTTGCGCAATGAGCCTCCGGCGCCGCCCGCCACCGGCAAAGCCACTCGTACGCTCTGGAGCATCGTGAACGGTCGACCCGGCCGTTGGATCCTGACGGTTGTAGCGGTCGAAGGAGCCTTGGCGTTCGGCGCCATAGCGTTTGTACCCAGCCTGTTGCAGGCCCGTTATCAGGTTTCTCTTTCCATTGCCGGCGGGATCGCTGCACTCTATGGTGTGGGTGGCTTTCTCTATACCCGCGTTGCAGTACGCCTGCTGTCTCGCCTTGGTGAGTCAGGCTTGGCCGCTCTGGGCGGGCTGTTGTTGCTTATCGGGCTCGTATCGTTCGCCTACACACCCGTCATGGCATGGACGCCCGTGGCATGCCTCATTTCAGGTTTTGGGTTCTACTGCTTACACAACACCTTGCAGACTCGGGCCACCCAGATTGCTCCAAGCGCGCGTGGGGCGGCGATGTCGCTGTTTGCCTGTTGCCTGTTCATCGGGCAATCCGTGGGTGTCTGGGGGGCGGCGTGGGTCGCGGACCACCTCTCTGCGGATATCATTTATATGGTAGCCGGTGGGGGGCTGTGCGTACTCGCGTTTATTGTGGCGCGCCACGACCCACTGAAGGCATGCGCCGGCTAAGCGGTCACCGGCGTCTGCCCGCCACGATTGCCGGTGTTTCGTTCGCTTTTCGGGCCTTGGTTCCCACTTTTTGTTAGAGGCATGTTTTGTCGCACACAGAAGCTCTTCACCTCGAAAACGATACGCCGGTCATTAGTGAACGCGATCAACGCGGCAACATTGCCCGGCTGACCATCGCCCAGGCTTTGGCCGGCGCGAATGCCGTGGTGGTATATGCCACGGCTTCTATCGTGGGTAACGTCCTTGCACCGGTCAAATCGTTGGCCACCTTGCCAATCTCTATTTTCGTTGTGGGAATGGCAGCGTGCATCCTTCCTATGGGTGTCATCGCCCGGCGTTACGGTCGACGCGCTGCTTTTCTGACCGGTACGGGCTGCGGCGTGTTGGTCGGGCTGCTTGCCGCCCTGGCGTTGGTGGTGGGGTCGTTCTGGCTTTTCTGTCTGGCAACATTTTTTGGTGGCGCCTATGCCGCTGTGGTGCTCTCCTTTCGCTTTGCGGCAGCCGACGGGGTCTCGCCGGCAATGCGTGCCCGTGCCCTGTCGTTCGTGATGGGCGGAGGGGTGGCCGCCGGCGTCATCGGGCCGCAGCTGGTGACCTACACCATGTACCTATGGGGGCCCTACATGTTTGGGGCAACCTTCTTGGTGCAGGCCGCGGTCGCGGCATTGTCGGCCTTGGTGCTGTGGGGTGTGCGGATGCCGCGCCCCACCGCCAGGCAGCTGGCCGGCGGCCGCCCGTTGGGGGTACTTATCCGGCAGCCCCGCTTTATTACAGCCGTCATCTGCGGGGCAATGTCCTACATGTTGATGAACTTTCTTATGACCGTGGCGCCCCTGGCCATGCAGCTGTGTGGCCATCCCCAGGAAAGCGCCAATCTCGGCATGCAATGGCATGTCATCGCCATGTATGCTCCCAGTTTCTTCACCGGCCGTCTCATCAACCGCTTTGGGGCGGCACGAATTGTCGCGACCGGCCTGACGCTCATAGGGCTATCTGCGGCAGTCGGACTCGCAGGAATAGAGCTCTCCCATTTCTGGCTCACGCTGATACTCTTGGGGCTGGGCTGGAATTTCGGCTTCGTGGGCGCATCGGCGCTGGTGCTGGAATGCCATCGCCCCGAAGAAGCCACAAGGGTTCAATCCTTTAACGATTTCATGGTGTTCGGAACCATGGCTGTCGGGTCGTTCACATCCGGCAGTCTGCTTGCGGCATATGGTTGGGACATGGTTCTGATGGTCTCATTCTTGCCGTTGGCACTGGCTTTTGTGGCTCTGGCCTTCACTGGTGCCAAACGCAACGACACTTCGCATCAAACACTCTGACTTACTGGAATCAAGAATTGTTGTTTGTTCCTGAAGAACTCCAGGTTCATCTGGCGTTCATCTTTTTTACCGCAATCGCGGTGTATACGCAGAATCTGACGGGCTTTGCTCTGGCATTGGTACTGTTAGGCCTGGTGGGTTTCACCAATATAGTGCCTCTGGAAGACGCCATTAACGCGGTGACCATCATCGCTATGGTGAACGCAGCTATCTTTTTGTACCGGCGCAGGCCCATTAAGTTGGAAGCCAGCTTCAGGCCCGCCATTCACGGCAGCTTGGTCGGCTATTTTGTGGGCATGGGCATATTGGGCCTGGTGTCCGGCAGTTCTTTAGGCCTGCTCAGAACTCTCCTGGGGCTTAGCATCATGGGCTGCGCATTGCTTCTGTGGCGCTCCGCAAAGCCCGCGGACACACCCTACGGCGCTTTAAGGTTTGCCTCGATTGGCGCGGCATCAGGGATACTAGGCGGGCTGTTTTCAGCGCCGGGGCCTCCGCTCGTGTATGCCGCCTATAGGCAGCCCTGGCCATTGAAAACCATCCAGAACTCACTGGTGGTTTGCTTTGGAATTGGTGCTTTACTCAGGCTGGTCGTGATGGGCGCCACCGGGCAGATAAGCAGCCAGGCGATTTTGCTAGGGGTGGAATCACTGCCTGTGGTGTTGTTGATTACTGCAATCGGTGCCAACAGAAAACCACCGATCTCCAGAAAAGTGCTGCAGCACCTAGTGTGCATACTTTTAATGGGTTCCGGCCTGGGCATGCTGTTCTAAGGATCGCACATTCATAACAGAGGATCTATAGGTAGCATTGCAAGAAAGCCGACGTATAGCCGCTTCCATAATGACCCGCCGGGTTCGTGGTGCAAAGTGCGGCTACCATTCGCGCCCGCCTCATTCCAGACGATGCTGTCATCTTGCAGTGTGAGCCTGTAAGCTTGGTAGGGAATGTCGTTGTCGAAGGCACTGGCAATGGCGGTTGCCAGGGCCCGGCTTTCGATCACAAACCCTAATTCAGTGTTCAGGCGGGCCGATCGAGGGTCAAAGTTGAACGAACCGACAAACGCCCGCTCCCCGTCCACTGCAAAAGTTTTAGCGTGCAGGCTTGAGCCGGAGCTGCCGAAGGGGCCCGCTTTCTCCTTGGGGCCGTCTATGCCGGCGGTGCGACGCAGTTCGTACAGAGAGATACCGTGTTCGAGCAATGCGCGGCGATATTTGGCATAACCGGCATGCACGGCGATGACATCGGTGGCCTCCATGGCGTTGGTCAGTATGCGTACGCGCACCCCCTTCTGTGTCAGGCTGCTAAAGGCTTCGACACCTTGGGTGGTGGGCACGAAATAGGGCGATATCAGATCCACCGATTCCGTCGGGGTTTCCAGGATGTCCATTAGGCGGGCCATCAACATGGTTTCCGGCTGGGCGCGTCCCAGCACTTTACCGGGGTCATCGCTCACCATTCGAACCGGCACCCACTCGTAATTCAGCTCCCCTGCGGCCATTTTTGCAATGAATGTCGACTTTGCGACCGCCTCCACATAGGCATGTGCCTGGGGCCGCAGTGCGGCACCCGCTTCATCTTGCAGCAGCGCTTGAGCCTTGCGCTCCCGGGGCACGGAAACGAGTTGTTCCAGTGGATAGGCCGATTCGCTGTTCCAGTAACGGTCGAAGTCCTGCGAGACTTCTGCGACGACAGGCCCGGCGGCCATTACATCGAGATCGGTGAAGGTGATGCCGGGAGAGGCATCGAAATACTCGTCACCGATGTTGCGTCCGCCCACGATCGTAATCTGCCCATCAACAGTGAAAGATTTGTTGTGCATCCGACGGTTAAGCCGCCGGAAGTCGGTCAGAAAGCCCAGCGGTTTGAAAAAGCGGAAAGGGAAGGGGTTAAACAGCCTGACTTCGACGTTGGGTTCTGCGTTGAGTATGGCGAGTTTCCCATCGAGGCCGCTGGTACCGTTATCGTCGAGCAAAAGCCGCACACGCACGTTGCGCTGCGCCGCCTTATGAAGCGCCTGCAAAAGCAGGTTTCCCGTGATGTCGTCCCGCCAGATGTAATACTGAATATCAATGCTGCGTTCGGCTGCGGCGATGGAAACCATGCGCGCAGCAAAGGCATCGAGAGGTTCAGGCAAGGGCACGACGCCGGTTAACCCAGGATACTGGGCGATCTGTGGGGCGAGCATACGCCCTAGCCGTGTGTCGGCGCTTTCTTTTGAATGGATTGCCTGCGATGGCCGACGATCCTCCAGCGAGGCAGGCGTACATGCACAGAGCATAGCGGCCATGGCAATCAAGAGACTGCCTTTCCAAATGGGGTGACTAGATTTACGCAGAGTGTCCCTCGGCTGCATAGGCCTTCCCCTGCGCTATTAGCGCGGGGGTACCAATCAGCTCATTAAGTTGATCGAAGTTCAGCATCTTATCGTGCCACCCGGCGGTTGTGCCGCTGTCAAGCAAGTTTTGGTAGTAGCGTGACAGCGACCAAGCCAGAGCTCTGACGGCACCGCCGGGGAAGATGACCAGACTGTAGCCTAATGTCTGCAGTGCTGCCGCATCAAGGCTGGGGGTGCGCCCGCCTTCTACGATATTCGCCATCAGAGGGATACGCCCCTTGAACTGTCGGCAGAGTGTCTGCATGTGTTCGCGGGTTTCCGGGGCTTCAATGAAGAGGACATCGGCCCCGGCTTCCACATAACACTCAGCGCGAGCTAGTGCGGCTTCAAACCCTTCGACCGCGATGGCATCTGTGCGGGCGATAATCAAGGTATCGGGCCGGCTGCGGGCGTCCTGGGCTGCTTTGATTTTGCCGACCATCTCTGCACTGCTGATCAGACGTTTTCCTGCCAGGTGTCCGCAACGCTTGGGGCTGGCCTGATCTTCCAGTTGAATCGCGTTCGCACCCGCGCGCTCGAAGAGACGCACGGTGCGCTGTACATTCAGCGCATTACCAAAGCCGTCGTCGCCGTCGACAATGATCGGTGTATTTAACCGGTCGCGCAGCATAGTCAGAATGTCGGCGACTTCCTTCATGCTGGTCAGACCGATATCTGAGCGAGCCATATGTGTATAGGCAATACTGGCGCCGGATAAATAGATTGCCTTGGCACCTGCTTGCGTGGCGATCAAAGCCGATAAAGCATCGTAAACGCCTGGCGCTACGAGGATCTCAGGGCCTTGCAGCAGTTTTCGTAGATCATCGTGTGTCGGAAGCATGGAATTCCTAGTGTTGGTTGGCAAACCGCTGTTCTAAATGGGGAATCAGCCCGCCGTCTTTGAGCATGTCAATCAAAAAATCCGGCAGAGGGTCTGCTTGAAGCGTAATACCACGAGACTCATTGAAGCCTGCCCCGGTGGCTGGATCAATGGTGATCAAATCGCCGTCTTGGATATCGGCCTGCTGGTTGAAGGTCAGGGCCGGCAGGCCGAGATTCAGTGCATTGCGGAAGAAGATTCCACCGTAAGACGCGGCCAGAACCGCCTGCACACCAAGAAAGCGCAGGGCTTCCGCTGCCTGCTCGCGTGACGAGCCGATGCCGAAACGCTCGCCGGCAACGACAATATCGCCGGGTCTGACCTGCTTCGCGAATTCGGGAAACACGTCTTCAAGGCAGTGAGCGGCCACGATCTCGATGGGGTGTTTCATCCACTTGCCGGGCGCAAGCAGATCAGTGTCAATGTCATCTCCCAAAAGCCACGCCCTGCCGGCGCGCAGGCGCACCCCCGGTGGGCGGGAATCGTTTGGATTCGTCATGACGGTCTCCTGTTCATAACGCGGCCTCAATCACGGTACTCCGGTAAATAGGGGCGCGGGTCCGTGATATGTCCTGCAATGGCAGACGCCGCCACGGTGTAGGGGGATGCGAGAAAAACGCGCGAAGATGCAGCACCCATTCGGCCGCGAAAGTTACGGGCGGTGCTGCTGATGCACACGGCGTCTTCCGGCAGGCGGTCTGCGCCATAGCCGGCGCAAATTCCACAGCTGTGGGACAGCAGACGTGCCCCCGCTTCCAGCAACGCGCCCAGCGTGCCTTCTGCAGCCGCCTGCTGCTGGTCCTGAACCGAAGCGGGTGCGATCAGCAGCTGTGTGTTTGAAGCGATACGTTGGCCCTTAAGAATGCGTGCCGCCATTCTTAGATCGGCCAACTTGGCGCCCGTACAGGCGCCGATGTAGGCGACGTCGATCGATTCGGGGCCGTAGTCACCTACCGGCGCGGCATTGGCCGGGCTATGTGGGGCGGCTACCTGGGGCGTGAGGTCATTGGCATTCAGACGATGATGGCCCATTAAAGGGGCGCCGGGATCGGTATGCCATGCTGAGAAATCATCGATATCTGCGCCGGCTGATTTCAACCAAGCTGCCGTTGTTGCATCAGGTTCGATCAACCCCGCCTGCCCCCCCAGTTCGGCCGTCATGTTGGCCAAAGTCATACGTTCCTGCATGGAAAGCGCGCGCACGGCCTCACCTGCATATTGAACCGCCTGATAGGCGGCGCCGTTCATTCCCAGCTTGGCGCAGACATATAGCATCATGTCTTTAGCCGATACACCGGGCGTCAGGGCACCCTGCCACTCGATCAGCAGTGTTTCCGGAACCTGTAACCACGTTTCACCGGTAGCCAGCACCCCAGCCATTTCCGTAGCGCCGATACCGAACATATAGGCGCCAAAGGCTCCGCCCGTGGGGGAATGGCTGTCACCACCCACAACGAGCATGCCTGGATGCAGATGACCTCTTTCCGGCAGGACTACATGGCAGATACCTTGCTGGTCATAGAACGCATTGATGCCCTGTTCTTTGACCCATTTATGCGTGAGTGTCTGTATCTGCTGCGTTTCTGTGTCATAGGCCGGCACGTAGTGATCGGTAATCACTACTACTCGATCAGGATCCCACACACGGGTATTCAGCCGTTCCAACAGCGGTTTCACGCGACGCGGGCCGCCGCTGTCGTGCATCATTGCCAGATCGACCTTGACCATGACGATCTCACCCGGCGAGACGCTGTGGCGACCCGCCGCACGGGCAATGATCTTTTGAGTCAATGTGGTTGGGCGGGGGCCGCTGCCCGTGGCGATACAGTTTGTCATTGGACTATTCATGACGTGGTATGAGCCTTGGTTTGCCACAGTTGATTACCGCTTTGGTTTACGCGCGAAAGCTCCATCCTGTATTCGTAGCGGTCCGGGCAGTACACCGCATCCAGAAACTCGACCACTCGATTCGAGGTGTCCCGCACGACCCGTCGAATCGACAATAGAGGTGAGCCGATCGCGACTTCCAGCAGCGGCGCCGTGTCGATGTCGGCCAGGACCGCCGACAAGGATTGGTCGGCGTGGCTGACCTGAACACCAAGGTCTTGAAATATCTTCATCAGCGGAGTGCTAGCCAACAGTCGTGCATCGACTTGTCTGCTGATGTCTTCGGGCAGGTAGGTGGTAAGGTGCGAAAAAGGTCTACCCAGATAGCTGCGTACGCGAATCGCTTTCTGCACGGTGCTTTCGGGCGGGATTTCCATCAAACCGGCAATGTCGAACGGAACCTTCTCCACGCTGCAGCTGATCAGCTTCACATCAGTTTGCAGCCCCATCGCTACCAGATTCTCCAGCAAGCCGCCGATATCGGCTTGCTGCCGCCCCAACTGACTGGTTGAGGTGGCGAATGTTCCCCTGCCCTGGCGGCGGGTGATGAGCCCGTCCGCCGAAAGCGCGTCTAGTGCACGTCTTACTGTCAGTCGCGACACGTTGTATTCCTTAGCCAGCACGTTCTCGCTGGGCATGGGGACCTCGTGGGCGAACTGCCCCGCCTGTATGCGTTGGCGTAACAGTAAATACACTTTGTGATAGAGGGGCAGGGGTTGATGTGTCACTTGCTGGCCTTAGCGTGTCTAAGCCGGTTCAGTAACCTGCGGCTTCAACAAACTTGTTGGTGTATGCGTCTTCAATTGCAATCTGCGGGCGTTCGCCCGTGGCGGCTTCAATGAAGTCCAGGTTGCGCTCCATGCCGGCGGCACTGATACGTGGTGTCTTGGGATAGGCGGGCAGGTTAGCGTCAAATGCGGCGTCGAATACGGCGGGATCCGTCTTGGCAAAGAAAGTGCGTACGGCTTCGCGGGCTTCTTCCGGGTTTTCCGCCAGTAGCTGCTCACCGCGTGCAACGGCGCGCACCACGGCGGTAGCGATTTCGGGGTTTTTCTCGAGCCACGATTGCTGGCTGATCAAACAGATATAGAGAAAATCGCGCAGCGGTTCGTAGTCACCCGCCACCATGTTGAAGAGCATGAAGGCATCGTTGTTCACAATTGCCGAATTGGTGGTTGGGGAGGACAACGTAAATCCATCGATTCGTTTCTGGGAGAAGGCCGCCAGCATGGGGGCCCCTCCACCGATGGGTACGATGGTCACGTCGCGGTCCGGTTCCAACCCGGCATCACGCGCCAGGATGCGTGTCAGCTGGTCTGTCGAACTGCCGGGGCCGGTGATGCCCAAGCGCAGGCCCTTCAGAGCGGCAAGGCGTTCAGCCGTGGTGGAGTTTTCGTTCAGGCCCGCCTTCCTGGCGATCTCGCCCTGAATAACCGTGTTGCTGGCGTATTGGGTCATAACGGCGCCGAAAGCCTTCACATCCTGACCCTTTACCCGTGCGTGGATGCCAATGGCCGGCAGGCCTACGTAGACGTCGGCATTGCCGCCCATGACCGCGGCCAATGCGGTGGCACCCCCCTTGAACACCACCACTTCAGGGGTCAAGCCTTCTTCTTCGAAATAACCTTTGGCGCGCGCCACATAAACGGGCATGTAAAGGAAACCTTCGCTGGGTTGGGCCAGTACGACTTTACCGAGGGAAGGCTTCTGGGCCTGTACGGCGGGCGAGGCAACGGCCATCGCGCAGGCTGCGAAAAGTACGGATAAGGTCTTTTTGAACATGTGATGTCTCCTCGTTTTGTAAGTGCTCAGGTGACGACTTTCGGCCGTAGGCTTAAACCGCCAGCTCACGATCTTCATCGACCCTGCGCCATGGCATTAGGCGTCGCTCTGCCTGTTTGACCCCGATATTGAGAATGAGCGCCAGCACCATGATGGCCACCAGTGCGGCAAAGGTGCCGCCGGTGTCGAATTGTCCGGCCGCATGTGAAAGCAGGTAGCCCAGGCCTCGGTTCGAGGCAATGATCTCACCCACAATCGCGCCGATCAGTGCATAGGGCACAGACAGACGCAGTCCCGCGAACACCCACACAACAGCGGACGGAATGACCACCTTGGTTAGCAGATGCCATTCGTTGGCACCCATCAGCTTAAGAATGGCTACCTGTTCACGGCTCACCTGACGTACGCCGGTGAAGGTGTTCATGAACACCAGGAAAAATACAATCGACGCCGCCAGAATGATCTTCATATCCAGCCCGATGCCAAACCACAGGATAAACAGCGGCGCCAGGGCTGCCTTCGGCAGACTGTAGATGGCGGCAAGAAACGGCTCCAGTACTTCAGACAGCAACTTGGCCCGCCCGAGCAACAACCCGGTCAGCATGCCAGCCAGTCCGCCGAATGCAAAGCCCGCACCCGCTTCCAGGCTGGTGATACCCATGTGGTAGAAGATCGTGCCGTCAACGGTCCAGCCCCACAGAGCTGAAAACACCTCGGCCGGCGTGGATAGGAAGAACTCCAGACCCAGTGCCGGCGACAATAGTTGCCAGCCAAGCAGGAAGGACACCAGCACCAGAATGCGTAGGATCATGATTTTCATTGTTGTCCCCCCAGTGCCGCTTGCGCCTCGATAGCCGGCGTCAGAATATGCCAAAGCTCGGCACATTGTCGGGTGTAGTTGGGGTCGAAACGCAGTGATTTCAGGTCGCGATCGGGTGGTAGGTCGATATCGATTACCTCTCGCACGGTGCCGGGCCGTTCGCTGAACACAACACAGCGATCGCCGAGCGCGATGGCTTCATCAATATCGTGGGTGACGAACAAAACCGTCTTGCCCAAGGCGCGACACAAGCGTCGCAGCTCCACCTGCAGCATCAGACGAAGTTGGGCGTCAAGCGCGCCGAAGGGCTCGTCCATCAGCAGGGTATCCGGGTCATAGGCAAGTAAGCGAGCTAAGGCGGTGCGCTTGCGCATACCCCCAGAAAGCTGCGAAGGCCAGTTGTTCTCAAAACCTTGCAGGCCCACCAACTGAAGCAGCTCTTGTACTTTTCCGCGAATCCGGGCTTTATTCCAGCCGGCGATCTCCAGCGGGACGGCCACGTTGCTGGCGACACGTCGCCACGGCAGCAGATGATCGGCCTGGGTCATGTAGCCGACATTGCGATTGATACGAGTCACGGGCCGGCCCTGATACGTAACCTGCCCTTCGGTGGGCTGAAACAAGCCGGCCGCCATATTCAACAGGGTCGATTTTCCGCAGCCCGAAGGCCCTACAAGAGTGATGAATTCCCCACTATTCACATCCAGATTGATATCGCGCACAGCGACCATCTTCTGGGGACCAAATGCCTTCATGACTCCTATGAAGGAAATAATCGGGCTGCGGCTATCTGGCGGCGATGCCGTGGACTGCATAGATGTCTCCGTTGGCAGTGCCGTGTTGCTTTCATTATTGGCGGCACAAGTCGATCATTGAATTTATTCTAGGTGTTCACTTGTATTGAAGTCCATACAAGTAGATATATCGAAAACCCTAGGCATGGGCTGAGCCGACTTGTATTCTTGCAACGTTGGCGCACCTACCTCAGCTATCGGCTTCTTCCATCTATGCCTTTGTCGTATTGTTTCCCTCCAGCAGGCTCATGGCCTGATATTGAGCCGCCTTCGGCGCCTCGCCGGCCACACCAAATTGTGCAACTCGGCCGTATGCGTATCGACAATTACGCGTGGATGAAATTCATCCCTGATACAGGAAGCCGGTCGCTGGAGTCCCTGCCCACGCAACTGCGCGCGCATCTGAAGGCGGAAATGCGTTATGCGCAGCAGATGTTGGGTCCGCTTGAGCGCGACGCAGAAGATTTGTATGAGCGCATGATGAAGCGGGCCGCCACAGTGAGTGAGCCGCTCATGGCGCCGGAGGCTGGGTGGCTCTATCGGTCCACCCGCTCCGAAGCACATGGTTGGCAGGTCTTCTACCGTATCAATGTTGAGGGCGTTCGTGAGCAGCTGTTGGATGAGGGACAGAGGGCGGGCGGCTGCGCGTACTATCGAGCAACGGGACATCAGGCGAGCCCTGATGATCGGTATTTTGCGTGGGCCGAAGATGTAAGAGGCGACGACAGGCATCGCCTGTGCATCATGGATACGGAAACGGCTGAGATCCGGACCCTGGTGGAAGATGACGCCTTTGGGTATGGCGGCCTCACATTTTCTCCATCATCACGTTATGTATTTTGGATCTGGAGAGACGCATACAGCCGCCCGGCACGCCTTTATCGTTCGCCAGTGGATGGAGGCGATCCCACACTGATTTACGAGGAAAAGGATCCCGCTATTTTTATGCAAGTGACGTGTACGGCCGCCGGTGGCTACGTTGTATTGTCACTTGTAGGGCCGGATGTCAGCGAGGTGCATCTGATTACCGCCCGGGACGAGGAGGGGCCGCTACGTATTGTGCGGCCGCGTCACCGGGGCGTTCGCTACGATGTGGACGAATGGAATGATTCACTGCTTATGCTCACGAACGCTGATGGCGCCGAAAACCGTAAACTGCAGGTTCTCGATCCCATCACATTTAGCGTGAAGCAGGAGCGGGTGGGACATCGTCCGGGTGTGGCTATCGCCGGTGTTCAGCCCTTTGCGCAAGCCTTATTGCGTTTGGAAAGGGCCGATGGCCTGCATCGGCTTATCGTTACGAACTTGGCGGGTCGGGAAACTGTCATTCGGTTTGACGAACCCGCTTACACCATTGATCTCGTGCCCGGGCAGTCCTATCAATCCAAGCGAGTGCTTTTTGTGCATCAAAGTCCCGTGACGCCGCCCCGCTGGATGGCTGTGGATCTTGCAGAGGCGACCTGCCATGAAGTAGCCAGCGATTTGCTTAACGACTTCGATGCATCGCGCTATCGGCTTGAACGCCTGTTTGCGACCGCAAGCGACGGCGAAACCATCCCCATTACCGTGCTGTCGCCAGTAAATGCAAACGCTTCCGACCCGATGCCGTTATTGTTAACTGGATATGGCGCCTATGGCGTAGCGAGTGAGCCGCGCTTCTCGCTGCCGGCCACCGTTCTGGTGGAAAGCGGCTTTCGCTATGCCATTGCACATGTGCGTGGCGGCTCGGAGAAAGGCTGGCGGTGGTATCAGGGCGGATGTCGCGAGAAAAAGCGAAATTCAATGACGGACTTTATCGCCTGCGCACATCACTTGATAGACAAGGGGTATACCTCGCCAGGAAGAATTGTGGCTCACGGCGTCTCGGCAGGTGGGCTTCTGGTGTGCGGAGCCATGAACATGGCACCAGAACTATGGGCAGGGGTGATAGCAGAAGTGCCGTTTGTAGACATGTTAAATACCATGAGTGATGCCGACCATCCTCTAGTTCCTTTACTACGTCCGGACTGGGGGGATCCGTTGGCAGATCCGCAGGCATACGATTCCATATCCGGTATTTCCCCTTACGAGAATGTGAAGGCTCGTGCGTATCCGCCGCTAGTATGTACGGCCGGCCTTAAGGACGATAGAGTGCCGTACTGGGAACCTGCAAAATTAGTGGCGCAAATCAGGTATCTAAGTACGAGCAGCAACCCAGCGATCTTGTCGCTGAATCCGGAAAGCGGCCATCAGTCGGCCGATGATCAGGATGCAGAACACCGGCAGGTGGCCTTATTGTGGGCATTTGCTCGAAATTGTGTTGCGGGATCGTCTTGATTCAGCGGCAAAAGAAAGGACGGCGCAGCAGCACGACACAGCCAGGGCCGGCTCGGCACTGGCGAGCAGCGCGTTTAAGAGCCTATCCTCAAAGATCCATTCTGAAAGCGTACCAGCCAGTAGCGGTCCGCCCGCTCCAAAAATCGAAACCACAAAACTCCATACGGCAAAACCACGCGCTCTTATCTGAGTGGGAATGAGATCCTGCAATATCGTAGGAACCAGGGCATTTGCTGTGCTTGTTGCAAAGAAGGTGATCAAGACAATCAGAAAGGCTTGATCCGCTGAGTCGGCTGTAGTCATCCATGGGAAGAAAACCAGGGCCAGTGCCACGCAGCAGCCCATTATCAGGGGGCGTGCAGCCTGTCCCAGCCGGGCGGCAAGCGTGCGATCCAGCCACCACGCTATGGGCAGACAACCTAGAGTGCTTGTGAACACGATGAGCCCCATCATGCGACCAATCGCGCCGGGGGCTGCCGCGAATTGACGCTCCATTGCCAAGGCAATGAGCTGATTAAGCGCTTGTACGGCAAACGCCAGGCAGCCTGCTGCACCCACAAATAAAGCTACGGTCTGCCAGCGCTGACGCAGAAAATAGCCGAGTGTGTCGTTGTTCAAACTGTGGAGTACACGTCCGTACCGAGGTGTATCGGTGCTCTGCCCCGCAAGAACAAGCAGCGGCAAGCTACTAACGGACAAAATAAGAAAAGCACCGCGCCAGGGCTCCATCCCTGCCGGAACCACCGCTGCCGCGATGGCAAGCAGGTCGCCCGCGAAGTAGAAGCCACCGCTGGTACCCACCGCCATCAAGGCGGCAAAGCAAAGATTGGCAAGCACCCGATGCCGTTCCGGCGCTAAGTCCGGAATCAGGGAATACACCAGAGGGACCATGGCGAACTCTGTGATGCTCGCGGCAGACCGGCCGATGAAGAATAAGGGAAAGCTTGGCGCCAGAGCACTCAGCAGCATCATGGCGATCGATGCTCCGATCAGGCACAGCAATACTTTCTTGCGCGAATATCGATCCGCGAAGCGCGCCACCGGAATGGCGAGAGCACTTCCCACGAGAATGCCGGCGAGCCCCTGCAGGGCACCGAGCATGGTGTCGCTGACGCCGAAACTGCGCTGAATGGCGGAAAGCGATATGGCTTGCAGGCCCAGATCACTGAGTTGTACCCCAGCGACGACACCCAGTAAGGCGACGGTGAAAACCCCGCGGGGCGGCCAGACGGTAGGCCCTATCACTACCATTGGTAGCGCAATTGCAGGTCTACTGTTCTGCCACTACCGTAGTAGCAATAAAAATCGCAGGCGGCCACGTAGGTTTTGTCGGTAAGGTTGCGAGCGTTAAGTTGCAACGACCATTCCCGGTTGATTTCATATTGCATCATCAGGTCCAGCAACGTATGGCTGGGAATGCGTTCGCCGGGGTAGTAACGCTCGTCCACCGTCGAGCCGACGTAGCGGGCTCCACCTGCGACGGTCAAGCCGTTTCCGTTTGGCAATCCGAACCGGTGACTGAGCCACAGGCCGGCTTGATGGCGAGGCAGCAAAGGCGTGCGCACGTTTAGCGTGTCGGAGATGTCTTGATCCGAGTCGTTGTAAGTGTAGGAAAGTTTCAACGCGGTGTTAGCCGCAAGCTTGAAGTCCCCCTGTATCTCTATACCCTTGTTGTGGCGTGTGCCGCTCTGGATCTGGATATTCGATGCGTCGGAAATCAGCGCATTTTTTTCTTCGATGTCGAAGTAGGCGATTGTCACGTTTCCATCCAGCCAAGAGGGTTCGAGCTTGACGCCCACTTCTGTTTGTTTCGCCTCGTAAGGTTGATACGAGCGGCCGTAACCGTCAATTCCGCCGATGGGCTTGAAAGATTCCGAATAGCTGATGTAGGGCGAGATTCCGAAATCGCTGATATACATGGCGCCGATATTGACGCTGTTGTGGCTGACATCGTATTCGGTGTCAGCGCCATCGATGTTGCCATTGCTTCTCGCCCGGTCATGGCGAACGCCTGCCGTAAAGGTCCAACGTTCTCCGATGAGCAATTGCGCTGAGGTATATACACCCAATTGCCGGGTATCCAGGTCGTAAGGCGAAGCATTCGCTGAAAACGGCGTGCCGTACACAGGGGCGAACATATCCAGATCCGGGGCGATTCCGAAGCCATTGTTGCGGCCCGACGTGTCCGATTTCAGGTAATCGAAACCAATAACCGGTTTGAGGGCGACATGTTTGCCTACACGCAGCGTTCCACTAATGCGGTTGTCGATGTAGTGGTTGCGGGTGA
>JAJUGV010000093.1 GCA_029265795.1 Alcaligenaceae bacterium
CTTAAACAAATTTGACATTCCGGCGGCAGGTTCGTTTGAAAAACCCGACAGGCGGGATAGCCGTGCGTCCGTCTTTGGGGAGCACCGGCGGGCGTGCTATAAGCGGGGCTTAGGCTCTTTAGTCCTTCCTCCCTCCTTAAATTCAGAAGAATATGTACGAGACACCCTCCCTATATATTGACGGCGAATTTCTTAGTGGCGAAGGCCGCAAGACGCAGGAAATCATCAATCCGGCCACGCATGAAGTGCTGGGCCATTTGCCGCATGCCACGCAAGCCGACCTGGACCGTGCGCTCAGTGCGGCGGCGCGCGCCTTCGAGAGCTGGCGCGACAGCTCACCCATGCAGCGTTCCGAGATCCTGCGGAAAGTGGCCCAGATGAGCCGCGAGCGGGCTCAGGAAATCGGCCGCAACATGACGCTGGATCAAGGCAAACCGCTGGCGGAATCCACCGCCGAAATCATCGGTTGCGCTGACCACGCTGACTGGCATGCTGAAGAGTGCCGTCGCATTTACGGCCGGGTGATCCCGCCGCGCAATCCCGCCGTGCATCAGTACGTGGTGCGCGAGCCGGTTGGCGTATGTGCGGCCTTCACCCCATGGAACTTCCCTTACAACCAGGCCATTCGAAAGATTTGTGCGGCCATCGGCGCCGGCTGCACCATCATTTTGAAAGGGCCTGAAGACGCGCCCAGCGCCGTCATGGCAATCGCCCGCATGTTCCATGATGCGGGCCTGCCCCCTGGTGTGCTGAATATCGTGTGGGGGGTGCCGGCTGAAGTGTCCGACTACCTGATTCGTTCCCCCATCGTGCGCAAGGTGTCGTTCACCGGGTCGGTACCGGTCGGCAAGCAGCTCGCCGCCCTGGCCGGTGCCCACATGAAGCGCATCACCATGGAGCTCGGTGGCCACTCACCCGTGCTGGTGTTTGACGACGCGGATGTGCAGAAGGCCGCCAAGCAGCTGGCGAAGTTCAAGATCCGCAACGCCGGGCAGGTATGCGTGTCACCCACACGTTTCTACGTTCATGACAAGGTCTACGATACCTTCCTCGAAACCTTCGTCGAGAGCCTGCGCAGCGTACGTATCGGCGATGGCCTGGAAAGCGGTACTGAAATGGGGCCTTTGGCTCACGAGCGCCGCGTACCGGTCATGAGCCGCTTTATCGAAGACGCCGTCGCACGGGGCGGCAAGGTCGTGCTCGGCGGCGAACCGCTGGACCGCAAGGGCAACTTCTTCCCACCCACGGTCATCACCGAGGTTCCTCAAGACGCGATGATCATGACGGAAGAGCCGTTCGGCCCATTGGCGCCCGTAGTCCCCTTCACTGACACCGAAGACGTTATCCGCCAGGCAAACTCCCTGCCCTTTGGCCTGTCCTCGTATGTGTTTACAGGCTCCTTGCAGACCGCCAACAGGGTATCGCGTGGCCTTGAAGCCGGAATGGTGAACATCAACCATTTTGGTAGCGCTCTGCCCGAAACACCGTTCGGAGGCGTGAAGGACAGCGGCATCGGCAGCGAAGGTGGAACTGAAACATTCGATGGATATCTAGTAACGAAATTTGTCACGTCTATCTAGAATTTGAACCAGTTTTCCCCCTGCCAAATCCGTTCTTGCCAGGGGGAAAAACCGCTACGAAACCGAATCTTTTTCCCTAGGATGTTCGTCGTAAAGGAAAACACCACTAGCTAAACCGTGAAACTCCCCCTTACATTTCGAACATGCGTTCGAAGGGGAAGGGAACATGATCGGTTCGCGTTCCGCCTATACGCGCAAGCGAATAATCGATGCCGCAACCTGGCTATTCGCCCAAAAAGGAGATCGAACCTCCTTGCGTGAAATTACGGCTGAAGCACGCGTCAATTTGTCTGCAGTCAACTACCATTTCGGTTCCAAGGAAGGCTTGATACAAGCTGTTTGCGAGAACCGGCTGAATGCGCTCAACCAGGAACAGCTCGCCATGCTCGATCTGCTGGAAGCGCAGGCATCCCACGGCATGGCAGTGGAACCCTTACAGATTGTCGAGGCCTATTTCCGGCCCTTGCTTCGCTACGCCATGAACGAGCCGTTCCTTCTACTGGGCCAGCAAAGCACTCCCAAGCATTCGAATACGTTGTTGCAAATCGTCATACTAAAAGGGCACGCGCCGGTCCTTGACCGGTTTCGCATGGCACTGCTGAGGGCGCAACCCGACATGCCCGGGCTCGAACTCATTTGGCGCCTTCTTTTCATGCTTGGAGCCGCTTCCTCCACGGTAGCCGGCATGGATGGCCTGCTACTTGCTCTCGACCGTTCGAGTCCCGAACCCTTCCACCCCGAGATGTTGATTGAGCGCCTGATGCCTTTTCTCGCCCATGGACTGACAGCGCCTTTGCCGGAAACCGCACCGGCCCAATAAACTGGGGTCTGACCCCAGTTATCGCGAAGCCATGCCTATGTATCTGTTTATTGCTCTGCTGCTCGTCGTTGTTGTGGGTGCCGGTTTGCTTCTTGCCAACGAGCCATGGCGGCAGAAGTATCTGACGCGACGTATTTACCATGTATTCCGCCGCGTGGTTCCCACGCTTTCCGATACAGAACGGGAAGCGCTGGATGCCGGCACGGTGTGGTGGGAGGGGCAGCTGTTCAGCGGCAAGCCACAATGGGCCACTCTTCATTCATATGGCCGGGCGGCGCTGAGCGGCGAAGAGCAGGCCTTCCTCGATAACGAAGTTGAAGCGTTGTGTGGCATGGTGAACGATTGGGAAATCACTACACAGCAATACGACCTGCCTGCAGAAGCCTGGCAGTACATGAAAACGGCCGGCTTCCTGGGTCTGATCATTCCGCGGGAATACGGCGGCAAGGGCTTCACGGCACTGGGGCACTCTGCTGTCGTGCGCAAACTGTCGACGCACAATTCCGCTTTGGCAGTTACCGTGATGGTTCCCAATTCGCTGGGTCCGGCGGAGCTTTTGCTCGAATACGGCACTGAAGAACAGAAACAGCACTATCTTCCCCGCCTGGCTCGCGGCGACGAGATCCCTGCGTTTGCGTTGACCAGCCCCTGGGCCGGCTCTGATGCCGGCGCCATTCCCGATTTCGGCATCGTTTGCAAGGGTATGTGGGAAGGCCGCGAAGTGCTCGGCATGCGCGTGACCTGGGACAAACGCTACATTACGCTTGCGCCGGTCTGCACTCTGCTAGGCCTTGCGTTCCGGCTCTACGACCCCGACGGTCTGCTCGGTAACACCCAAGATCTCGGCATCACCTGCGCGCTGGTGCCGGCTGATCATCCCGGCGTAGAAATCGGGCGACGTCACCTGCCGCTGGATGCCATGTTCATGAACGGGCCGACTCGAGGCACTGACGTGTTCATGCCATTGGAGTTCATCATTGGCGGGCCGGCGATGGCCGGTCAAGGCTGGCGAATGCTGATGGAATCTCTGGCTGCGGGCCGCTCGATTTCCTTGCCTGCCTCTTTCTGTGGCATGGCGGCACTGACAGCGCGCAGTGTGGGCGCTTACTGCACCGTGCGCAGCCAGTTCAATGCACCGATTGCTAAATTCGAGGGTGTGCAGGAAGTGCTGGCACGAATTGCGGGTAACCTCTACGCCATGGATGCGGCCAGAGCCATGACCGCGCATGGAGTGGATCTAGGCGAACGCCCCTCCGTCGTGTCGGCCATCGTTAAATACCACCTTACCGAGCGAGGACGCGCCGTCGTCAATGACGGTATGGATCTCATCGGTGGCAAGGGCATCTGCCTAGGGCCGTCGAATTTTCTGGGGCGAGCCTACCAGCAGTTGCCGGTAGGCATTACGGTGGAAGGCGCCAATATTCTTACGCGCAGCCTTATCATCTTCGGACAAGGTGCAATCCGCTGCCATCCTTACCTGCTAGCCGAGATGCAGGCGGCACAGGATACGGATACGAATCGGGGTATGCAGGCCTTCGACAAAGCCTTCTGGAGTCACGCGCGTCATACCGCATTCAACGCGTTGCGCGCATTCTGGCACGGCATCAGTGGAGCGGTGTTTGTACGCATTGATGCGAACGTCGCGCCGTCAATGCGGCCGCACTATCGGCAACTCACACGCTACAGTGCTGCCTTTGCCCTTACTGCAGATGTCGCACTGCTGCTTCTTGGCGGTGCCTTGAAATTCCGCGAACAACTGTCCGCCAGGCTGGGAGACATGCTGTCTCAGCTGTATATCGCCTCGGCCATACTTAAGCGCTATGAAGACGAAGGTCGCCAACCCGGCGATGCGGTTCTGGCACACTGGGCTGTGCTCGATGCCCTGAATCGGGCGGAACTGGCACTTGACGGCGTACTGCGCAACTTCCCCAACCGCACGGCCGCCGTTATCTTACGTATTCTCGCGCTACCGCTCGGGCGCTGGAGCCGACCCCCATCCGACGCGCTCGCCAGGCGTGTAGCCAAAGTGCTGACCCGGCCCGGACATGAGCGCGACCGCCTGACCTTCAATTGCTACGTTCCGCAAAACGAAAACGATCCCGTAGGCGCAATCGAAGCGGCACTCCATGCTACCGTGGCGGCAGAAGTAGCCGAGAAGAAACTCCGCAAATATGCGCAGTCCGGCAAACTTGAGGGCAATCCGAACGCCAACGTACGGGATATGGCCGACGCCGTGTATGCGGCCGGTGGCATCACTTCGGAAGAATTTGAATTGCTGTTGCGCCGCAATGCCCTGCGCGACCGGGTGATCGCCGTGGACGATTTTCCACGCGACCTTTCCGATCCGGCGGCACGCGCCGACGCGCGCCGTCACCCAGCCTGAAGGTAGACCATGGCTTTTAAACCTATCTACATTGTGGACGGCGCCAGAACGCCCTTTCTCAAGGCGCGTAATGCGCCCGGCCCGTTTTCTGCGGCCGAACTCGCCGTGCAGTCGGGCCGCGAACTCCTGCTGCGTCAGCCCTTCCCTGCCGATGCGCTGGATGAAGTTATCGTCGGCTGCGCAGCACCGGCCTCCGACGAAACGAACATTGGGCGCGTAATCGCTCTGCGCCTCGGCTGCGGCCATACCGTACCCGGCTGGACGGTCATGCGCAATTGCGCCTCCGGCATGCAGGCACTGGATTCCGCCCTACTCAATCTGCAAAGCGGTCGCGCCGATCTCATACTGGCCGGCGGTGTGGACGCCTTGTCTCGCGCACCCGTTCTATTCAGCGACGAAATGGTTCGATGGTTGGGAGGATGGAATGCCAGTAAGAGTATAGGTGCCCGATTTGCGCAGCTACGCAAGTTCCAGTTACGCCACCTGACCCCCGTTATCGGACTGCTGCGCGGGCTTACTGACCCGGTAGTGGGCCTGTCGATGGGACAGACAGCAGAGAATCTTGCCCACCAGTTCGGCATCAGTCGTAAACAGATGGACGAATATGCGGCGCGCAGCCATGCGCGCACACTGCGCGCGCAACAAGACGGCTCACTGGAAGAAATTATTCCATTGGTCGATCAGCGGGGCACCCTCTACCCCCAAGATGATGGGGTGCGAACCGACAGTACGCCGGAAAAGCTGTCATCTTTGAAGCCTGTCTTTGATCTCCCTTGGGGCAACATCACCGCCGGCAACAGCTCTCAGGTCACCGATGGCGCGGCGATGCTGATTTTAGCCTCGGAGCGTGCCGTGGAGCGCTGGGGCTTGCGGCCTCTGGGCCGCATCGTGGATGCACAATGGGCGGCGCTGGACCCCGCGGTTATGGGCCTGGGGCCGGTTCATGCAGCCACTCCCATACTTGAGCGCCAAGGCATGGATCTGAACGGCCCGGATTTATGGGAAATCAACGAGGCATTTGCGGCCCAAGTGCTGGCCTGTATTGCAGCTTGGCAGGACGAGGAATGGTGTCAGAAACACTTGGGACGCGCAGCGCTGGGCACGCTCGACGAAGAACGCCTGAACGTCGATGGAGGCGCCATCGCCATCGGCCATCCGGTGGGCGCATCCGGCGCACGCATTGTGCTGCATCTATTGCAGGCGCTGCGCAAGCGTGGGCTACGCAAGGGGATGGCGGCCATCTGCATCGGGGGAGGTCAAGGAGGCGCCATGCTCGTTGAAACCGTGGACAGCCTTGCACAAGGGAGCGACGACACATGAGCACTACCGACTTGCCCCAGCTGCAGAATTTTCAGTTAAGCATCGATTCCCAGGCCGTGGCATGGCTAGGGGTGGACGCTGACGACTCGTCCGTTAACCGTCTCTCCAGTCAAGTGCTGGCCGAGCTCATGACCGTGCTCGATTACCTTGAGCGCCGTGTACCCACCGGCCTGGTCATCCATTCCGTAAAACCCGCAGGCTTCATCGCCGGTGCGGATATTGGCGAGTTCGACGTTCTGGATCAACCCCAAGCGGTCGAGGAACTGGTCTCGCGTGGTTGGAATGCGTTTGAGCGCTTGGCCGGTGTACGTTACCCCACGCTCGCGCTGATCAGGGGACATTGCGTGGGTGGCGGCCTGGAGCTGGCACTGGCATGCAGATATCGGCTGGCTGTCGACCTGCCGGATACCAGCTTTGCGCTACCTGAAGTGAAACTCGGCATCTTTCCCGGTTGGGGGGGAATGAAGCGTCTGCCGGCCCTGATCGGCGCGCCGGCGGCCCTGGATATGATGCTGTCAGGTCGAAGCGTGGACGCCCGCAAAGCACAAAAACTGGGACTGGTCGACGCCCGTGTTCCCGAGCGACTGCAGATGCAGGCCGCCGGCCGGCTGGTGCGTTCCGGCAAACCCGGTGCAAGGGCCGGCGGCATGGGACGCCTGCTGAACATGAAGCCTATGCGGCCATGGGTGATGCGTCAGACAGAAAAGAAACTGAATGAACGCGACCCCTACCAGCATTATCAGGCACCACGAGCCATCCTCGAGATCTGGGGTCGGCACGACGGCAACGCACTCGCCGCCCCCGAACTTATCAAGGAACTTGCCCGCTCCGATACTGCGCGCAACCTGATCCGGGTGTTCCACCTTCAGGAACGCCTGAAAAAATTCGGCAGGCCCTCGGAGCACGCCCAAGAAGTACAGCATGTGCACGTGGTGGGTGCCGGCGCGATGGGCGGCGACATTGCCGCCTGGAGTGCGCTGAAGGGGCTGAAGGTCACCTTGCAGGATCAAGACCGTGACCGTATCGCTGCCGCTCAGGGACGCGCCCAAACGCTGTTTTCCCGTCGCCTGAAAGACAGCCGGCTACAACGTGCGGCCTGGGACCGTCTCATTCCAGACCCGCTCGGCCACGGCGCCGGTAAGGCAGATCTCATTATTGAGGCCATCACGGAAAATCTGGATGCGAAGCAGGCGCTATATGCGCGGCTTGAACCGCTAATGAAACCAGGGGCCGTACTGGCGACGAACACATCAAGTCTGTCATTGGAAGCACTGGGCGCTCAGCTTGCCGACCGGACCCGGCTGGTCGGCATCCACTTCTTCAATCCCGTCGCGAGCATGCCGCTGGTGGAAGTCGTCGGCACCGATATTCTGTCACCGGCAGCCCACGCAACGGCACTGGCCTTCGTCGGCAAGCTGGGCAAGCTGCCGCTGCCTGTCAAGGATACGCCCGGCTTCCTGGTCAATGCCGTGTTAGCTCCCTACATGCTGGAGGCGATGCGCTGTGTCGATGAGGGCATTCGACCCGAGACCATAGACGAAGCGATGAAAGTCTTCGGCATGCCTATGGGGCCACTGGAGCTGGCGGACACCGTCGGGCTGGATATCGTGCACGCTGCCGGGCAACAGCTAGCGGGCAATGAAGGCATCCCCCAGTGTCTGGAGGCCCACTTATCGCGCAAAGAGCTCGGTCGCAAAAGCGGTCGCGGCTTTTACCCTTGGAAGGACGGTAAAGCCATCAAACAGGAGCCGGGCACGCCACCTGCCGATCTGGCGCAGCGGCTGATCACGCCACTGGTGGACAAGGCGCACGATCAGGTGCAAAAGGGTGTAATTGCAGACGCCGATCTAGCAGATGCCGGGGTGATCTTCGGAACAGGCTTTGCACCATTCTCGGGCGGGCCGTTGTATTGGGATCAGCACAAGGCGCCTGAAGTCACCCCAATCTGAACTGGCACCGACGCTACAGACAGCCGCTGCCATCGCTTTCGATGGCTTCCCAGGGCTGTATGTCCGAAGCGGAGGTGACAATGAAAGATTTCTGGAAAGCAAGCGCGCTCGTCGCCGCGCTAATGAGTGTGGGCAGTGCGGCGGTCCATGCCGCCGGCTTTCAGCTTCTTGAACAGAACGCGAGCGGCCTGGGTAACGCCTACGCCGGATCGGCCGCGATCGCCGATAACGCCAGCACCATCTTCTACAACCCGGCGGGTATGACGAATTTGCCCGGGATGCATATTTCAGCGGGTCTGGCCGCTGTGCGACCCTCGTTCAAGTTTTCCAACGAAGGCAGCACCGGCCCGGGAGGTTTGCCTGGGTTTGGACCGGACGGTGGTGACGCCGGCAGCTGGGGCATGCTGCCCAATGCCTATCTGAGCTGGCAGCTGTCGCCTCAGTGGCATATCGGTCTCGGCATCGGCGCACCTTTTGGTCTCATGACGGAATACGATGACTCATGGGTGGGCCGCTACCATTCCCGCAAGTTCGAGATCCGCAGCGTGAACATCAACCCATCGATCGCCTACAAAGTGGACGATCGGCTATCGCTGGGGGCCGGCATCAGTTGGACATATCTGGATGCGGAATACAAACGATCATCGCCCTTCGCCGTAGCCGGTCTCGGCTACCTGGGCGATCTGGGCGCCACCGTAGACATGAAGGGTGATGGCTGGGGCTGGAACGTGGGGCTCATGTACCGGCTGACCTCGACAACCCGTATTGGTTTCGCCTACCGGTCGCGCGTGAAGATCGATGCGGACGGCGACACGACAGTTCGCAATCAGAGCGTGACCCATCCGGCCGTGGCGCCACGTATCGGCAGTATGACGGCCGACGCCTCAACATCGGTAACGCTCCCGGATACCGCCACCCTCAGCGTTGTGCACCAACTGAACGACCGCTGGCTGCTACTTGGCGATGTGTCGTGGACGGGATGGAGCAGTATCCGCTCACTGTCGATCCAAAATTCGGGAAATCCTGCCATTCCCGGCGACCGGCTGGATCTGCGCTTCCGCGATACCTGGCGAGTGGCGCTGGGTGCCAGTTATAAGGCGAACGAACACTGGACGTTCAAGGGAGGCGTGGCCTGGGATCAATCACCAATACGCAGCGCTGCGTACCGCCCGACGTCTCTACCGGACAAAGACCGGTATTGGGTCGCCATCGGCGCACAGTATGCGATCAATAAGCAGACCCGCATCGACATCGGATATGCGCATCTGTTCATACGGGACACATCCATCAACAATGCGACAGACCCAAACAAGGGAACCGTCCGGGGAAGTTATGACTCACAAGCCAACATCATTGGTGTGCAGATTTCGCACCAGTTCTGACAAGAGTGATACCATCGACTACAACAATTATGATTAGGTGGAGACATGAATCCCATCTGGCACCAGCACTATCCACCAGGCGTGCCCACCGATATCAGCAAAGAAGCCGACGCCTACCCTTCTCTTGTCGCACTTTTTGAAGAAAGCTGCGCCCGCTTCGTTCGCCATAGCGCGTATCTGAGTATGGGTGTCAGCCTGAGCTACGGCGAACTCGATGAGGCCTCGCGCTGCTTCGCCGCCTGGCTGCAGTCCATTGGGGTGCGTAAGGGCGATCGCGTTGCGCTCATGATGCCGAATCTGCTGCAGTACCCGGTCTGTCTGTTCGGAGCCTGGCGCGCCGGCGCCGTCGTCGTCAACACCAATCCGCTCTACACCGCCGCCGAACTCGAGCACCAGTTGGCCGACTCAGGCGCGCAAGTCATTGTGGTGGCCGAAAATTTTGCTCACACGGTACAGAAGGCCCTGCCCAACACATCCGTCAAGCATATTGTCGTAACGGGTGTAGGCGACATGCTGGGCAGGCTGAAAGGCCCTATCACCAATTTCGTGGTGCGCAAGGTGAAAAAGTTGGTGCCCGACTGGTCACTACCGCAAGCGCATCGCTTTAGCCAGATTCTTATTAGCGGCAGCCAATGCGGCTATAAGCGCCCTGCACTGGGGCCCCACGACCTCGCCTGCCTGCAATATACCGGCGGCACTACCGGGGTCGCTAAGGGGGCCATGCTTACCCATGGCAATCTCGTGGCCAATGTATGTCAGGCATCCGCGTGGGTGCGGCCTCTCGTTAAAGATGGCGAAGAGTGCATCGTAACTGCATTGCCGCTCTACCATATCTTCGCGCTGACCGCTAACTGCCTGACCTTCCTCAAGCTGGGCGCCAACAATCTGCTTATCTTGAATCCGCGCGATATCCCGGCGCTTGTAAAGAGTCTGTCATCAGTGAAGTTCACCGCTATTACTGGAGTCAACACGCTCTTCAATGCGCTGTTGAACAATCCTGAGTTCACCAAGCTGGACTTCTCCAACCTGAAGGTGGCTTTAGGCGGCGGCATGGCCATTCAGGAAACCGTCGCTCAGCGCTGGCTTAAAGTCACCGGTACACCGCTCGCCCAGGCTTATGGGCTCACCGAGACGTCTCCCGCCGTCACCATCAACCCGCTGGATCGCCGGGATTTCACCGGCTCGATAGGGCTGCCCGTTCCGTCAACTGAAGTCGTCATTCGCGACCACAGCGAAGAGAACCTCGGCATTGGCGAAATCGGGGAGATCTGCGTACGCGGGCCCCAAGTTACACCCGGCTATTGGAATCGCCCCGAAGAAACCGAAAAGGCATTTGATAAAGACGGATTTCTGCGCACAGGAGACATCGGCCTGATCGACGAGCAGGGGTATATCTACATAAAAGACCGCAAGAAAGACATGATTGTGGTGTCGGGCTTCAACGTCTATCCCAACGAAGTGGAAGCCATTGCCGTCGAGCATCCCGATATCGTAGAAGCAGCGGCCATCGGGGTTCCGGATGAGCATTCCGGCGAAGCCGTAAAGTTGTTCGTCATTTCACGCAATCCCGGCTTAACACAGGAACAGGTGATTGAGCACTGCCGCAGCAAACTCACCCGCTACAAATGTCCCAAGGCGGTGGAGTTTCGCGACGACCTGCCGCGCAGCAATGTAGGCAAGATTCTGCGCCGCGCCTTACGCGACGAATAGTGCCCGTATAAAAAAATCCGAAGCCCCTTATGAGGGCTCCGGATTCTTTCGATTCTGTCTATATCAGGCAGCAAACGCCGCCCGACTGCAAAGAATCAGATGACGCGCGCGGCTTCGAGCAGACGCACGACACTCCAGGACTTATCTTTCGAGATCGGACGACCTTCTGCGATCTCGACGAGGTCGCCCTCGTTGTACTGGTTGGACTCGTCGTGAGCCTTGTACCTGGCAGAACGTACGATGATCTTGCCCAGGATAGGATGCTTGACGCGGCGCTCGACATTCACCACCACGGTCTTGTCCATCTTGTTGCTGACGACACGACCGATCAGGGTGCGTTGGCGCTTTGCCGGTGCGGTAGTTTGGGTTTCGCTCATTTTACTTTCCTGCCTTCTCAGCCATAACGGTACGGACGCGCGCGATATCGCGGCGCACTTTGCCAAGCTGGCTGGTGTTGGAAAGCTGCTGGGTGGCACGCTGCATGCGCAGATTAAATTGTGCCTTCAGCAGGCTTTCGAGCTCTTTGGAGAGCTCGCTGGCGTCTTTGGAACGGAGTTCGCTGGCTTTCATGACGTCTCCTTA
>JAJUGV010000141.1 GCA_029265795.1 Alcaligenaceae bacterium
AATTTCCCTTATGAGCCGGGAAGAAATCAATCGCCTAGTGGCTAACGATGTCGAGACGGTGGAAAGTCTCATCAAGGCCCTTGATATACAAATGAACTAGGGAGTGCAGATGCAACACGAATACCAGTTGTTCATCAACGGGCAATGGCAGCCGCCCGCCGAAGGTCGTTACTTTGACTGCGTGAGCCCCTATGACGGCGCGATATGGGCCCGCTGCCCGCAGGCGGGCCCAGGGCAGGTCGACAGCGCCGTAGACGCCGCCCGAGCTGCGTTTGAAAATTCGGAGTGGGCTGGATACCTCCCGGCCCGCCGGGCGGAGCTGCTGCGCAACTTGGCGCGGTTGATCGAAGAGAATGTGGATGAGCTGGCGAAAGTCCAGGTACAGGAAAACGGTAAGCTGATACGCGAGATCCGCGGTCAGACACTGGGCCTTTCCCGGTACTGCAATTACTACGCGGGGCTGGCGGAAGCCCTGGGCGGCGAGACGATTCCCCTCAGCGTGCCGAATATGCTGAATTACACCGTGCGCGAGCCGGTGGGTGTCGTGGCCGCCATCACACCCTGGAACAGCCCACTATCGCTATTGATGTGGAAGATGGGGCCGGCCCTGGCTACGGGTAACACCTTGGTGGTCAAGCCGTCTGAAGTCACTCCTATTTCCACTTTGCTTCTGGCTCGCTTGGTGGCAGAAGCGGGTTTTCCCGCCGGTGTCTTCAATGTGGTGACCGGTTTTGGCGATGTAGGGGCGCAGCTGGTGGATCACCCGGGCGTCGATAAGATCGCCTTCACCGGCTCCACAGACGTGGGTCGCAGCATCGCGGCGAAGGCGGGCAGCCGCTTGATCAAGACCACGCTGGAGCTTGGTGGAAAATCGGCGAATATCGTTTTCGCTGATTCAGACATCGATGAAGCAGTAAATGGCATTCTTGCGGGCATTTTTGCCGCAACCGGGCAAACCTGCCTGGCGGGCTCCAGGGCGCTGATTCACTCAAGCATCTACGATCAGCTCGTGGAGCGGCTGGTGGAACGCGCCGAGAAAATTGCCGTGGGCAATCCCCAGGACATGGCCACCGAAATGGGAACTGTCGCCTGCCGGAAGCAATTCGACAAAGTGATGAGCTACATCGAGATTGCTAAGGAAGAGGGTGCGAAACTTCTCACCGGCGGCAAGAAACCGGACTTCGCCGGGCCCGATGCACTGTTCATCGAGCCCACTATCTTTGGCGATGTACACAACGACATGAGGATCGCCCAGGAAGAGGTGTTCGGCCCGGTACTTTGCCTGCTGCGCTTCGATACTGATGAAGAAGCGGTTCGCATTGCCAATGACACTCGTTTCGGACTGGCTGCAGGTATCTGGACGAAGGATATCAAGCGGGCACACGCCGTGGCGGCCAAGCTTCGCTCCGGCACCGTGTGGATCAACACTTACCGTCGCACGAACTATGCTTCGCCGTTCGGCGGCTACAAGGACAGCGGTCTGGGCCGTGAGAACGGTATGGAAGCAATGAAGGAATACACCGAGGTCAAGAGCGTATGGGTGAACTACGGTGCGCCCATCAAGGATCCGTTCGACCCTCGAGCGTAATAGAAGTAAAAGGTTAAAAATCGCCCGGCGCTGCCGGGCGATTTTTTTGTGATCAGAATGCCGAGCAGTGGCCTCCCGATGGAGCCTGGCCAGAACCCGCTGCCAGCAGCGGGGGTTCAAGGCGCAGGTTCACCGGTGAGGAGTTCAGCCAGTCCCAACCCAGAAAAAGGGCCAGCGCCAGCCAGAACAGGAGCAGCATGGTAGTACGTGTGCGCATGTCGATCCCCTTAAAAGCCGAAGCGACGGCGCAGACGAACGCCGATCAAAGAGCCGCAGAACGCCAGCGCGACCCAAATCCAGCCATGGATACTGCCGGTGGAAATACCGCTGACCATCGCACCCACGTTGCAGCCGAAAGCCAGCCGCGAGCTGTAGCCCAGCAGAAAGCCTGCCAGCAAGCCGATCACCCATTGGCGTCCGGTAAGAGGGGCCGCCCCAGGCGCTTTCCGGGCGGAGATCCACAGTGCGCCTGCCAAAATGCCCAGGTTCGTAATGGTGGTGACATCTAACAGCACGGACTGGCTCAAGGCGTTGAAGTTGCCCGGTTGACTCCAGAATGCGTTGGCGGTGGGGTCAAATATGCCTGCCGTGGTGGCGATTTTGGCGCCCCACAGCCCGAAGCCATACACCACGCCCCAAGGCTGACCGGCCACCAGCAGATTCAGCGCTGCCAGCAACGCCAGACCCGCACCGGCAATCAGCAACCGGCGGTCGAGCCAGCGGAGGGCGTCCGCCCCGCCACTGCGGGCCCATGCCATAGCCAGACCGGCCACTACAGCGAGCCCCGCCAGTGTAAGCAGGAAGGCGCCCATCGGCCCGACCTCGTTCACGAGTCCGACAGGAGCGGTGGCACCGAGTGAGAGCCAGCGATCCAGATGGGCGGAGCCCAGGAAGCTGCCCAATACGAACATGGGCAGAATTGCCATATTCAGCGGGATGCCCAAGCCTGCCTTGTAAAGCGTACCCGACCCACAACCGTCGGCAATCTGCATGGCGGCGCCGAAAACGAAGGCACCTACCAACAGGCTGATACTGGGTGGCCCAAGCGCTGCCATCAAGTCATTGGGAAACAGCGCAAGCAGCGGCATCGACAGCCCGGCAGCTACGGCGAGCAGGCCCAGCTGCGCCATCACACCCGAGGCGTCTCGCTGTTCGATCAAACGACGCCACCCGGTGGTAAAGCCGAAACGGGCGCCGGCCAGTATGCCGCCCATGCCGATGCCGATTGCAAAGAGCACGGCCTGGCGCAGTGATACGAACCAGGCCAGCGCCAACAAGACCACAGCGATGGCGATAGTAAGCGGCAGGCGGGAGTGTGATGCAGGTGACGGAGTGCTTCCTGCACCTGCATGTGCCGGTGCACTCATTCCGGCTGGGGAAGTATTAATTGAAGACATTTTTCAGCTTATCCAGCAGTTGAGCACCACGGCCCGGTGTGTTGTCCATGGGCAGCGCCTGAGCGGTGTTGGTCCAGTCAGCCAGGGACTCGGGATACATACGGACGTTGGGCAGGCCGGCCAGCTCTGAAAGGGCGAACCAGTCGGTGGCAGCCCAATGGCCCGTATTGCAGAAAGCGATGGTGTCGTCCACCAGTTCGGGGAAACGTTCCGCAGCGATCCTACGGGCCTCTTCGGCCGAAACGATTTCTGTGGAATCGGGCTTGAACCATACGCTGTGCGCAATATTCACAGCGTTGCGGATGGTGCCGGGGGTGGATGCCGTGGGCGCCTTCGTCTTGCCTTCGAAGAACGCGGTGGGCCGTGCATCCACCAGACGCGCCTTCGGGTTGTCGAACTGGGCCAGTACATCGCTCTGAGTGGCCAGAATGTCCAAATTCAAGGCGGGTTCGTAGGTCGACGCCGCGACCTGCGGTCGATCCTGAGTCAGGGGTAGCTCGGCGGCCGACCATGTCTGCATACCGCCATTCAGGACGGAAAGTCGTTCCAGACCCAGGTATTTCAATGTCCAGTAAACACGGGCTGCAGCGCCGAAATCGGTGGTGGTGTCGCCGGTGGAGACAACGACCGCATGAGTGTCACGGTCAAGCCCCAGTTGTTGTACCAACTTGGCGAGTGTCGTGACCTCCGGCAGCTTGCCCGGGTTGTTGGCCGGACCGCGCCACGCTGCGTACGGCGCTGATACAGCACCGGGAATGTGGTTCTTAGCGTAATCAGGCTCCGGCCGGATATCGATGACTCGAACGCTGGGCGCATCACGCAGCTCATTCAGCTGGGACGCTGAGAGAATGGGAGACACGTCAGCCATCGCCGGCGCACTGAACGCAGCTAGCAATAGTGATGTAGTGAGGAGAAAGCGCTTCATGATGAGGGACTCTGAACCAGTGAAAACACCAGTTGCTTTATATGAAGCTTGAAATTTTAAACCTCTTTTAATTCTCCATAGTTATTAATATATAGGGCGCTGCTACATCACAACTCGTTATGAACGCCTAGGTAAAGCGCTGTCATTTCCGGGTCATTCAGCAGCTTCTGGGCATCGCCGGAAAGTACAACTTTTCCTTGGTCGAGTATGTATCCCCGGTCACTGATCTCCAGTGCCTGGCGTGCACGTTGCTCCACCATCAGCACGGCGACGTTCAGCGATCTCAAGCGTTGTATCACCTGGAATATGGTTTCCACCAGGCTGGGAGCCAGGGCGGCGGTGGGTTCGTCCAGTACGATCACTTTAGGCGAGCGGATCAGTGCGCGGGCGAACGCTAACTGCTGGCGCTCGCCCCCGGAAAGCGTGCCTGCTGTCTGTGTTAGGCGCGGTTTGAGCGCAGGAAATACGCTCAGCATTTCATCGATCTGGCTGCGTTTGACCTTGCGGGCGGCGACCTGCAGATTCTCTTGGACGGTCAGGCTTCTAAATACATTGGTCACTTGCGGGACATATCCCAGCCCGCGTTCGATACGGCTTTCCGTGCCGAGGCGGCTGATGTCTTCGCCATACAGATGGACGGTGCCGGTTGTGCGTGGAAGCAGGCCAAGAAGGGCTTTCAGGAAGGTGGATTTTCCCGCGCCGTTCGTACCGGCAATGGTGACGATCTCGTTGGGCTGCAGGATAAGGTCGATGCCGTGAATGATATCGACATCGGTGTACCCGCCTGCCAGCTGGGTGGTCTTGAGGACTTCGGTCATATCACACCGCCCATATAGGCGTCCTGGACAGTTTTAGAGTTAAGCACCGTAGAGGGGTCGCCATGAGCAATGATGCGGCCCTGATCCATGACGTACAGCCGTGAACAGAGCGACTGCAGTGCCTGTAAATGGTGCTCGACAATCAACAGGGCGATGCCCTGCTTCGCTGCCAGCGTGCGGAAAATTTCCATCATTTCGCCGATACGCACGGGGTTGACACCGGCAAAGGGTTCATCCAGAAGAATGATGGATGGCTTCTGCATCAGGACACGGGCAAGTTCCAGCAGCTTCTTCTGGCCGCCCGAAAGCTGGGAGGCCAGCAGGTCGCGTACGTGCAAGATTCCTAGCGATTCCAGTACGGTATCGGCCTGCTCCGTGCGACGCTGAGTGGTGGCGTGCATGCGCCCACGGCGAAACCATGAGGTCAGCATGTTTTCATCGCGGGGGTCGGAAGCGGCAACCAGCAAGTTCTCTAGTACTGTGAGCTTGCCGAACTCCCGAGGGACCTGAAAGGTGCGGCTCAGCCCAAGTCCGGCGCGGGTATAGGAGGGCTGGCCCATGATTTCTTTGCCTTGGAACCGTATGCTGCCTGTCGCTGCCGGCAGCTGCCCGGCAATCGCTGCGAACAGCGTACTTTTGCCTGCACCGTTGGTGCCGGCCAGACCCACGGTTTCCCCGGCACCGACCTCCAGACTGGCGTCGTCGACGGCTATAAAGGGGCCATACTTGACCGAAACGTTCTCCACTTTCAGCATGTGTTTACCTCAGTCCAGTCTGCCGAAGATGCCTTGCGGCCGGTAGAGGCTGAACACAACGAGCACGAGCCCGATGATCCCCAGCCGCAGGTGTGCCATCTGCACATCCGAGACGCCGGGCAGAAAGTCCCCGATGAAGCGTGACCCTTCTAACAGGATGACGAGTGCCAGGCTGCCAATCAGTGCACCCTTCATGCTTCCGACGCCACCGAGAATGATGGACATCCAAACGTAGAAGGTGACCAGAGCGATGAATTGTTCCGGGGAAATATAGCTGATGAAGTGCGCATAGAAAGCGCCGGCAACTCCGCCCAGAAACGATCCGAACATCAGAACCTTTACTTTGAAGCTGGCGGTGCGCTTACCCAGCGCGGTGACAGCGACTTCGTTTTCGCGAATGGCTCGGAGGATGCGACCGAACGTACTCCTCTGCAGCAATGCGACGGCAACCATGGCGCAAATGACGACGGACACGATCACAGCGGCAAACAGATGGTTTTGATACCCCGGAGCGGTGCTGCTGTCAAAGAGCGGGGGAATGGAGGCAATACCCTGTACGCCATTGGTGAGCCAGTCTTCTTGCTGCACAAAGATACGCACGGCTTCGGCAAAGCCTAGTGTGACGATCGCGAAGTAGTCTTCCTTCAGACGTAGTGCAGCCAGACCAATGGGTATGGCACCCAAGGCGGCCACCAGGCCGGCCAGGACCATGGCCAGAGGAACCGGCACACCCTTACCTGCAAGAATGGCCGATGCATAGGCACCAATGGCGAAGTAGGCGACGTGCCCGAAATTGATCAGCCCGGTCTCGCCGTACTGAATGTTCAGGCCGATGGCCAGCAGGGCATAGATGCCCGCGATGATGCAAATGGAAATGAGATAGGCGTCCATGGCTTTCTCTCTTAGCGGGCCTTTTCGGGCGAGCCCAACAGGCCGGCCGGCCGAATGAGCAGAACCAGAATCATGATGGCAAAGGCGATAGTGATCTTGTAGCTGGGGCCGACGAACGCGACAGACAGTTCTGATGCAATTCCCATGATCACAGCGCCCAGTACGGCCCCAACAGGATTGCCGATACCGCCGAGAATTACCGCCGAGAATGCGGGAATAATGAATTCCCACCCGAACTCAGGCAATAGCACGCTCTTAGACGCGATTAGTACACCTCCCAGCGCCGACAGAGCGCCAAACAGGCACCAAAGAAAAAAGATCGGGTATTTGGGGCGGATGGCGCTGGCCCGAGCCAGTTCGGGGTTGTCGGCAATCGCGCGCAGCCGGCGCCCCAGGTCTGTGTAGCGGAAGATGGAAAATACGATGGCCAGCGTAACAATAGTGGTGAGCAGCACCCACAGGTCAGTCGGCAGGATACGGATGCCGCTGAAGTTCCATGCACGAACCAGTGGGAAATCATAGGTTTGAGGCTGGCTCGAAACATTCAGCTGCAAAACACTGCGCATCATGAACGCCAGCCCGACTGACGCGAGCAGATTCACCACCATTGGCGCGCGCGTCAGCTTGCGGAAAACGAAATAATAGGTGGCTAGGCTGATCAGCATACAGACCACCATGGCGCCCCCCACGGAAAGAAA
>JAJUGV010000133.1 GCA_029265795.1 Alcaligenaceae bacterium
ATGGCTTGCTCGTAACGACATGAGGCGTTCGATAATGATGGCAAGCCCGAGTACGGACGTACAAATCAACAGCCACACCGGCCAGCCGGCGGCTTCAATCAGGTCTAGCATCTCGGATATCCCGGATCGACGACGAATGCAGCATTCTACAATCGGGTCTTCGGCAAAGGAACGTAGCGCAGGGCGGCCCGAAGCAATGAGGTGCGCTGGGGCGGCCTGCATACGCTGTCGAGCCGCTGTCCGCAGGGCCGCGTAGGCCGACTTCCGTGTTCGGGTTGGTTGCTGTGGAGCGCAACTAGGCCATATGGCGGCGGTAAAACGGCGTGGTTGCTACGTTTCCCGAGAGTATCCACAGATTCTGTGGATAATTCTGTGGGCAACGTGGTGAATTGCCGCATCCTCACTGGCTTCGCGGTTCTTTGATCATTTTTCAGTCAAATCACATCAGAATTTAAATCGCTTATTTATCAATCACTTAAGTTGGTTTCATAAAGCGGCGCCTGAGCTGATGCTCCGTTAGCCCTGTAATTCCGTAGTTTTTACAATTTCCGCCAAGCTGTGGACAGAGCACTCTCATGAACGTTGAATTTCCGCCCGAATCTACGCTAACCAGCGGAGCTGAGCCCGTTTGGACGGTCACGCAGCTCAATAGCCGTGTAGGCCGAATGCTCGAGGCGACGTTCGCCAGGATATGGTTGCGCGGAGAGGTCTCCAACTTCACGCAGGCGGCTTCCGGCCACTGGTATTTCTCGATCAAGGACGATCGGGCCGCCGTGCGGGCCGTCATGTTCCGCGGTCGCGCGCAAGCGGTGGGCTTTGTCCCCAAAGCGGGCGAGCGCTTCGAGTTTCGTGTCACCGTGACCTTGTACGAGCCCCGTGGCGACTATCAGGTGCAGGTGGAAAACATGCGCCGCGCCGGCATGGGCGACCTGCACGAGGCGTTTTTGCGGCTCAAGCAGAAGCTGGAAAAGCAGGGCCTGTTCGATCCCGCCTGCAAGCGGGCGCTACCCCGCCATCCCCGGTGTGTCGGCGTGGTCACCTCGCTGGCAGCCGCGGCTTTGCGCGACGTGCTCACTGCGCTGGCCAGACGGGCGCCTCATGTACGTGTCATCGTCTATCCCGCGCCGGTGCAGGGCGCCGATGCGCCGGCGGCGCTCGTGCAAGCACTGGAAACTGCGGCGCGCCGTGCCGAAGTCGACACGCTGCTGCTGGTAAGGGGAGGCGGCAGCCTCGAAGACCTCTGGGCGTTCAACGACGAAGCGCTGGCTTATGCCATTGCCGCCAGCCCGATACCGGTGGTGAGCGGTGTCGGTCACGAGACCGACTTCACGATCGCGGACTTTGTCGCCGATGTGCGAGCGCCAACGCCTACGGCGGCGGCCGAATTGAGCTGTATGCCGCAGGACGACTGTCTACGGGCCGTCAACGTAGCATTCAACTCGCTTACACAGCGCCAGTTGCGGCTGATCGAGCGTGCTTCGTTGCGGCTTGACCGGGCCAGAGCGGCGCTCGTGTCACCACGGCAACGGCTGCAACGTCAGTCGGAGCGGCTCGCAGCACTGACCTTACGGCTCGAGAGGGCGCCGGCAAGAACCTTGGAGCGCGGACAGGCTCGCCACGCCATGGTGGGTGCACGGCTGGAGCGGTGCCTGCCCGAGCTCGATACTCCGCGTGGCAGACTCGCCAGATCATGCGTAGCGCTGGACCGGCTGGCACTCTCCGGCCTGGGTCAGCGGCAGGAAGCGCTCGCTTCGCTGACCAAAATGCTGGAGGCCCTGGGACCGCGCAGCGTACTGGAGCGTGGTTACTCAATCACACGGGACGCCCAGGGGAACATAATAAAAAATGGGTTAGACTTAAACGTTGGCGAGACGCTGCACATCGAACTTGGGCGCGGCAGCGCGCAGGCTACTGTCGTGGCCCGGCACGGCCTGCTATAGTCGGCATGGTCCCGCTTGGCCGCATGTGCGTGGCCGCCCGTTCCGGCGCGCCTGAGCGCCTCTGCAGCGTATTCAATGGTTTCATTTGTCAAAAGGGTAAAGAACATGGCATTCACGCTTCCTCCGCTCCCCTACGAAATGAATGCGCTCGAGCCGCACATTTCCAAGGAGACCCTGGAATATCACTACGGCAAGCACCATCAGACCTACGTCACGAACCTGAACAATCTGATCGCCGGCACCGAGTTCGAATCGGCTTCGCTGGAAGACATCATTCGCAAGTCTTCGGGCGGCGTGTTCAATAACGCGGCACAGGTCTGGAACCACACCTTCTACTGGAACTGCCTGTCGCCCAACGGCGGTGGCGAGCCGGAAGGCGCGCTGGCGGAAGCCATCAACGCAAAGTGGGGCAGCTTCGATTCCTTCAAGCAAGAGTTCAACAAGCAGGCAGCCGCGAATTTCGGTTCGGGTTGGACCTGGCTGGTGAAGAAGGGCGACGGCTCGGTGGATATCGTGAACACCAGCAATGCCGCCACGCCGCTGACCACGAACGATGTGCCGCTGCTCACCTGTGACGTCTGGGAGCACGCCTATTACATCGATTACCGGAACGCGCGTCCGAAGTACCTCGAGAACTTCTGGAACCTGGTGAACTGGCAGTTCGCTGCACAGAACTTCGCTTAAAGCGTACGGCGGTTGCCCGGTTCCAAATTACCGGGCAACCTGAGGCAGCCCCTCGATCTTGGTGCCGGGGCCATGGCTCCGGCGCGCAAACCAGCCCTGCTCCATTTCAAGCGCATACTGCGCCGGCGCGATCGCGCAATGCGGTTCCAGCGAATACGGTTCCATATCAGCAAGGCTCACGATTGCGCCCTGCGTGTCGATAAAAGCCACAGTGAGCGGCAGCGGTGTGTTCTTCATCCAGAAGCACAGCTGCGTGGGCTCGGGGAACACGAACAACATGCCGTGATTGGCCGCCAGGCTTTCCCGAAACATCAGGCCCCTGGCACGCGTGGCATCATCGGCCGCGACCTCGGCGATGATCGATTGGTCGCCGACCTGCAGTTCGATGCGTGGCAGCGGCGCGGTCGCGGGCGGCTCGGCTGATATTGAAGCGGTGCACCCCGCGAGCAGCGCAACGGCCAATGTGTATCGGGAAAAAAAATCAGGGCGCACGCGCCCTGAATGACTTTGGAGTCCGAACATTTCGATTCTTCTGAAGACCCGGCATTCGGTGCCCGGTGTTACGAGCGCGAGAGTCAGGCCGCGGTGATATTGAGTGCTTGCTTGCCTTTCGGACCTTGAGCGATTTCGAATTCGACTTTCTGCCCTTCTTTGAGAGTCTTGAAGCCGTTCATCTGTATGGAAGAGAAGTGAGCAAAAAGGTCTTCGCCCCCATTATCGGGAGTGATGAAGCCAAACCCTTTGGCATCGTTGAACCATTTAACGGTTCCCGTCAGCTTTTGAGTATCCCCGGGCACGGAGGTTACGGTTGATTCAGACATGCGGACTGCCCTCGACTTTGGTGTGTTAGATTGATACTTTATTACGGGTAAGCTTTCGCCTATGGATTCTGGCATGCAACAATGGCTGCAAGGCACTCAGAATCAGCTCATGATGCGCAATTAGCGCGAGAGGCGTCAACTATCGGAAACACTAGTATTGTCATGGGCACACCCGTCGCGCCGACACACGATACGGTGGTGGAGCGTAAGCAGGCCAAGCTCGCGCCGCCGCCTATGTACCAGGTGGTACTTCTCAATGATGACTACACCCCCATGGATTTCGTGGTGGTGGTGGTTCAACACGTCTTCGGTAAATCGCTCGAAGAAGCTGCGCGCATCATGCTGAAGGTGCACCACGAAGGTCGTGGTGTGGTGGGTATCTATACGCGTGACATCGCCGCTACGCGCGTTGAGTCGGTCATGCAGCTGGCGCGCGTCAATCAACACCCTCTGCAGTGCATTATGGAACCCGCGCCGTCGGGCGACTGACCCCGCTCCTGTGCACTATCCAGGCACGTCCTCTGCTGAAGCAAGGGCGTGCTGTCATTTTTTCTCCCCCTGAGCTTCTGATTGGGTACGAGCTTGTAACTGCTATTTCAGCCGCGAGCGCGTGCGCTCAACAGCGGGTATAGTAAGGTCGTTAAATGGCGCTGGAAGCGGCGTCGAAGCTAACATTCATTGGCGATACGCAAGCTCGATTTAGTCATAGAATAAGAACAGGGATTTGTCGAATTTGTTTGTCCCGCTCCGATATGCAATGGAGGTAGCGTGATCTCCGAAGAACTTGAAGTCAGCTTGCACATGGCCTTTGTAGAGGCCCGCACGGCGCGACATGAATTTATTACCGTAGAGCACTTGCTGCTTTCCTTATTAGACAACGCGGCAGCTAGCGAAGTACTGCGCGCGTGTTCCGCAAACCTTGATGCCCTGCGTCAGGATCTGCGCAAATTCATCAACGAGAACACCCCCGTCTTTCCCGGTGATGAAGAGGTCGACACACAGCCCACGCTGGGCTTTCAGCGCGTGATCCAACGCGCCATCATGCACGTGTCATCCGGCAATTCAAACAAGAACATGGTGACTGGCGCCAACGTCCTGGTGGCCATGTACGGCGAAAAGGATTCGCACGCGGTCTATTTCTTGCAACAGCAAGGCGTCACGCGTCTGGATGTCGTGAATTATCTGTCCCACGGCATCACCAAGACGCCCGAAGAACCGCCGGTTGAACAGCCGAAGGCACAACAAGTGGAAGAAGCGAAATCCGATCAGCAGAAGTCTCCGTTGGAGCTGTACGCAACGGATCTCAACGCCGAGGCGCGCCAGGGGCGCATCGATCCGCTCATCGGTCGTGAGCACGAGGTCGAGCGCGTCATCCAGGTGCTTTGCCGTCGGCGCAAGAACAACCCCTTGCTCGTGGGCGAGGCAGGCGTGGGCAAGACAGCCATTGCCGAAGGCCTGGCCTGGCGTATCACCCGCGGCGACGTGCCGGACATTCTGGCCGACGCACAAGTGTATGCACTCGATATGGGCGCATTGCTGGCGGGCACCAAATACCGTGGCGATTTCGAGCAGCGCCTGAAGGCCGTGCTCAAGTCCCTGAAGGACAACACCAACGCGGTACTGTTTATCGATGAAATCCACACCCTGATCGGCGCCGGTTCGGCGTCGGGCGGAACGCTGGATGCCTCCAACCTGCTCAAGCCTGCACTGTCTTCGGGCCAGCTCAAGTGCATGGGGGCCACCACCTATAACGAGTACCGTGGCATCTTCGAAAAAGACCACGCGCTTTCGCGGCGGTTCCAGAAGATTGACGTGGCCGAACCCACTGTCGAGCAGACCATACAGATTCTGCGCGGGCTGAAGTCGCACTTCGAGGCGCACCATGGCGTGCGGTATTCGTCGGCGGCCATCACCGCTGCTGCCCAGTTGGCGGCACGTCACATCAATGACCGTTTCCTTCCTGATAAGGCCATCGACGTAATCGACGAGGCCGGGGCAGCCCAGCGCCTTCTGCCGGTGTCGCGCCGCAAGAAGGTGATCGGCAAGAATGAAGTGCAGGCCACCGTGGCAAAGATTGCACGTATCCCGCCGCAAAGCGTCTCCACCGACGACCGCAACAAGCTCGCCACGCTCGAGCGCGACCTCAAAACGGTCGTGTTCGGTCAGGACACCGCCATCGAGGCGCTGTCTGCCGCCATCAAGATGGCTCGTTCCGGGCTTGGCCGTCCAGACAAACCCATTGGTTCCTTCCTGTTTTCGGGCCCCACCGGCGTCGGCAAGACCGAAGTCGCGAAGCAGCTGGCCTTCGTGCTGGGCGTTGAGCTGGTCCGCTTCGATATGTCGGAATACATGGAGCGGCATACGGTATCGCGTCTTATTGGCGCGCCGCCCGGATACGTGGGCTTTGACCAGGGCGGTCTGCTGACCGAAGCTATCTCGAAGCAACCGCACTGCGTGCTATTGCTTGATGAAATCGAGAAGGCGCATCCGGATGTCTACAACATCCTGCTGCAGGTCATGGATCACGGCACGCTTACCGACAACAACGGTCGCAAGGCCGATTTCCGCAACGTCATTCTGGTCATGACGACCAACGCCGGGGCGGAAGCGCTCAGCCGGAACACCATCGGCTTTGCGGCGCCGGCAACGTCGGGTGATGAAATGGCCGAGATCAAGCGCATGTTCACACCGGAATTCCGGAACCGGCTTGATGCCATCATCGGCTTTACGCCGCTGTCGCGGGAGATCATCCTTCGCGTGGTCGACAAGTTCCTCATGCAGCTTGAAGATCAGCTGCACGAGAAGCGGGTCGAAGTCACCTTTACCGACGCGTTGCGCGATCATCTGGCCGCCGAAGGTTTCGATCCGTCCATGGGCGCGCGTCCGATGCAGCGGCTGATCCAGGACACCATTCGCCGCGCTCTGGCCGACGAACTCCTGTTCGGCCGACTGGTGGATGGCGGCCAGGTAGAGGTTGCTCTGGATGAAGATGGCAAGGTGAAGCTGAATTTCCCACACAACGGCAAGGATGACGGCCGTGGGCGTGACCCTTCACCTTCCCGACCGGAACCTGAATTGGTCGACTGATGGGGAACGGCTCGCTTTGGGCCTGTCGGCATTGCGATACCTTGCATGCCGCAGTGGAAGTGGAGCCGGGCGCCATTGCGAACTGCAAGCGTTGCGGCTACGTCCTTTACCGGCGTAGCCGTTTTTCGCTGGAGTTCTGGTCCGCGCTCACCGCCACGGCGCTCGTCGTGTTCGCAATCGCGAACCTCTTTCCGCTTGCCCGGCTGACCATGCTGGGCAAATCGCTCGATGCCACGTTCATCGGCGCTTTGAGGCTGATCTGGAACGAGGGCCACTACATCCTTTCCGCCATGACGGGACTTGTCGGGTTCTGGTTTCCGCTCACGCAGCTCTGCTTTCTTTACTGGGCCCTGCGCTGCTTGCGCAAGGCCAGGTTGCCGCACGATTTCCATCTGGCCATGCGGCTTTACTACCGTGTGGGGCCGTGGAGCATGGTGCCGGTGCTCATGCTGGGCATCATCGTTTCCATTGTGAAATTCGCCGGGCTGGCGGCGCTGCAACCTGGGCCGGGCATCTGGGCGTTTGGGGTACTCACGTTTATGTTGACGGCGCTCAGCCGCCTCGATGCCCTTCGGATCTGGCGACTGGCGGAAGAGCGTGGTCTGGCATTGCGTGGGCAGGCCCATGATTTGCCATCGGAACACTTGGCAGCATGTGAGGCTTGTGGCTTTGTACAACCGCATGATCCTGCGGATCCGTGTGACTGCGAGCGTTGCGGCACTACGGTGCACAAACGCAAGCCGAACATGGACGGGCGGGTATGGGCCTATCTTCTGGCAGCAACGGTAGCCTACATACCGGCCAATTTGTTGCCGATGATGGAGATCCGCAGCCTGATGGGCACTAGCGTGCATACCATTCTGGGCGGCGTCCTGGAGCTATGGCGGCTGGGCTCTTGGGACCTTGCCATCATAGTGTTTGTGGCCAGTGTCGTGGTGCCAATCACCAAGCTGGTCGCGCTGGCCATC
>JAJUGV010000185.1 GCA_029265795.1 Alcaligenaceae bacterium
ATCCTCAGTCTTGGCGTTCGCATCCTCAGCGGCTACCGGCAGATTCAAGCGCTTGAGCGCCTCCTGTTGGGCCGACACTGATAGCTGGCGGCCTTCCTGGTCTCCATTTATCTGTGGCTCTGCAGACTGCGACCCTGTGTCCTCAGAAGACACTTCCGACGCCTGGGTATCAGACGAAGCAGTCTCTTGTTCTCCGTTGTCCTGCTCCAGTTGCGTAACCAACGCCTCGGAGCTGTCCTGGCCGTTGCCATTTCCGGGATGATAAGAAAGCCCCCTGCAAGTGAGATGTTGCAAAGCCAGCTCGCCACGAATCCTCGGGTCATAACGCCACACTTCTTCCCCTGTCGTCGCGTTCAAGGCGACCACCGACTGGTGCGGCGTGCAGATGTAAAGTCGCTCACCTATCTTTAACGGCGTGACCTCGAAGGTAGTTTCCTCCGGGTCACCCGGCTGGCCGCGCATGTCACCGGTTTTGTAATGCCAAGCCACTTCCAGTTGCTTGACGTTTTCCGGTGTGATCTGTGCCAAGGGCGAATACCGTTGACCAAAATTGGTTCTGCCATACGCGTGCCACTCGCCCTCGGGCACGGGAGACTGCGCCAGTTCGGACGTGCGAGTGGGAAGCTCCCCTTCCTGCCGGTGAGGGTCCACCATCCACGACGCAATAGCAACGAGGAAAAAGGCGACGATTGCGCCCCACAAGGGCATTGCCGTATGGTGCACTCGCCGCCGCCGAGAGCGGGTTGTGTCCCCCGCTGCGGTGACACGGCTCTCTGCGTCTGTTCTCGCTCCGGTCGGGATTAAGGCGCGGCGCACCCACGGGGTGAGCATGAACAAGCCGAGCAACACGAACACATCGCCGCGCGCTGCAATTGGCCACCAGTCAAGCCCCGCCTCCCATAACGACCACACTAATACAAGCAGCAGGAGTAGTGCATAGAGCCAGATGGCTGCCGGACGGCGCTGCACCAACAAACCGGCGATGGCAAGCAGTAGCAGACCGGCCACCACGTAGAACCAAGACCCGCCAAGGGAAATGAGCCACGCCCCGCCGGCAAGCAGAACCAGCCCAAAGACTCCGTTAAGTACGGCTGCCACCAGCAGCGCTGTACTGCCATGTCGCTCTTTCATCTGACCTCCTCCTGGACCCGCCATATTTGATGCGCAGTGTTCCGGGCAGCAAGTCGAATGCCGAGCGCTTATCGTGGTGTTGGCCGGTGCGCTTTAGTGGAATCTGGTTGCCGCTGGGGGGGTTGAGTCAGGCTTTCTTGAGCAGCCGCCGTAGCCATCCTCCGTGGCGACTGACGGCATGTGCGAGGTCGTCCTCCACGGCCAGCTCAAACCCGGAAAATTCAAAGCCCGGCACGACGGCACAACTGACCAGCGCGTATCCCGATTCATTCGACAATTCGGCCGCAAACCAGCTGCCGGCTGGAACAGTCGCCTGAAAAACAGCGTCTTTATGAAGCAGCGGATCGGCAAGGTGGTGCGAATGTAGGCTACCGTCTCCCTGCAGTACATGCAGTTTCAGCCCATCGCCGGAGTGAAAGTACCAGACTTCGTCGGCATCAATCCGATGCCAGGCCGAATAGGCGCCTTCAGCCAACAGATAATAGATTGAGGTGCCCGAACTCCTCACATGAGCACCCGTGGTTACATAAGTAGGCGAACGGAACACTTCCCTATAGTATCCACCTTCAGGATGTGGGCGCAGTGACAAGGAGCGCACAATTTCGCGCCATACGGTTTGCCCGGAAGAGTTCATTTCTGCACTATTACCCCTGCTGTTCTTACCAACCATCTACTACCCCCCGAGCCAGGCCCCAGTTTTGCCTTTGCGCATCGTGTCAGTATAGAGAAGAGAAGCCGGACTGCGTAAGATGGAATGCCAAATACTCAGTAATGCCATGTGGGCCGATCTTCAACAATAAGAATAGGAGCGGTGAGGAATGACGGTCGAAATTGCCACGGTGCTTTCCATTGCACTGGTCGCGGTGGCACTGTTTGCCACCGAAAAACTTCCCATGGATATCGTGGCGCTGCTAGTTTTGACATCCCTGGCGCTGACCGGCCTGGTGGATGGCGGCGCTGCCCTGAGCGGCTTCAGTAACCCAGCCACCATCACCGTCGCCTCCATGTTCGTGCTGGCGGCGGGCTTG
>JAJUGV010000044.1 GCA_029265795.1 Alcaligenaceae bacterium
ACGTCCGAAGCCAGGAATTGCGATACCAAGCTCTCTGCCAGGGCGTTCTCTCGTTGTTCAGCTTCACTGATTTGACCTTGGGCGGGACGGCGTATTCCCATGGAATCCGCTGAGAAATGGGGAGGGGTATCGACCGCCAGGTCGAGTCGCTCGACTTCTGTGCCAGGATGGCTGGCCAGCCATTGCTCCACTACCTGTTGGGTTAAGCGACGCGAAATTGAATTGTCACCGTTGATGCTGGAATCGACGTGCAAAAGTTTCATTGAGATGCTCCTGGGTTCAGTTCGATGACTCTATTATCATCGTCCCATAAGAAGTTGATAAGCCCGGTTAAATCGTAAACAAAGTTCCATATATGGAACAGTCGTGGCATAAGAATTGCCGAAGAAAACCGCGATAGACGGCAGGGGAAGACCATGGCATGGCAGGCACTTTTTGGTGAGAAGGCGACCACAAAACTGGCGGGCTTTTTCGACTCTCAGGACCAGTTGGAAGCAGTGTCCGCCCAGCTCCGTGAGGTCAGCGGGCTGCAAAATCCGCAGCTTTGGGTCGTTCGGCCGCATGCGGCGGACTTCGACCGACGACTTGAACCCGAAACGCAAGGCGTGGCCCGTACGGCGGTGCGCTCACACCTGGTTCTGGGCGCCCTTGGCCTTATAGCCGGGATTGTGTTGTGGGGGATACTTTACGGGTTGCAGTGGCCCGCCATTGTGGCATCGCCTTATTACAGTGCGGCGGCGATTGTGGCGTTTAGTACGGTGGGTGGGTTGCTACTGGGCGGTCTGGTGACTGCCCGCCCCGATCACCAACGGGTGATTCAGGCTGTTGATACCGCAACCAAAGCCGGCAGGTGGTCGCTTGTGATTCATCCGCGTGACCAGCAACAATGTAAATCGGCAGAATCAGTGCTGACTGCAGCTCGCGTGGAGCAAGTTCGCAGCTTCTGAAACCGGGGTTGGCCGGCGGTTGACAGCCGGGCGGGAGTTTCGCCGTATGATGTCTTCCAATAGGGTTTTTTGCGCCAACAAGAAGCATGAATATCTCATTCGCCGCCTCCCACCGCTACCCATACTTACCCGCCGCTTTATTGATGACACTCGCGAGCGTCGTCCTAATGATGGGCGCTTGGACGCCGGTGTATGGCTCGAGCACGCCGGAAGCGGTAAGCAAGACGAGGGCAACGGCAAAGGCCGAAACGCTACTTGAAGGCTTGAAGAACCCTTGGGCGCTGGCCTTTTTACCGGACGAGGAAGGGGCGCTTATTACTGAGCGGCCCGGCACCTTGCGATTGTGGCGCAATGGTAAGTTGTCGCCTCCCTTGAATGGCGTTCCCTCGGTCTACGCGCGCGGGCAGGGCGGCTTGCTTGATGTGGTGCTTGCGCCTGATTTTTCTAAGAATCGGCACGTTTATCTTGCTTTTGCAGAGCAGGACGATCGTGGGCGTGCGGGAACGGCAGTGGGCATGGGGCGGCTCTCGCAAAATGGGCAGACACTAGAGGGCTTCAAGGTCATCTTTCGCCAGCAACCCAAGCTTTCTTCCGGCCATCATTTTGGTGCACGCTTGGTTTTCGACGGCGATGGCATGCTTTTCATTGCGCTTGGCGAACACAATCAGCGGGCCACAGCACAGGAGCTCGACAAGCATCAAGGCAAGCTAGTGCGCGTGCTGCCCGACGGGCAGGTGCCCCCAGACAATCCCTTTGTCGGCGACTCGGCCGCCAGGCCGGAAATATGGAGTTATGGGCATCGCAATCAACAGGGTGCGGCCTTGAACCCTTGGACGGGGCAAATCTGGACCCATGAACACGGCCCACGAGGCGGAGACGAGATCAACATCCCAATGGCCGGGCGCAATTACGGCTGGCCCATTGCGACCCACGGGCGCAATTATTCGGGATTCGCCATTCCCGAGGCGCAGGGGGCGATAGTGCCGGGGATGGAGGCTCCCCACTATGTTTGGGAGCAATCTCCTGCGATCTCAGGCATGGCTTTCTATGACGCCGACCGTTTTCCGCAGTGGCGTCACAGCCTGTTCATTGGAGCTTTGAAAGATCGTGAATTGATCAGGCTGCAGCTTGATGGTGATGCTATCGTGGCTGAAGAGCGCCTTCTCGCAGATCTAGACGAAAGAATTCGCGATGTGCGCGTCGGGCCTGATGGCTACCTTTACGTACTGACGGACAGCGGCAATGGCCGGTTACTGCGCGTCAGCCCTATTGACGAATAGGAGATACCCATGCGTGTGCTCTATGCTGGATTCGTACCCATGATGTTGGCAGCCTGTCAGTCGGCGGTACCCTTTGAAGCGGTGACCGACCAGTGTGGCTCGCTCGGCCACCTATCCAAAGTCGGTATGTCGGAAGATGCCATTACACCGTCCACGTTTCCCGAGGGTACACGCATTATCCGTCCCGATACGCCCGTTACCCGTGACTATCGGGCCGAGAGGCTGAACGTACACATCAACGACAAAGGCCGTATCGAGCGGATCGATTGCGGTTGATCAAGCTTCCCCCAGACTCCGCAAAGTCTTTCGAACTAAACATGTTACATTTAAAAATATTAAGACAAAATCAGTATTTTTCGTATTTGCGGAGTCACGCTCGATCATGCGTTTGTTCAATATCCGTTTTAACGATTTCAGCCTTACCCGCCGTGTTTGGGCAGTTATGGTGATCAATGGCCTTGCAATGGTTGCCATCATGGCAGTGTCGGGCTGGGGGCTTTTCCAAGCTCGCAGCAGTCTTTCCATTGTGCATTCTGAACGCATGGCGGCAGCCGAGCAGGCCAGCCAGCTGATTCAGGATTTTTACGATCTCCGGCTGCATGTGCTGCTCAGTTTTCAGCATGACCCGCAAAGCGCCCTGTATTCGGTGCACGATCACGATATTTCGATGCATACGTCTGTCCTAGACAAAACGCAGCAGGCGTGGCGCAGGCACCTGCAAATATGGCAGGCTCGGGAACCCCAAGGACGTGAAGCTGAACTGCTGCGGGCAGTAGTACAGCGACAGAACGAATGGATGGCTCAAGTGCGTGCGACGGTGGAGCGTGTGCACGCCGGCAACTTCAGCCCTGATTCCATGCAATCCTTCCTCGTAGCCGGTCGTAACGAAGGCATTGCCTTGCTCGATTCGCTTTCGAACTTGCAGCAGTACCAGCGGGCCATGGCTGATGAGGCAGTATCACAGGCGGAAGCCCGTTTTCAGCAGGCCATGCTGCTTTTCGGTCTGGTCGTGCTGCTAGTCATTATTCCGGGCATCGCGTTGATGTTCTGCACGATGCGGCGTCTGAGCCGGGGCTTCAGACGTGCCGTGCAGGCCGCCCACGCCATTTCCGACGGCAATCTGTCGTACGCCGATCAGGATGCGGCGCGTGACGAAATTGGCGTGTTGTTGACCCAAATGCGCAATATGCGTGACAACCTGAATCAGCTGATCCGGCGTGTCGTCACCGGTGCGGATACGGTATCTGAAGCCGCCGATGAGATGGCACACGGGACGCAGGATCTCGCTTCGCGCACTGAGCAGCAGGCAGCGGCGCTGGAGCAAACTTCTGCAGGCACCGAAGAGTTGAATGCGACGGTTCACCAGAATGCAGATAACGCGGCGGAAGTGGACCGCATGGCGGTTGCGACTTCACAGTTAGCCGAGCGCGGTGGCATCGTTACTACGAATGCAGTAAACACGATGGAGCAGATTCATCAGGCCTCCGAGAAGATTGGCGAGATCGTCAATATCATTGACGGCATTGCGTTCCAGACGAATATTCTGGCGCTGAATGCCGCGGTCGAGGCGGCACGCGCCGGCGAGGCCGGTAAAGGTTTCGCTGTGGTTGCAGGCGAAGTGCGAGCACTCGCCCAGCGCAGCGCCAACGCTGCACAGGAAATCAAGCAGGTTATCCAGGAGTCTGTGGACGGTATACGCAGGGGGTCGGCTGAAGTATCCGAAGTCGGCGTGGCGATGAGTGAAATCGTAGAAAGTTTCCGCCATATGACGACACTCATTGCGGAAATAGCCAATGCCAGTAAAGAGCAGGCGCTGGGTCTGCAGCAAATCAATGAAGCGGTCAACCATATGGATGCGACTACGCAGCGCAATGCCTTGTTGGTGGAGAGCACCTTGCATACGGCAGAGCGATTGCAGCGCGAAGCGAGCGGGTTCCGCTCACTGGTTTCCGCGTTTCGCCTCGACACGGTACCGGGGGAATCAGCCTTGGAAGCCTCCGTCGTCCATCCACGCTTGTTCCTCGAGGGTGGTCGCGCGGCCGAGTAGGCGATTCCTGTGTGGGAAACGCCCAAAGCGCTTGATGATGGCGTGGTGATGTGTCGCCCATTTGGCCGAGTTGCTGCCGGCCAGCTTACTAAATAGCTCGGTGCAGCGCTGTTGGTCGGCCAAGGCTTCTGAATGCATGAAGGGCAGGTAAAAGAAGCTCCGCAGCTCGGTGTCGTATTGCAAGTCGTGACCCAGCTCGATAGCCTGCCTAGCCACGCTTAGGGCCAAGGGGTCGGTTGCATAGGCGTGGGCACTACCGCGAAATATGTTGCGAGGGATCTGATCTAACAGCAACAGCAGGGCAAGCGCGCCCTCGGCGCTTTCCATCCAATGCTCCAGTTCCCCTCGTGATGCGCGCATGTGAACGTCGAGTAATACGTCCCTGCACTGCTCATCGAAAGCGTCGCCTCCGCGAAACCAGAGCTCGGGACCTGCATCCACCCAGAAATCGATCACTTCCTTTGCCGTTTTAGTCATAGTCGTCTCCGGTGTTCCTGCTGCGCCCCTCAATCATCCGCATCGGGGCGCTTTCGGCAGCTTTCATACCATAACGGGTTGGGTCGGCCCCTTGCCGCAAATTGCTGGGCCCGGCGTGGCGATCGCCAGATGCCGCCGGCCGGCCCCAATTGAGGTTCTACTGCATACCAGTACCAACAACCGTCCGCATCTTGCGCCAGCCAGTTCCAGCCGGCGGGTGCGTCGGCCCATTGCGGCATTGTGCCGGCGGAGGTTTCCAGGGCGTGCTTTTGCAGCAGCTGCAGGAACTCTTCGTTTGAGCCCGCCGCGCACGCGCGAACCCAATGCAGCTCGTCAAAACCACGATTCAGCTGCGCTTTGACCACATCCGCAGTCGCGTCGGAGGGGTCGTTCCGGCGCGCTTGCACCCTGGCAACCAGTGTGGCTGCGTCCGCTTCCAGCCATATGCCGGTAAAAGGGACTCCACTGCGTTCCGCGCAGCGTTGAATGGCTTCCCGTTCTTCCAGGCGCGAAAACACCGCGTCAGCAATGACTGAGTATCCTTCAGCGAGAGTCCGGGCAGTGTGCGCATAGAGGGTGTCATACACCTGCCTTGAGGATTCCATCGTGTAACTGTCGGCAGGTAGTCGCGTTTCGGCCGGCACACCTGCCAGCTTCTTGCGGATGCGATCGGTGGCAAGAATACGAGCCCCGGGGGCCACCCCGAGCTGGTGGGCTATGGCAGCTGCCCGCGTCGACTTTCCTGAGCCACTGGGCCCTCCGATGGCTATCAGACGCGCAGGTTGAGGCCTCAGCAGCTGTAGTGCAAGTTTTAGATAGGCCTCTGCATCGGCCGCGAGCTGCGTGCGATTAGGCTCCCCGGGCAGACAGGCTTGTGTCGCCAAAACCTGGGCGCGAATAGAAGCACGCAATGCCATGAAGTAGGGTAGTAGCGGCAGGCCGTCGGTTTCATCGTTCTCGTCGATATAGCGGTTCATCAGCCAGTTGGCTTCCGCGTGAAGCCCCGCTTGCCAGAGATCCATCAGCAGGAATGCGAGATCGTAGAGCACATCGATAGTGGCCAGCGTATCGTTAAACTCGATGCAATCGAATAGCGTAGGTCGGCCCTCCACCAGGCATAGGTTGCGCAGGTGCAGGTCGCCATGGCACAGGCGGATGCGCCCGTTACGGGCGCGAGTGTCGAGGCGGGCGGCATGGTGTGCCAGGCCGGTGCGAAGGGCGGTGCGCAGCTCATTAACCGCTGAGGGATCCAGCACTTCAGTAATTTGCGTCGATTGCTCGTTGAGCGCAAGGACGGCTTCTATATTTGCCGCTCCGCCGCCCGGCCGGAGTTCGGCCTGCCTGTGGAACGCAGCAATGTCCCGGGCAAGCGCGGTGAGCAGCGGTCGATCCAGCCGGCCGGCGACTGCCAGCTTGGAGAATAACGTGTTGTCGTCAAAGCGGCGCATTTCAACCACGGCGTCTATCAGCGTTCCCGTACCGTCCAACGCTAACGAGCCATCAGCCTCCCGGGTGACCCTGCGAGCGCCGATATAAATTGACGGAGCCGTGCGACGGTTCAATGTGACTTCATGTTCGCATGCGGCCAGCCGCAAATCAGGGGTGCTGAAGTCGGCATAGGGCAGCTGCACAGCACGTTTCAGTTTCCAGGCCCGGTCGCCGCTGAGTATCACGACAGAAATGTGGGTCGTGATGATGCGCGTGTCCGCTTTGACCGCAGTGCCGACGTGCTCGGACAAAAAAGTGATGACTTCTGATTGATCGCCGTAAACCATATCGGGTTTTATCATTCAACCTTGATGCGTGGCGATGGTGCCGCCAAACCGTCCCGCACGGTAGTCGTTGAAAGCCTGATGGATCTCTTCCTCAGTGTTCATGACAAAGGGGCCATATTGCACAATGCGTTCTTTGAGTGGCTGACCGGCAATCACCACGGCACGGCTGTCTTCATCGGCCTGAATGATGACGCCGTCGGCGTCCGCTTTATTAGAAAATATTGCCATGTGACCTTCGGCGACTGAGCGGCCCTTAATCGTCAGCTTGCCCTCGTAAACATAGATGAAGGCATTATGTTCTACCGGCAGAGCTTGTTGAAATGTTGCAGACGCCGGCATATGCAGGTCCAGATACAGGGGTTGCGTAACGGGGCGCTGCATTGCGCCGGCCACGCCATGGCTATGTCCGGCAATCACCACGGCCTGCACTGACTCGTCGGTGGTAAAGCGGGGCAACTCTTCGGCGGCGAAATCCCGATACCAGGGTTGCGTCATCTTATCGGCGGCGGGCAGATTCAGCCACAGCTGTATACCCTGCATAACACCTTCTTTTTGTTGGGGAATCTCCGAATGAATAACGCCGCTACCGGCAACCATCCATTGAACCCCGCCATTTTCCAGCAGACCTTCGTGACCCGCGCTGTCGCGGTGCAGCATCCGGCCCGCAATCATATACGTGATGGTTTCGAAGCCCCGATGCGGATGATCGGGGAAGCCGGCGATATAGTCGCTCGGGTCATCACTGCCGAATGCGTCCATCATCAGGAAGGGATCCAGGCGCTTTTGCAGGGGCTGGCTCAATAGCCGGGTGAGCCGAACACCGGCGCCGTCGGAGGTCGCCATGCCCTCCACCAACCGTTCGATGTCGCGTGAGCGGCTCACGCGCTCACTTTGCAAAGTTACAGAGCTGTTCATACGAGTTCTCGACAAATAGCAAATGTCTCCACTCTACGCCATACACAGTTATAAGTAACTACCATACAATCCCAGCATGTTCGCCTACCGCAAGCCCCTCTGGTGCAAAAGCATGGCAGTCTGGCAATCGTTTGTTTGCCTGTCGGTCTTTGCTTTTCTTTTGCGGGCGTTCATTCCGGTGGGCTACATGCCCGATTCCTCCATCGAGCGCAAAACACCTTTCGCCATCACCTTGTGCTCGGTGGGCGGCCCCACCTTCATTCAGGTCAATCTCGACGGCCAGTCGCAACCTTCCCACCCTGATTCCCGCTTTAACCCTGATACATGCCCCTTCGGTCTGAATCTGGCGCAGGAACTCTTACCGGGCCAGGCGGTGGCGCCGCTGGTTGTCGCTTCGTTTCAGACCGTTGTGCCGGTATTGCGCAATCAAGCGCTCCCGGTCATGCCGGCTGTCGGCCCGCCCCTGGGCTCGCGGGCCCCACCGTCTAATTCCGAGTGGCAGCGCGTTTGAGCGCAAAAAATTCTCTCTTTTTATCTCTGAATCAAATTCTCGAAGGAATTGCTATGTCCACTCTGACCAAATGGGCGGGTTTCACCATTTCTGCATTTTTTATCGCCGCGGCGGCACAGGCACAGGTTGTTGTTGCCGATCCGTGGGTGCGTGCGACGGTACCACAACAGACCGGCACCGGCGCTTTTATGAAATTGACTTCCGACACCGACTCTAAGTTAGTCGCGGCCGACTCTCCCGTCGCTAAGCACGTGGAAGTGCATGAAATGGCAATGGAGAACCATGTCATGAAGATGCGCCAGATTCCGGGCCTCGAACTGCCGGCGGGGCAGACGGTCGAGCTCAAACCGGGTGGCTACCACATCATGCTGATTGATCTGCATGAACAAGTGAAAGAAGGGCAGCAGGTGCCACTGACCTTAACTTTCGAAGCACCCGACGGCGGGCGCAGCTCGCTCGAACTACAGGTGCCGGTCCGCCCGCTGGCCAGCGGTGCAAACGGTCATGGGGCGCACGGCCATAGTGGTGGCCATGGTCATGGCGCAGCCAAGCATTAAGGGGGAGTAATGAATCGTTCTCTCACCGGCGTGGCAGTTGCCCTTGTAGCCTTATTCTCGACCGCAGCGCAGGCGCATTCCGGCCATGGCGGGCATGCCCACCATGTTCACGCCTCCGCCCACAGGAATCACGCTGCAGACGCATTTCCCGACCCGGCTACCGTGGCTGCACCGGAAGGTATTTCCGTTCAGAAATGCTGGATCCGCGCCTTACCTAACAGGTTGCCCGCTGCGGCCTATTTCCAACTCACAAATGCCGGTACACAAAATGTGAAGTTGATAGGTGCTCAGGCAGACGGCTTCGGCAGGGTCATGTTGCATACGCATCGCGAGGAAAATGGTATGGCCGGCATGGTGCACCTAGATGAAGTCGTGGTACCGGCGGGTGAAAGCCTGGCGTTCGCGCCACGTGGTAATCATGTCATGCTGGAGCAGGCCGACTTCGACCTTCAGGTGGGCACACAGCGCGCGCTCACTTTATGGTTCGAAGGGCCCGCCGCACTTACAGTTCAATGTGATGTTCGCCCACCGGGTACGTTGCAGTAACCAGCTAGTACCTTGTTCACCGTGTCGGCTACCAATCTGGCGAACTTTGGGTCGTTAATATGCAACGGCACTTTTTCCAGATGATGCCGCGCGGTGGGCTGAAATTCCCGTTCAATAGCGGCGAACAGGGCGTCATTTGCCTGAGCGTCGTAAAAGGGTTGGCCGGGGGCGTCGATTGCCGACAGCCCTTGTAAGGGCAACAGCAGGTGTACCGGCCCCGAAGACCGGTTCAATTGCTGGGCGATGCGCGTTCCCGCCCGTTCGAGCTCCTGTGCGTTGCTACGCATAAGCGTGACTTGCGGGTTGTGAACATGAAAACGCCGTCCACGATGAATGGCCGGAATGGTGGACGGTGGGCCCCAATTAATCATGTCGAGTGCGCCCACTGAGCCCACCCAAGGCAGCCCAAGTTCGGCGGCGGCATCGAGTCTTCCCGGCCCGGCATCGCAGACGCCTCCGGCCAGATGCTGGCCGACTTCAGTGGTGGTGATGTCAACAATAGCGGTGAACATGCCGGCTTTCGCCAGCGCCTCCAGGGTGCGCCCGCCATTTCCGTTCGCATGAAAAATTTGGCAGTCATAGCGAGCCTGCAGGAGGCCGGCGACAGCTTGCACGCAAGGAGTGGTCACGCCAAACATGCTGAGGGCAAGAGCCGGCCGTTCATCGACATCGGGCATGGCTGCGGCATGTCCGACCATGCCACTGATAGCGTGGGCGGCGTTGGCAAGAATACGACGCGAAAGGCGATTCAGCCCGGCCAGATCGGTGACAGGATTCACCACCACTATGTCGTAGATGTCGACAAAGGGCGTGGTGACGCCGGATGCCATAGTGGTCACCAACATCTTGGGCATGCCGTACGGTAGGGTGTGCATGGCCGGCGCAATCATGGAGGTGCCGCCCGAACCCCCGATTCCTATCATGCCTAGAATGGCTTGCTCTTGATGGCGTGCGGCCACCAGTCGGCATAGTGCCTGGCTCATGGCGGCGACAGCCTTGCCTCTGTCCGTTCCTCCCAGCACATAGTCGGCTCCCTGTTCATGCCAGGAAGCGACTTCTTGCGCAGGTACGTCCGGTTCAGGCGAGTGGCCCTGTGTGCTGATGTCGACGGTTACGACGGGAATGCCGTTGGCTCGTATCAGCTGTGCCAGATACAGAAGTTCGTCGGCTTTGGTGTCAAAGGTGCCGACCACCCATAAGCTTGGCCGGCTTTCCATCAGCGGGCTCCGAAACGTTCGTCCACACATTGGAAGAACAGACGAAACGTGTCTGCGACACGTCGACAGGCTTCTTCCTCCTGGTCGGACGGCACGTCGAATGTGGCCCACCATTGTCCGAAGCACTGATTGCTTTCGGTCACCTCAAGCAACTGCATTTGCGCGACGTAGTTACGCCAGTCGGCATCGATATGCAGAATCTCGTAGGTACAGCGGTGATCACGATCGGAAAGTTCCAGCAGCCGTTCGCGCAGGTAGCCGCCCCCTTCGCGCACGCTGAAGCGACGTACGCAGCCGATGCGATCGGCCGGCCAGTCGTCCTCGATGTAGGAATTCTCGAAGAAGGGATGGTAGTTACCCAGATCGCCGAAATCACGCAGCATCCCCCACGCCTGCTCCAGCGTGGCGTTCATGACGGCACTCACATAGACTCGGGCCATGGCGTGTCCTCCTCCTGTTTGTCAGTCTATTTCGTAAGAGACTTGTAGCGGCGTACGTGTTCGGTAATGGCCACTTCGACGGGCAGCCGTTCCATGCTGCTGGCTCCGTAGAAGCCATTACAGTGTTCGCTATTTTTCAGTACGTAGGCGACATCTTCCGGCATGGAGATCGGCCCGCCGTGGGCGATCACAATGATGTCCTTGCGTATGCGGCGGGCGGCTTCACCCCATTCGTCAATCAAGCGTACCGATTCTTCCAAACTTTTGGATGATGTCGCTCCGATGCTACCCCCTACGGTCACGCCCATGTGAGGGACGATAAAATCTGCGCCTGCCTTTGCCATTTCCACCGCTTCGTCGGCGCTGAAGACATAAGGTGTCGTGAGCAGATCGAGTTCATGGGCCTGGCGGATCATATCCACTTCGGCCGAGAAGTTGATACCGGTTTCTTCCAGGCTTTGACGGAAAGTTCCGTCGATAATGCCGACGGTCGGAAAGTTCTGCACACCTGCAAAGCCGAGCGCCTTCAGCTTCTTGAGAAATGCCGGCATGATGATGAAGGGATCAGTGCCATTCACTCCCGCCAGTACGGGAGTGTGCTTGCATACCGGCAAGACTTCGCCGGCCATTTCCAGCACGATCTCGTTGGCGTTGCCATAGGCCAGCAGACCCGCAGATGAAGCCCGTCCGGCCATTCTGTAGCGCCCTGAGTTGTAGATCACGATCAGGTCGATGCCAGCGGCTTCTTCACATTTAGCGGAGATACCGGTACCGGCGCCACCTCCGATGATGGGTTCTCCACGAGCAACCATATCGCGGAATTTCTGCATCAATGTCTGGCGATCAAGCCTTGCCATAAGGACTCCCTATCTATTGTGTGTTGTGTCATGATGTAGTGCATGGAAGAGTCAGATTCGCCTGATGCCCGCACCATGCCGGAATCGCACAGTGCCCTTGCTGCGATCGAGGCCCATGTGCCCGGTCATACGGTATTGTGTGACCGGCATAGCACTGTCGAGCGCCCGGACATCTTCACTGAAACCCATATCATGGGTGACGACACGCGAGTTCTGACGGTACGTGCAGAACACTGTGAAGCACTCGCTGCCCGACATATTGCCCACGTCGCGGTGGTGGACGCGGCCTCTCCGTACACAGTAGTTCGCACCCACCTTAGCGGCGCGTTCATGCAGGTTTGTCTTGGGGGAGAAGGCCACACGCTGCTGGACGGGCGGTGGCACTCGCATACGCGCGGTTATGCGAGTTTTGCCCCTGCTCATGTGTTGCATGCCTTCCATTGTCTGCCGGGAAAACGATGGAAACTGTGCTGGGTGCGCTTCATGCCGACTTCGCCACGTTCGCTGGCGGGCGCCATGACACCGTCGCTGCGTCGCTTCGACGGCCGCCCGCTCGAACATGCAGTGCGCGGTCTTTATCATGAAGTGTCCTCCGGGGGAGACCCCGGCTCCACTGCCATATGGGTCGATATTATTGAGCGCTACGTCGCCCGCATGGTGGACCCTTGGCAGCGAGAGCCGCGCCTGAATACTATGTGGAACATCGTCCTGGCCGACCTCGGGCGCCCGTGGCAGCTTGAGGAGCTGGCTGAACTGGCCAATATCAGCCCCGAGCACTTGCGCCGCTTGTGTTGGCAGAACTTCGGACGCAGCCCGGGAAGACAACTGACTGCCATGCGGGTCGCGCGAGCGGCCCATGAGCTGGTTACAACGCAGCGCAAGATCGAGGCCATTGCCCGCGACGTGGGTTACGCCAACCCCTTCACGTTTTCCAACACATTTAAGCGTCTGACGGGCTTCCGGCCTTCTGAGTACCGCTCGCGCCCTAAAAACTGAGGGGCGGCGTATGCTGATCCCAGCGTATTGCATGGCAGTCGATGCGTAGCGGCGCCGCTTAGTTCTTCACCAAATAACACTTGCTGGCCGACAAGGGTGCAAACGCCTGGTCTCCCGGAATCGTCTTCACAAGCTTGAAGTAGTCCCAGGGCTCTTTTGACTCTTCAGGCGATTTCACCTCCCACAGATACATGTCATGCACCATGCGCCCGTCGACACGGATCTTGCCGTTTTGAGCGAAGAAATCATTAATGGGCATTTCGCGCATCTTTTCAGACACCGCATCGGGATCATCCGTACCCGCGGCCTCGACAGCCTTCAGATAATGCATGGTGGAGGAGTAGTCGCCGGCGTGGGCCATATTCGGCATGCTACCGACACGTTCGTAATAACGGCGGGCGAATTCTCTCGAGCCGTCGTTCATATCCCAGTACCATGCGTTGGTGAGCAAGAGCCCCTGAGCAACGTCGAGACCCAGTGCGTGAATATCGTTGATCCAAAGCAGCAGGCCGGCCAGCTTCTGGTTAGGTGTAAGGCCGAACTCATGTGCCGCCTTGATGGCATTGATGCTGTCCTGACCGGTAGAGGCCAGTCCGACGATCTTCGCCCCCGAAGTTTGCGCCTGCAGGATATAGGACGAAAAGTCGGTTGTGCCCAACGGGTGGCGCGCTGATCCCAGCACCTTGCCATTGGCGTTGCGCACGACGTCGGCTACCTGTTCTTCCAAACCGATGCCGAACGCGAAATCTACGGTGAGGAAGTACCAGGTATCACCATCGGGCTGCTCCGCGACCGCTCGGCCGGTACCGTGTGCCAGCGAATAGGCATCGTAGGTGTAGTGAATGGTGTAGGGCGAGCACCGTTCGTTGGTTAAGCCCATGTTAGAGGGGTTATTAACGATAATATGGCGACGCTTTTCCTTCGCCAGGTCGGCAACGGCCAGAGCCACCGCTGAGTTGGCGAGATCCGTGATCATGTCTACGCCGCCACGGTCAAACCATTCGCGCGCACGTGATGCCCCTACGTCGGGCTTGTTCAGATGGTCGGCGTAGATGACTTCAATAGGTTTGCCGAACATGGTGCCGCCATAATCCTCTACCGCCATACGCACCGCTTCTACCGCACCGCGTCCGGAGATATCGGCATAGACACCCGAGATATCGGTCAGGACGCCGATGCGTAGAACATCGTCGGAAAGCTGCTGGGCGTGCGCCAGCGAGATGCCGGTCGCAAGAGCGACCGAAGCGGCCGAATATTTCCAGAATCTGGAATGCATGTCTGTCTCCTGTGTTGCAGTTCGTTGTCACGTCTGCTGCCACCTTGTGTCTCCAAGGTTACGGTCATCGTAGGAAAGAGGGTGGGCACCGTCCATGCCGTTAAGGCACGATCGCCTATCACAAATCCACATCTCGATTAATTGCCATAATCGATTTGCTTATCTATAATCGGGCAGCGCCAACATCCAGCCAATAAACAAATCAAACGAAATCTCTTGGCTTTGCGCAGCAGGTTATGCGAATTGCACCCCCACTGGGTGTGTTTCTGAATTCGCCACCTGTCATTATCAAGGTTGTTTCAGCCTGAATGCATCTCTTCAGCGCTGTCCTGCTAATTAGCACAAGCGTTAACAACGCCTGTAAGTCAGATGCACTGAATATTTGTGTATCTGCGGAACCGTTATCTGGTCCGCTGAAAGGGGCGACATCGTTTCGACCCCTGTTTCGTCCGGCTCCTCATCGGGCTGCCGCCCCTGGAGCCGATATTCTCGTTTTGGATCTTTCCGAGCCCTCGGGTTCGATCGATCATTGAAAAGGAGAGTAAAGCATGATCAAAATCGCCATTGTCGGTCTTGGTAATTGTGCCAGCTCGCTGATACAGGGCCTGCACTATTATCGTGACCGCTCGCCCGCTGACGTCAGCGGCTTAATGCACTGGGAGATTGGTGGGGCCCGTCCACAAGACATTCAGGTGGTGGCTGCCTACGATATCGATGCCAGAAAGGTCGGCAAGGACGTTGCGGAAGCCATCTTCGCTGAGCCCAACTGCACAACCATCTTCCAAAAAGACATTCCTGCAACAGGTGTCAAAGTGCAGATGGGGCCGATTATGGATGGGGTATCCGAGCATATGCTTTCTCGCCCCGATCATCTGACTTTCAAGCCTGCCGATTTACCTCAGCCTGATAAGCAGCAAGTCATTCGCCACCTGAAGGAAAGCGGTGCCGAAGTCATGCTGAACTATCTGCCCGTGGGTTCTGAAGATGCCAGCCGCTTTTACGCGGAGTGTGCATTGGAAGCAGGCGTAGCATTTATTAACTGCGTCCCGGTATTTATTGCCAGTGATCCAAAATGGGCTCAAAAGTTTGCTGCGAAGCGTGTTCCGATTATTGGCGACGATATTAAGGCACAGCTGGGAGCGACGATTACACACCGCGTCCTGACCGATTTGTTCGCGCGTCGTGGAGTGAAGTTGCAACGCACCTATCAATTGAATACGGGCGGCAATACGGACTTCCTGAATATGCTCAATCACGAGCGCCTTGCATCAAAACGCACATCTAAGACCGAAGCGGTGCAAGCAGTGGCGTCCAGTCGTCTAGAAGATGACAACATCCACGTTGGCCCTTCGGATTATGTGCCCTGGCAAAAAGATAACAAGGTGTGCTTCCTGCGTATGGAAGGCACGATGTTTGGCGATGTTCCGCTCAATCTGGAGCTTCGTCTTTCCGTGGAAGATTCGCCCAACTCCGCCGGCGTGGCTATTGACATGATTCGCTGCGCCAAGCTGGCACTGGATCGGGGTCAAGGTGGCGTTCTGGATGCGCCTTCCGCTTACTTCTGTAAGCATCCCCCGCGTCAGATGACCGACGATCAGGCTTATGACGAGGTCGAGCGTTTCATCGCTCCGGTACCCGTAGCAGTACCTGCGTAAATCGTATGGAGGCTGTGATACTCGCAGCCGGCCGCGGCTCGCGGCTGCAGGCCGCCTCGGCCTGCAAGCCGCTGACGCCGCTGCTCGGCACCACTTTACTTGAGCGCAATGTGCGCCTGGCGCAAGCTGCGGGTGCGCGTCGCATTATCATTGTCACCGGATACCGGCACGACGATATTGCCCGCTGGAAGGAAGGCCTGCCGGTCAGATTGCGCGAACGCGTTGTGCTGGTGCCTAACCCCGACTGGGCAAGCACTGAGAATGGCCGTTCGCTGGCACAAGCCCGCAATTTCGTCTCCGGCCCCTTCCTTTTGCTGATGGCAGACCATGTTTATAGTGCGGAACTTCTGAATCAGCTCGTGCAGTGTGATGCCGCTGAAGGGGCCGTACTGGCAGTGGACCGGCGGCTCGAGCGCGCAAGCATCGATGCGCAAGATGCCACCAAAGTGCAATTGGATGGTGAGCGCATCAGCGCGCTAAGCAAAGATCTGTTCCGCGCTGACGCCTACGATACCGGCGCTTTTCTCTGTAGCGCAGCCATTCTCACGCGTCTTGATGCCGTGAGCGAAGGTGGGGATTCCCGACTGTCCGCACTGATGCAAACGCTGGCAGATGAAGGAAAGTTGTTGGCTTGTGATGTCAGCCATACTTATTGGCAGGATGTCGATACGCCAACGGATCTGGCCGCAGCGCGTACGGATTTGCTGGCAGCCATGACGAAAGGCAAACGGGCCGATGGGCCGGTCTCACGTTACCTGAATCGCCCCTGCTCGCAATGGATCAGCCGCCGCTTGGTGAACACACCGCTGACTCCCAATCACATATCGTGGCTAGTACTCGGGGTGACTTTGTTGGCGGCCTGGTTGACCGCCACTGCCTCGCACTGGGCCGTCTTCATTCTGGCGGGAGTGTTCATTCAGTTGGCGTCCATATTGGATGGCTGCGACGGCGAAATCGCTCGCCTGCGCGCACAGAGCAGCGACTACGGCGGTTGGCTCGATGCCGTGCTGGATCGGTATGGGGATGCCGTGTTGATTGCAGCAATGACCTGGCAGGCGCTGCAACCGGGCGATCTTGCGTATTTCTGGCTCGGTGTGGCCGCGCTGGCGGGCAGCTTCTTGGTGAGCTACTCCGCACACAAGAGCGACCGTCTGTTGCACGAGCGTATTCGTATCGGCCGAGATTTGCGCATGTTGATACTCGCGCTGGGAATTGCTTTTCAACAGCCGGTAGCCACGCTTTGGCTCCTTGCTTTATTCATGAACCTGACAGTGGCTATACGCCTCTACCGGATGCGCGATGTCTTGTGAAGTAGAGAAAGCCTTTGCGCTCATACGCGCGCAGCTGAAGCACTCGCAAGTGCCGGAAGACCCCGGGCACGCTGAAAATACTTTGGGGTGGTTAATGCGTTTGCGCCCGGATGCGGATCCGGCGCTACGACTGGCCGCACTGGCCCACGACATTGAGCGGTCGCGTCCTAACCGCCTACGGCGGCAGGATTTTTCGGATTACGACCGCTTCAAGGCCATGCACGCAGCAATCGGTGCCCGCATGGCATCGAAAATCTTTCGCCTCGCCGGCGTTGAACGGCAAGTGCGCCGCGAAGCCGGCCGGCTTATCCGACTACATGAAAGCGGCGGCGATGCGCGCAGCGATCTGCTGAAAGATGCCGACAGCATTTCCTTCTTCGACCATAACCTGCCAGCTTATTTAGAGAGGGAGGGTAGGGAAGAGAGCTTGCGGCGCGCCCGCTGGGGTTATGCACGACTTTCGGCCCGCGGCCGCCACCATGTGGCGAATATTCGGCATCATCATCCCGGAGTACAAGAGATACTACAGGCGATCGTTGTTGATTCGCGCTGATCTGACATGCCGTGGGTCCTCCTGTAAACTCGTTGACCATTCAACGGATCCACTATGCTTCTAATCTCTACTTTACGGGAATGATTATGCGTAAACTCCTACGGACCGGCCTGGTGGCCGCAATGGCCGCTACGGCTCTTATCAGCGTTTCCCACGCTAGTGAGACCTGGCCGGAAAAGCCGCTTAACTTGATTGTGCCGTTCGGCCCGGGTTCCAGTCCTGATTCCATGGCTCGCGCGGTTGCCGATCACGCCAGCGAGACACTCGGTCAGACCATCGTTGTACAGAATCGTCCGGGTGCCAGCGGCAACCTGGGTACGAATGTCATTGCGAAAGCTGCGGCCGACGGCTACACCTTCGGTGTGTCCATCACCGGTCCGATGGTGAACAACACGCTGCTCTACAGCGATCTGCCTTACGACCCCAAAAAAGATCTGGTGCCGCTGACCCTCGGCGTGCATCAGCACAATATTTTGGTCGTGGCAGCCGACTCGCCGATAAAGAGCTTCGACGATTTCATTGAAGGGCTCAAGAAGAGCGAGACCCAATACAATTTCCCCTCTACAGGTGCAGGAACGGTCTCACATCTCGCCGTGGAGCTTCTGTTGGAGCGCACAGGTGGCAGCGCTCAGCATGTACCGTATCCTTCTTCGCCCGCTGCGGTGACCTCGATCATCGGCGGCGATACACACTTCGCAGCACTGCCTCCAATTGCCGTACTGCCCCTAATCAAAGACGGTCGCCTGCGCCCGCTGGCGGCCGTTTCTGCTGAGCGCCTGAGCTTCCTGCCCGATCTGCCGACTGTTGCCGAGCTGGGTTACCCCGGCATCGAAGGTTCCGGTTGGATCGGCTTTGTCGCGCCGGCTGGAATTCCTGAAGACATTCAAACGAAACTGTCTGAGGCCATTGTGGAGGCTCTCAATAGCGAGGAAGTCGGCCAGCGCCTTGCCACCATGGGCATGGAGCCGGCCGGGGGGACTCCGGAAGCCTTTGCGCAGTACATGGATGAAGAACTGCAACGTTGGGCTCCGCTCATCAAGCGGCTCAACCTGTCTGTGAACTGAACTTCAGTTCCGTTTAGGCGATGGCGCGCATAAACGTTTCCATCTTGGTGGCGGTCTCTGTGATTTCGCTTTGCGGATCAGAGCCCGCCACCGTACCGGCTCCCGCGTAAAGGCGCAGCCGGTTCGCGCCATCGTGCAGGGCGCAGCGCAATGTGAGCGCCCATTCCCCATCTCCATTCTCGCGTTGCCAGCCCACCAGGCCGGTAAAATAGCCGCGGTCGAAGGGTTCCAATTTCATGATCTGCTCAAACGCACCCGCGGTCGGGTAACCACAGATTGCTGGTGTCGGGTGTAGCGCACAGGCCAGCTCAAGCGCGGTCATAGACGAGTCGCGCAGACGCCCTGTAATGAAGGTCGACAAATGCCACAAAGCGTCCGTGCCAATCACTGACGGACCCTCCGGCACCTGAAGTTCGTCACAATGTTCCCGCAAGATACGGACAATGTCTTCGACCACGTAGCTGTGCTCGCGTAGATCCTTTTCAGATACCGCTAAGCCCGCACGGCGCGCTTCGTCGGTTTTCGGGTCCGGGTGCCGACCGATAGAACCTGCTAAGGGGTTTACGAAGATCGTCTCGCCTTCCCGGCGCACGAGTAGTTCGGGGCTGGCCCCAACCATCATGGCGGGCCGATCCTCGGCCTCGGAAGACCAGACCGGCAAAGCGAAGGTATAGCCCTTTGCATTACGGCCCAGCAGGTCAGGCAGGACGTGGCCGTAATCAAGCGGGCGGTCCAGCGTAACGTCCATAGTGCGTGAAAGAACGATCTTGTTCACATCGCCTTGGGCAAATATTTCCAATGCACTACGTACCATGTCGCCATATACCTCGGGCGCCGGGACCGGGGTTTTTTCAACGATGACCGGCCGTTCCGCCTGACTGCGTGTCGATGCCTTTGCTGAGGGCGTGGCAAGCGACTGACACTGCAGCGGGATTCCCAAGCTCGCGGGTCGGCGTGTATCGAAGGGGACCAGCCCGAACAGGACCGGTTCTTGAATACCACGTTCGCGCGCCTGGTCGAAAAGAGAGGCGATCGCATCGGAACTGGCGGGGACGTGTGCCGATATGACTCCGGCATTTCCCCAGGCACGATGCTGAAGAGTTGGCGATGTGAAGAACACATCCCCCACCTTGAATTCATCGAGCAGCCACCCGTCGCCGCTGCCGTTCACCAGAGCGTTATCCGGTTGTTCTGCTGTGTTGCTGCCACCGGCATTGCCGGTGGATTTCGCGTTGCGCGACATCTTGAATCCTTTACATCAAACTAAAGTGAACCGCCCCCAAAATTGGGGCAAGCTTAAAAAAGTAGCAGATTCACGACGCCCTCACAAATTGCCGCCGACTGAGTCGTGTCGGAGACGGAAATATCAACCGAGACGGAAAAGTTTACGGATCCGGGCAAGCAGGGCGGCCTTCTCATCGGATGTCGTGGCGGCCGGCATTGTGTCCCTAATTTCCGAGAGTTCGCGCTTTCTGACCGCGAGCAGCTGGGCAAACGCCTCTGCCAGTTCGGGGCGCTGAAGAAGAACTGCTTCGAAACTGGGTTTATCCAGCACATAACAGTCTAAGTCGGTGTGAGCCATGATCGTGGCCCGGCGCGGTTCTCCGGTCATCAAGCTCATTTCGCCGACTATTTCCCCGGCACCCAATTCAGCAAGCTTGTGGCGACTACCATGGGCTTCCAGCCAGATGGCGATGGTGCCGCGGGATATAACGAATAAGCAATCGCCCGTATCGCCCTGACGTGCCAGAATACTTCCCACTGCATAATGCATCGGACGCAGCCGACGGGCAAGTTCGTGCAGCTCTTCTTCCAGCAACGGTGTAAACAGCCCGCTCGAGCGTAAAAGGCCGAGGCGGGTCTCGTCTTCGTCCGGCAGGGAAAGGTCGTTTGCATCGCCGTGGCGAAGACGCCGGCTTAGTTGGACATCCATGCCAGGAGAAGCCATGGGCCAGCCCTGACGCTGGAATACGGCATGCACATGCTGGCGGACCAGCGAGTCGGCGCGGCCGGGAGAAGTGGGATCGAGCAGCCAATAGCGAATGGCAAAGGTCATGACGCCACCTGAAAAATCGTGCAGTAAACAGACTGGCGGTGGTGATACAGCCATCATCTCGAATTCGGCGCTGGCAAGAGCGGTTTCAATTTCTTCGATAACGGCTGCCGGGCGCAGCGCGAACGGTGCGTAGAAGAACACCGTACGCAATCGCCGGGGTATGGAGGAGCCGCCCATCAGTACGACTCGTGATTTCATCAGGTGACTGTTCGGAATCAGCACCATTTCCCCATAAAGCGTGCGTACAGCGGTATGACGCCATTGCACCTGCACGACTTGGCCGCTGATGTCGTCGAGTTCTATCCAGTCGCCTATATGAACGGAATGGTCCAGCTGCAACGACAGGCCGGCCAAAATATTTCCCAGCGTGTCCTGCATGGCAAACGCCAGTATTGCCGTCACCACCGCAGTACTGGCGACCAGGCTGCTTGGATCCAGCCCCGCGTATGACAGGCGAATCAGCACCCATGCGCCGTAAGCCAACAGAATAAGCAGCTCTTCGAGAATACGCGGTGGGCGCATGCCCAGCCGAGGCACGATCAGTCGAAAGAAAATCAGGCAGATCTCTCGAATCAGTACCATTCCCAGCACAAGTATTGCCAGGCCGTGCAAGGTGTGCGCCAGATTCATGGACCCTAGCCCGGCGGCAATGCTGCCGCTTATCAGCAATGCCGCCACGAGGGCGAGCATTTGCCATACGAATAGCATCATGCCGGGCACTGTTTTGCGCAGTAGCAAGGCGAGTAAAACCGATGCCACCGCTACCAACGGATAATGCAGCAATAAGGTTTGCTGGCCATGAGCCAGGAATGTCTCCAGAAACCCCGTCATTATCATTATTCCTTGTGTCGTATGACGGCGAGTCTACCTTGAAGGCCAAGTGGAAACAAAAATGCCAGCGTTACGCTGGCATTGTTCGCTAAAACGAGGAATTCTTGGTGGAGCCGGGGGGAATTGAACCCCCGTCCGCA
>JAJUGV010000027.1 GCA_029265795.1 Alcaligenaceae bacterium
AGCCCTTGTAGTGGTGCACCATCACGCGGGCGCCGATGCGCGCCGTACGCAAATTCACCGCTCTGCCCTTGGCCACAACCACGCCACAGGGCTCGTGCCCGGCGATGATCGGGCCCGGCGGTAATTTACCCTTGAACGTTCCACGGTAATTCTTAAGATCACTTCCGCATATTCCCGACGCTTTCACTTCAAGAATGACATCGTTTTCGGAAGGAGTGGGGTCAGGAAACTCCAGCAGCTCGACTGTCCGGTTCCCAGGAAGCACTGCACCTAGCATAGTCTCTTCACAGCCTCGTAAAAGCTTACATGCTAGCGAGGCGGTGCCAGAGTAAGATTCTCTTTCTTTCCCAGGCATGCGAAAACCGCATAGGTATTTTCCCGTATGATCAAACTTCGGCAGATTGAATTCTTTCGCGCCGTCATGCTCCACGGCTCCATCAACCGGGCCTCACACTATCTGTGTGTCAGCCAGCCTGTGGTGAGCAGGGTGATTTCCAAATTGGAAAACGACATAGGCCTGACGCTATTTGAGAGAAAAGCGTCCCATTTAGTACCGACAAAAAATGCCTATGTGTTGAACCGCTATTGCGACGATATTTTTGAGACAACGAATCGGCTCGGCTCCGTCATTAAGTCGCTGCAGGGCGAACAAGTAGAGCACCTGAAATTCTGCGCGTCGCCGGCCCTATGCAGTTCGTTCATGCCGAAACTGATCGCAAAGTTCGACAAGAACATACGCATACATTTCGAATCGTCGATGATCCGAGACATGCCTTCGAACATTGAGTCGGGCTTCTATGAGTTCGGCCTGACCATCTGGCCCATACCCTCGGAAAAAGTCGACTGCATCCCCGTGGCGGATAGCGGCTTCATCTTTTTATGCCACAACTCCAATCCGCTGCGCCAATTACCGCGAATACGTTTTGAACACCTGGTTGACCAGGAATTCATATTCACCAACCGAAGCATGCCGGTTGGTGAATATATAGAACGCAGATTCAATGAAATAGGGGTGAGCTGTGAAAAATATCTGGAGGTCGATCGCGCCGAAATCGTCTGCTCATTGATCAATTCCGGCCGCGGCGTCTCTATCATCAATCGGCACGGCTTCGACCAGGAACAATGGAAGAACATCACTGCCATTGAACTGGAAAAACCGATTCATGCGAACGTCTATCTGATCGTTCCCAAGTTGAGAGACCTCAGTTCAGCCGCAGCCGCCTTCATCGACTTCTTGAAGGCGGAGTGTGCGAAGGAAAAACAGGGAACGACAGACCCTCATTCGTAATCGCGCACATCGTCGATCACCTTGCCATCATTGGGCAGCGTGCCCGGTGCGAGACATTCGACTTCGGCACGTAGCTTGGTGATTTCACGCACCGTACTGGCTACACGGTCGGCCAGCCCTTCGGACGCCTCGGGCACTTCTATGCGCAGCAGCATGGTGTCGCGCCCGACGGCACCGGCGACAACCAGGCGCGCCCGCAAAACGTCGGGATGTCGTGCCACCACTTGTGCCACCTGGCCGGGATGCACGAAGAGCCCGCGTACTTTGGTGGTTTGGTCGGCCCGCCCCAGCCAGCCGCGAATGCGCAGGTTGCGACGGCCGCAAGGGGATTCGCCTGGCAGGATGGCAGAGAGATCGCCTGTACCGAAACGTACCAGCGGATAATCCGGGTTCAACGTGGTTACGACCACTTCACCGACTTCGCCGTCCGGCACAGGCTGCCCCGTTCCCGGGCGTACGATTTCCAGCAGCAGATCTTCGTTGACCACCAGGCCTTCGCGTGCGCTCGTCTCGTAGGCGATCATGCCCAGATCGGCCGTGCCATATGCCTGATAACCATCAATACCGCGTTGCTGAAACCATTCTCTTAATGAAGGCGGAAAAGCCTCGCCCGAGAACAAGGCACGCTTCAACGGCGCCAGGGAGGTTCCCGTTTCATCGGCCTTTTCCAGAATGATGCGTAGAAAGCTGGGAGTGCCCGTGTAACCCGCCGGCTGCAGGTCGATCATGGCTTGCAGCTGTTGTTCCGTCTGGCCGACGCCTCCCGGGAAAACGGTGCAACCCAGCGCATGAGCGGCCGTCTCCATCATGGAGCCCGCCGGCGTGAAATGATATGAAAAGCAGTTATAGACCAGATCACCACGCCGGAAACCCGCGGCATACAACGCCCGGGCAAAGCCCCAGTAGTCGCTGCGGTGGCTCTCGGGTTCGTAGATCGGGCCGGGCGAGGCAAAGACCTTGGCCGCGTCACCCCATCCTATCGCCGAGAACCCGCCGAATACACGCTCGTTTACGGTCTGACCATTGGTGTCGGCCTGACTGCGCTTGGCTAACTGGGCCTGCAACAGCTCGGTTTTGCGAATCACCGGTATGGCCGCCAGCGAGGCACGGTTTCGTATGTCACCCGGCTCAACTCCCTGCAATTGCTGGGCGATTGCAGGCGCCCGTTCCCTGGCGCGCCGAAGGGCATCGGGTAATCGAGAGAACAGTTCGGCTTCGCGCTCGGCGACACCGACCGCCTCGCGCTCTTCGTAGTATGTCGTCATGATTCAAATCTCTATGCGAGCCAGCGCTTGCGCCGCCGGTAGAACTTGGTATCCCGGAAACTCTTGCGTTCGCCACTGGAGACACCCAGGTAGAATTCCTTGACGTCTTCGTTTTCTGCCAGTTCGGAAGCCTGGCCATCCATCATCACACGACCGTTTTCCAGGATGTAGCCATAGTCGGCATACCGCAGTGCGATATTGGTATTCTGTTCCGCCAGCAGGAAGCTGACCTTTTCTCTTTGGTTGAGATCGCGCACGATCTCGAAGATTTCCTCGACGATCTGTGGGGCAAGCCCCATGGAAGGCTCGTCAAGAAGGATCATGTTGGGGTTGGCCATAAGAGCCCGACCGATGGCGGTCATCTGCTGCTCGCCGCCTGATGTATAGCCGGCCTGGCTATTGCGACGCTGCTTAAGGCGTGGGAAATACTGATACACGCGCTCCAGGGCGGCCTGCATGTCCCCCCGGCCCAGACGGCGCGTATAGGCACCTGTCAGCAGGTTTTCTTCGACGGTAAGGTGGGCGAAACAATGCCGCCCTTCCATGACCTGCACCACCCCACGCTTGACGAGGTCGGCCGGCGTGAGTCGATCGATGCGTTCGCCGCGCAGATCGATGGAGCCTTTTGTGACATCGCCGCGCTCTGCTTTCAACAGGTTGGACACCGCACGCAGGGTTGTGGTCTTGCCGGCACCATTGGCGCCAAGCAGCGCAACGATATGCCCTTCAGGCACGGTCAGAGAAACCCCCTTTAGAACGAGGATCACGTGGTTATAAATGACTTCGATCCCGTTGACGTTCAGAAGAATGTTGTCGTGCAGTGTCTCGACATTGGTATTCATGGATTGCACCTACTGTATGAGGCCGGATGCGCATGCCCGATTCGCTTCGCGGCCTGCATGCCGTTCGCACCCGCCGGCACCCCGACAGCCCCATAGGGCTGCCGGGCATTGCTGACGATTAACTTTCCTTTGAGCAATCACGCGGCTGAATCTTCTTCTCGGCCGCGTAACGAGCGCCGTATTCCTTCACCAGCGGGTCCACGAAGTCGCGGTTGGACTGGTACCAGTCGGAGACGATCTCGAACTTGGAGCCGTCCCACTGGATGATACGTGCCCAGTCGTCGCCCATGTGGTCTTCGCAGGAAGTGCGTACGGGACGAAGGATGTTGTCAAATCCGAGCTCCTTCAGACGCTCTTCGGTAAGGTTCAGGTTCTCGAAGCCCCAGCGCACTTGCTCGGGAGTCATGTGCTGACCCTTGCCGAATTTCTCCTGTGCGGTGCGAATCGCTTCGACCTGCAGCATGGAAATGATCATGCCGCGGGTGTGCGCGATTGACCCAACGGTGGCCGCATTCGGGCTGGTGCCTTCACCCTTGTCATACACATATTGCTTCAGATCTTCGTGTACGCGACCGGTATCAGCGTTGTTGTGGATGGTGATGCCCTTGTAGCCCTTGGCAATGGCACCGAGGTCACGCACGTCGGTTTCGGAGGCGGCCCACCAGATGCCGTAGATCTTGTCGCGCGGATAGCCAACCGCCTGAGCCTCACGGATGGCCGTGGGAGTCATGATGCCGGCGCTCCAGAGCAAGATGTAATCCGGCCGGCGCTGACGGATCTGCAGCCAGGTGGACTTTTGTTCAACCCCAGGTGCCGTAACCGGATAAAGCTGAAGTTCGAAGCCGTTTGCCTTGGATCGTGACTCCAGCAGGGGAATGGGCTCCTTACCGTACGGCGAGTCGTGGTAGACCAGCGCGATCTTCTTGCCCTTTAACTTATCTTCGCCACCGAGCTGCTTTGCGATGTCCTGAATCATGACATCTGCAGCGGTCCAGTAATTACCCAGCAGTGGGAAATTCCATTTGAAGACGCTGCCGTCCGCCGATTGCGACAGGCCGTAGCCAACCGTTTCGATGGGGATGCCGTCTACGATGGCCCGATCGGATAATGCGAAGGTAATACCCGTGGACTGCGTGTCAAAACCGGACGCGCCACCACGGGTGCTCTTCATGCGCTCGTAGCATTCGACGCCACGGTCGGTCGCATAGGCGGTTTCGCATTCTTCGTAAACGATTTTCACGCCGTTGATGCCGCCGTCGCGAGCGTTGACGAGCTTAAGATAATCCTGCTTACCATCAGCCCATGGGATACCCAGGGGCGCGAATGACCCTGTGCGGTAGGTCAGCAGAGGTATGAACTGCTCTTCGGCTGCAAAGGCGGTTGCCGTTGTGCCCACCATGGCCACCGTGACGGATGCCACGGCCGCGGCCAGTTTGAATGAGTACTTCATCTCCTAGTCCTCCTGGTGTCTATGCACCGTTTATTTGGCTGCCCGGCCGAGTGACCGGCGCCGTATTGCCAATGAATCAACGCCTTCCGACATGCTCAATGCGGGAACGGCCAGATCCGCATTTTTTCCTTGCCTATGCTCCACAGACGGGCCAGACCGTGTGGTTCCACAATCAGGAAAAAGACAATGAGTGCACCAAAAACCATGTGCTCGATATGCGACGCTGTATCAACCGCCAGCGACAATCCCAACATGTGAGGGATATTGGTGAGCAGCACCGGCAGCAGCACCATGAAGGCGGCACCGAAGAAACTGCCGACGATTGACCCCAGCCCGCCGATGATCACGATGAACAGCAACTGAAGCGAACGGTTCAGGTCGAACGCCAGCGGCTCCCAGGAACCCAGATGCACATAGGCCCACAGAGCCCCCGCCACGCCAATCATGAATGAGCTGACGGCAAAGGCCGTGAGCTTGGCATAAACCGGGCGGATACCGATGACCGCCGCGGCCACGTCCATATCGCGAATAGCCATCCACTGCCTGCCTATAGCACCGCGCACCAGGTTCTTGGCCAACACGGCGAACACCACTACAAAGCACAGCACGAATACATAACGTTGGGCAGGTGTCTGGACGGGAAGCCCGAAGAAGCTGAGCGCCGGCACCGACACGTTGCCGGACGGAGAATAATTGGTGAAGTAGGGAATGCGCAGGAATGCCCAATCAACGAAGAATTGGGCGGCCAGCGTAGTGACTGCCAGGTAGAGGCCACGGATGCGCAGGCTGGGGATACCAAACACAACGCCGACAAGCGTGGCGAATACCCCGCCCAACAAAATCTGAAATAACAGCGGCATTTCAGGTATGCGCACGCCGAAGTTCCAGGCGGCATAGGCTCCTACTGCCATGAACGCCCCCGAGCCTATCGAGATCTGCCCGCAATAGCCCACGAGGATATTGAGGCCGATTGCCGCCAAAGACAGAATCAGAAAAGGAATAAGAATGGCCTGAAGAAAATAATTGGAGGCCACGAAGGGAATCACCAGAAAGGCCACCACCAGCAGGCCGATGATGAAGGCCCGATCCTGACGGATTGGGAATATCTGTTGATCCGCCCGGTACGAACTTTTGAACTGACCGTTCTCGCGATAATACATAGCGTCTATCCAAATTGAATTCGTTACACCCGATCGATGATCTTTTCACCGAACAGGCCCTGGGGACGGAACAGCAGGAAGACCAGCGCCAGAACATAGGCAAACCAGATTTCGATACCGCCACCGACGAATGGCCCTAAGTACACTTCTGAGAGCTTTTCGCCCACACCGATAATGAGTCCACCAATAATGGCCCCCGGCACGGAGGTCAGACCGCCGAGAATCACGACCGGCAAGGCCCGTAGTGCAGCGGTGGAAAGGGTGAACTGCACCCCGTACTTCGAACCCCACACGATGCCCGCCACCAGCGCTACCAGGCCGGCAACCGTCCAGACAACCACCCAGATGCGATTGAGCGGAATGCCGATCGATTGTGCCGCCTGGTGATCGTCGGCCACTGCACGCAGCGCCCGGCCGACCGCGGTGTATTGGAAGAAGAACGCCAGCGCCGCTACTAGAACGGCAGCCACGAGCGCCGCCGTGAGGTCTTCCATGCTGATTAGCACGCCGCCTTCGAAGGTGGACTCAAACAGGAAGACCGGATCCTTCGGCATGCCGACATCGATGGAATACACGCTGCTGCCAAACAGAGTCTGGCCAATACCGTCTAGGAAATAGGCAATGCCGATGGTGGCCATCAGCAACGTCGTGCCTTCTTGGTTAACCAGGTAGCGCAAGACGTAGCGTTCGATCACTACGGCGATGAACCACATGAAGACGGCGCAGATGATGAAGGCGAGGACGTTGCCCAACAGCTTGCTTTCAATACCGAGCCAATCGGGTATCCATTCAGAAAACCTGGCCATTGCAAGGGCGGCCACCAGAACCATGGCTCCCTGCGCAAAGTTGAATACACCCGAGGCTTTGAAGATCAGCACGAAGCCCAGGGCGACCAACGCGTAAAGCATGCCTGACATCAGACCGCCGAATACGGTTTCAAGAAAAAAGCCCATGTCTGCTGCCCTCACTCGCCAGCGCCGAGATAGGCGCGAATTACTTCAGGGTTGTTGCGTACGTCGTCGGGAGTGCCGTCGCCGATCTTCTTGCCGTAATCGAGCACAACCACACGATCAGAGATATCCATGACCACGCCCATGTCGTGCTCGATAAGCACGATCGTGGTGCCGTACTCGTCATTGACATCAAGGATGAAGCGGCTCATGTCCTGCTTTTCCTCGATGTTCATGCCCGCCATAGGCTCATCAAGCAACAGAATGCGCGGCTCCATGGCCAATGCCCGGCCAAGGTCAACCCGCTTCTGCAACCCATAGGGGAGCCGGCCCACCGGCACCTTCCGGTAAGCCTGAATCTCAAGAAAGTCGATAATGTTCTCGACAAACTCGCGATGGCGGATTTCTTCGCGCTCGGCACTGCCCAGACGGAAAGCCTGGGCCAACACACCGCTCTTCATGCGCAGATTGCGTCCCGTCATAATGTTGTCCAGCACGCTCATCCCCTTAAACAGGGCGAGATTCTGGAATGTGCGGGCCACACCCGCCTCTGCAGCACGACGCGGGTTCATGCGACTGAATTGCTTGCCATCCAGGGAGATAGTGCCTTCTTGCGGCGTATATACCCCGTTGATTACGTTGAGCATGGAGCTCTTGCCGGCCCCGTTGGGACCAATGATGGCGCGGATTTCGTGCTCGCGCACATCGAAGGAAATGTCGGTCAGGGCTTTGACGCCACCGAAAGCAAGCGAAATATTCCTGAGATCGAGGATGACTTCCCCGATTCTCTGTTCACGACTGGGAATCATGGGTCAGGCCACCTTCTTTATGTCACCGGAAAACACCTTGGCATCCAGAATGCGCAAATCGGCGGCAATGCGACCCGTGCGCCCATCCTCGAATTTGACCTCGGTCTCGATGTACTGGGAGTCGCGGCCGCTGAAGAGCGCATCGACCAGTACGCTGTACTTTTGTGCAATGAAGCCTCGGCGCACCTTGCGGGTGCGAGTGAGCTCGTCGTCGTCGGGATCGAGCTCTTTGTGCAACACCAGAAAACGGGCGACCTGCGAAGCACACAGCTTGGGATCGGTGGAAAGATCGGCGTTCACCTGCTCGACGCAATCGCGGATAAGTTCGAGAACTTCCTGCTTGCCGGCCAGATCGGTATAGCCAGCATAGGGCAGGCCTCGCCGTTCGGCCCAATTGCCCACCGCTTCGAGGTCGATGTTGATGAAAGCGCAGACTTCGTCGCGGCCATCCCCAAATGCCACTGCTTCTTTGATAAAGGGAAAGAACTTAAGTTTGTTCTCGATGTATTTGGGAGCGAACAGGCTGCCGTCCGCGAGCTTGCCGACATCCTTGGCGCGATCGATGATCTTGAGCTGCCCGTCTGTATCCAGGTAGCCGGCGTCGCCCGTGTGATACCAACCGTCCGGGGTGAACGATTCGGCGGTGGCTTCGGGATTCTTGTAGTACTCCTTGAACAGCCCGGGGCTCTTCACCTGAATTTCACCGTTTTCGGCGACGCGGATATCTACACCATCTACGGGCGGCCCGACGGTATCCGCCCTCACCTGGCCGTCTTCTTGTACACAGACGAACACAGAGGTTTCAGTGGACCCGTAGAGCTGCTTCAGATTGATGCCGATGGAACGGTAAAACTCGAAGAGGTCGGGGCCGATGGCCTCGCCGGCCGTGTAGGCGACCCTGACCCGACTCATGCCCAGCGCATTGCGCAAAGGGCCGTAAATAAGCAGATCGCCCAAACGATAAAGTAGCCGTTGCCAGAGGCTGACACTGGTGTCTTTATCGAGAATGCGGGTACCGACACGCCGCGCCACGCCCATACAGCTATGGAATAGCTTGCGCTTGAGGGCGCTGGCGTCTTCCATGCGTATCATCACCTGCGTGAGCAGGCCTTCAAGGACTCGCGGCGGAGCAAAGTAATAGGTCGGCCCGATGTCGTGCATATCGATGGACACTGTGTCGGGCGATTCAGGGTGGTTCACCGTAAACCCGGTCACCAGAAACTGGGTATACGAGAACATATTCTGGCCTATCCATGCCGGCGGCAGGTAGGCGAGCACGTCTTCGCGATCGGTGAGCCCTTCCAGCTCCTGTATGACCAGGGCACGATCAATGAGCGCATGATGGGTGAGCACTACGCCCTTGGGCTTGCCGGTGGTACCCGATGTATAGAACATGGCCGCGGGTTCGTCGGGTGACAGCCCGTTCTTGGCCTGATTCACATGTTCCGGATTGGCGGCAAGGAAATCGCGGCCCAGCTCGAGCAGACTTTCGTAGCTCATGAGCCCTTCGTCGAGATAGTTGCGCAGCCCGCGCGGGTCATCGTAGACGACGTGTTTCAGTGCCGGGCATTCCTCGCGTGCCTCAAGCATTTTGTCGACCTGCTCTTGGTCTTCAACCACGGCGACTGCGATCGCGGCATCCTGCAGCACGTACACCATTTCAGCTGCAATAGCGTCTTGATAGAGCGGTACCGGTATGGCGCCCAAGTATTGGGCCGCCATCATCGCCAGATAAAGCCTGGGGCGGTTCTCGCCGACAATAGCCACATGCGCGCCCTTGCGCACACCGAGAGCGGCCAGCCCGTTGGCAAGCTCGGCTGCCTGCTCAGCCACCTGCTGCCAGGTAATGGTCTGCCAGATGCCAAGATCTTTTTCCCGCATGGCCGGGCGCTCACCCCGATGCCGGGCGTGGTATTCCACCCAGCCGGGAAAAGTCGCCGGCAGACCTGACGATGAGGTCGATGCTTGATGTGCCACCATGTCTCCTTCAGCCTAAGCCTGGCCCCGTCTTTGCAGGGCCTTCTATACTTGTATCAGGATGCAACGACCCAGCATCCCGTGTGGATAAGTTATCGTTTCAATTCAGGTATAACTGTCGCTGTTGCGACATTCGATGCTGTATTAGGGGTAATTCCTCATGAGCCTTGACCATTCGCTTCAGTCCGCTACCGCCTGGTTTCCCGTATTGGGTCCCGAGGAACGGGAGCGCGTACTGCGCGACATTATCAGCACTGATTACCCCGCTGGTGCGATGATAGAACGCAAGGGTGAACGTGCGACGGCCTGGCTGGGCGTGCTCAACGGTCTGGTGAAGGTTTCGGTCGGCACACCGGAAGGTAAAGTCGCGTCGCTGATGGGTGTGCCGGCAGGCGGATGGTTCGGCGAAGGCTCTTTGCTGAAGCGTGAAAAACGAAAATACGACGTTGTGGCACTGCGCGAGTCGACGATCCTGCGCATGCCGGAAGCCACCTTTGACTGGCTTCTTGACCGCAGCATTCCCTTCAACCGCTATTTGTTGCACCAGCTCAATGAAAGAGTGGGGCAATTCGTTGGAAAGGCCGAGTCCGACCGTCTGTTGGACCCGGAAGCTCGTGTCGCCCGCTGCCTTCTTGAGCTCATGAACCCGTTGCTGCACACTGAGAAAGCCATGCGCCTTGACATTACCCAGGAAGAAATCGGTTACCTGGCAAGGATTTCGAGGCAGCGTGCCAATCAGGCGCTTCGCACCTTGGAAAGCGCCAAACTGGTAAGCGTGGAATACGGCGCAGTGCATGTGCTGGATCTCGAGGGGTTGTCTGCCTACGGGCAATGAAGGTTTACTGCGAAAACTGAATGACGACACTGGGGTTAACCATGATTTGAGTCAAAAAACAGGTTCTCCAGGGAGTTCTTGCCGCCTTATACGATGACCGCGCATAAAGGTCCGTAGTAAGCTTCGGGGTTAACCCTCCCATATTGGGATGAACAGCATAGAAAACCTCGGCGAGACCGGAAAATGTCAGAACACGAACTTACACACGCTTTACCCTCATACTTGGAACCAGATCATGTCGGCCCGTGGGGCATTTATCTGGAGCAGGTGGAAAGGGTGACCCCTTACCTGGGTCGTCAGGCTAAATGGGTTGAGACGCTCAAGCGTCCTAAGCGTGTGCTGATTGTGGATATCCCTGTAGAGCTCGATGACGGCACGATCGCCCACTTCGAAGGCTACCGTGTCCAGCACAACGTCTCTCGTGGCCCCGGCAAGGGCGGCGTTCGCTATCACCAGGATGTCACGCTGTCTGAAGTCATGGCCCTGGCCGCTTGGATGTCCGTCAAAGCCGCAGCAGTCGACCTCCCCTTTGGCGGCGCTAAAGGCGGCATACGCCTGGACCCCCGCAATTATTCGCGTGCCGAACTGGAACGCATCACGCGCCGCTACACCAGCGAAATCGGCGTCATCATCGGCCCGCACAAAGATATCCCCGCCCCTGATGTCAACACCAACGCCCAGACGATGGCTTGGATGATGGACACCTACTCAATGAATCATGGCAGCACCACTACCGGTGTCGTGACAGGCAAGCCGATTTCACTAGGCGGCAGCCTGGGCCGCGTGGAAGCCACCGGCCGCGGGGTCTTCGTGGTCGGCTGCGCCGCAGCGAAAGACAACGGCATCGACATAGAAGGGGCCCGAGTCTGCGTACAGGGTTTCGGGAACGTGGGGGGAACCGCCGCACGCCTGTTCGAAGACGCCGGCGCCAAAGTGATCGCCGTACAGGACCACACGGGTACCGTCTACAACTCCCAAGGTTTAGACGTCCTCAGCCTGCTCAAACATGTCGAGGAGAACGGCGGTGTAGCCGGTGCCCCGGATTGTGACGCATTAGCTGCCGACGAATTCTGGGGATTGGAAACCGATATCCTGATTCCTGCAGCGCTGGAAGGCCAGATTCACGAAGGCAATGCAGATCGCATCCGCGCGCGTATCGTTATTGAAGGCGCAAACGGCCCCACCACTCCAGAAGCTGACGACATCCTGAGCAACAAGGGCATCTTCGTTGTACCCGACGTGCTGGCGAACGCCGGCGGCGTGACGGTCAGTTACTTCGAGTGGGTGCAAGACTTCTCAAGCTTCTTCTGGACTGAAGAGGAAATCAACGAAAGGCTGGAGCGCATGATGCACCGTGCCTATACCTCTGTTGCCGGCGTGGCCGCCCAACACAAGGTCTCGCTGCGTACCGCTGCGTTTATCGCTGCATGCTCGCGCATCCTGCAGGCTCGCGAAGTCCGCGGTCTCTACCCCTGATCGCGTCGTAGCACCGCTAACGGGAAACCAGCCAGCAAATCGGCAAGCGGTATCAAACCATTGCGGGGTCCGATCCTCCGGCCCCGCAGTACATCTTCCCAGTTTGCGTCCGGTTCAGGAAGAATGAGTGCAGCATCATCTTCCCAGAAGCCTGCCGGCAGAACGGGCACACCGTCCCGGTTCTGGTGCATGCTCGCTGCGCACTTCACCGCAGCCAACACAACGATTTCCCGCCCCCGCACGAATCCCACCAGGTTCTGCGTGTCTGTGCCGCGTATTTCCACTGCTTCGTAGCCGTCGCAAAACGCAGCTGCACACTCGCGACGCAGGCCCAAGAGGGCCGCAATCAGAGCTTGTTTGATTCGCCCATCGCCCCATGCTGCCGCATCCCAGCCCTTGGCGGCCAAGGGCGGCCGAATCCGTCCGCTCGGACCCTGGAGTGCTTGCTCCAGACAATGCTCGCGAGCATGGAAATCCACCGGCCGTCGATTGTCAGGGTCCACTAGTGAAAAGTCGCGCCATTCCGTGCCCTGATAGAGGTCTGGGATGCCGGGTGACATCAGCCGCATAGCGGTTTGCATCAGGCCGTTTGCGATGGCTCCCGGTTCCAGTCGTTGTGCGAATCCTGCCAATTCCTGCAACATTGCGTGTCCTGGCCGCCCTGGTAGCAACTCCTGCAGATAATTCAGCCAATGCTGCTCACGCTCTACCTGTGGTTCGAACCACCCCGAGATCAACTTACCTTCGCGCAGTGCTTTGATACACCACTGCGCTATGCGCTCAAGGTAATGCTTGATGTGGTCTTCGTCATCGGGAGAAAGTTCCGGCGGCCATGCCCCCAGCACGGTTTGCAGCAGCATGTAATGAAACGCCCGAGAATCTGCATCGGTCGGCAGCCCATGCTCCCAGGCGCTCATCCAGCGCCGGCTGGCATGCCACCATACTTCCGGAATTTCAGATAAGACCGCAAGGCGCGCTCGGACATCTTCGCCCCGTTTATGGTCATGAGTCGCCGTCGCGAGCAGACCACGCGGGGATGCCTCCGCACGGTGTTCATTCGCTTGGTGAAACGCAGCGACTGACAATGCGAAAACATCCGGATGCGAGCCCACCTCATTACGTGACAGCAGGCGCCCATAGCGATAGAAGACGGTGTCTTCCAACGCCTTGGCGGCCAAGGGCGGGGTCAGTTGCTGGAAGCGCTGTATGGCCTTGCAGCCTTCATCGCTGCCGGCTGCGTCCCGGCCCAGCCAGCGATCCAATACACGTAATGCAGCCAGGGCGTCTTCATCGTTGCTCAAATCCTCGCCCGCACCCTGCAGCGCCCGATCAAACCAATACTGATCATGTAACGCCCGCGTCCCTTCCTCTACATAGCTGCGGTAGGTGGGATAGTGCCGCAATAGCGCATCCACCGCACGAGTCAGTGCGGAGTCGTCCAGCTGACCTTCGCCTGCAGGAATGGGCAGCCGACGCAGTGCCGCAAGTAATCCCTCGCGCTCGGCAATGAAATGTCGGGCCAGCATTTCCCCACGTGCTTCAAGCAGCCAGGCATGCGGCGGTTGGGGATTGCGGCATATTTCCGTCCACGCTGCGCTCAGCGGCGCCTCGCCCGCACCGTCATGGAGCAAACCGCCGACGTCTGCAGCAAAATCGTACCCGCTCGTTCCACTCACCCGCCATCGATCATCCAGCGTTTCACCATGCGCCAGTATTTTCTCCACGACTATCCACGGGCGGTCGGTACACAGCGAAGGTGGCCGAGAGGCTGCTGCCTTCACCATGGCATCATGCAGTCGACGGCAATAGGCCAGCGGATACGCAAGACCATCCACGTGGTCAATGCGCAGGCCGTCGATAAGCCCTTCGGCGTAAAGTTGTAAAGGCAAGGCGTGAACGGCGTCAAAAACTTCATCTTCCTCGACCCGTACACCGATCAGTTCGCTCACCTCGAAGAAACGCCGCCAGTTGATGGAGTCAGCCGCCCGGCGCCACCATGAAAGGCAGTAATGCTGACGCTGCAACAACTGATGCAGGCGGCGCCTGCCCTCGCGATGCGAAACATCGTGGTCATGCAAAATCCTCTGCACTTCCTGCGGGGGCATTGTGTCCGCTTCTGTGGCTACCTGCAGGCCCAGAGAGGCGAGCGATTCGGGCGAAAGCGGATATGGCCGGCCATGCACGACAACATGCAGACCGCGGGCCGCTTCATGCTGCACACGAATATCGCCTGCGTAAAGTGCGCGAGCATAGGGGCGGCCAAGAAAAGGAGCGAGCACCTTGCCGGGCAATGCCGGCGCTTCCCAGTTGATGTCAAACCAGCGCGCTCGGGCGCTATGTGGGCCGAACTTGAGCACGTCCCACCACCAGGCGTTCGCCGGGTCCGTTGCCATATGATTGGGCACGATATCGAGCAGGATTCCCATGCCGGCGCGCCTGACCTCGTGCGCAAGTCGCCGAAATGCCGGCTCGCCCCCTCTTTCTGGGTCGATTGCACCGTGGTCGACCACATCGTAGCCATGGGTAGAGCCCGACCGCGACTGCGAGATTGGCGACAGGTACAAATGGCTTACGCCCAGCCGTGCGAAATATGACAAGTCGGCGCATACGTCGTTCAAGGTGTAGCCCGCATGGAGCTGCAGGCGCAACGTGGCGCGCGGAGCGGTAGCCGTGTTCGAACTGTGGACAGGGCTCATTCGCGCCTTCCCACTGGTTCACCCACGCCTCTCGCCTTGCGCAGGACAGACAGTAGGAGCGGTGCGTCGCCGTGCTGCAGCAGGGCTTCCACCGGCTGCGCCAAAGTGCGCCGCCAGTTCGGGTGGGCTGCAGCGAGCTCGCCTCCGGCCCACCCAGGCAGATTGACCTGTTCTTGTTCGCCCAGCAAGTCTTCCAATGCCACACTCAATAAGACGGCAGGCGTGCCGGCAACGTAGGCCAGCATGGCAGCGACAGGAGCTTCCTGCGGCAACGGCTCGTTGGGTTCGGCCAGCCCTTCATCGCATAAGGCAGACCACAACCCCTGCTTTTCTTGTTCACGGACATGGCGCTGCTGCTCTGCATGCTCAGGGCTGTACTCACCATGACGCTCGCGCCATTCAATATCCCGGCCCACCCACCATCCGCGCAATGTGGGCAGGTCGTGGGTGGTCGCCATAGCCATGGTGTTCACCGGCCAGTCTGCAGGGCGCCTGAACCGTGGCGGAGAGCCCGCCTCGCGTTCAAACCACAGCACGCTCATTCCAAGAAAACCGCGACGCTCCATGGCCGCATCGAAACCTTCCGGCACTGTGCCCAGGTTCTCTCCTACCACTAAGGCATCATGCCGCCAGGCCTCCAGAGCGAGTAGATCCATCAGATCATCAAGCGGATATCCTATGTATACACCTTCTGAGGCAGCGGCGCCCTCCGGCACCAGCCACATGCGTGCCATCCCGATGACATGATCCACACGCAGCCCTCCTGCGTGAGCAAGCACGGCCCGCAGAGTTTCGATGAAACCAGCATATCCGTTGCGTCGCAGGCCCCAGGGTGAGAAGGCGGTCAGCCCCCAGTCCTGACCGCGCGGCTGGAAGAGATCGGGCGGGGCCCCTACTGTCACTCCCGTCATAACTTGCTCCTGCCGGGACCAGGCATGACTGCCTCGCGGGTCCGTACCAACCGCCATGTCAGCGATAAGGCCGATAGGCATGACGGCAGTGGCTTGCGCCTGCGCCTCAGCGAGGCTGCGAGCCGCCAGCCACTGGAGAAAGGCGTGAAAGCGCAATTCTCGCTCGTGCGTCTCGGCAAACTCTCTTACTTTCCGGCTGCCGGGGTGATGGTACTCGGTGGGCCAATCGCGCCAGCCGTGCTGCGGACCCAAGGCGGGTGCAAAGTGGGCATGCAGGGCCTCGTAGCAGGCATGCGCGCTCAAGGCTTCTCCACCTTGCCGCCGGAACTCAAAAAACTCGTCGCTCCATCGAGCCGGCTGTAGAGACTCAAAACGATCGAAGATTCTACGCAGTTGGCTCAGGCGTTGTTCTTGGATGGTCGGCCAGTCGAGACACCCATCAGCGTCCACATACGGCAGCACTTGGCGACTATGCGGCGGCTGCAGGAATTCGGCATCGAAAACCGCTGCCGGGTCGGCATACATAGCGTTTAGAAACAAGCGGCTAGAGGGGGCATAGGGGCTGTAGCGCCCCGCGTCCGCCGTAAACATGGCATGCACAGGACTGATGGCAAGGGCGGCGGCCCCTTGTTGAGCCGCCGCAGCGGCCAGCTTCCCAAGCAGCGAAAAGTCGCCTCCCGCATCCCAACCGGGCAGCACGATATTACTCGCGGAACCCCCGGCTGCCGAAAGGCGTTGTAAGGCATAAACCTGCGCTCCCAACACTAATGCCCGCGGCTGACTAACCGCCGCCCGGCGCAGCAATGCCGTTACAGCAGGCGCCCGCGGTGGAATCACTGCAACCGTACATTGCAGCCCCCCCATTTCCAGGCGGTGGTAACCGGGCTGACGCAACGCCGGAATCAGCGCGCGTCCACGTCCGACATCACGCGCCGTTCCCAAAACCCGACCGCCCCCTTCCAACTGCATACGGTAGTGCAGTGAGCCGCGAGCGCGCACAACAAGAGGGGCGCCGGCGCGCACAATGGCAAGCCCCGTGCGTTCCGCCGAGTCGTCTTGCATATGCAGCAATTCCAGGCTGTCTGCACACTGCGCGGGGCTCCGGCACTCCAGCCCCATACTTGCCAGCACGGCACGCAGCGTTTCCGGGCCCACCCGTCTTACCGCACCATGGACGTCCCGCCAGGCAGTCTGCAGTCCTGCAGCGTGCGCCAGCTGCAACAGCAATGCGTCAGCTTGGCCGCTCATGTCTTCCTCACCTCAGGGGTTTCCGGTATGGGCATCAGGCTGGCCACCGTGCAGTGCGGCGGCAAACGGCCACTTTGCAAGGCGATAGTCGCGCCGGGCGAACTTTCGTAGAAAATAGTTTCGCTTGCGTGCCGGATCCCGGGTGGGGCCTCCACCGGTTCGCCCGACAAGTTGCAGTAGATGGTCAGTCGCTGGCGATCAGCCAGTTCCCAGCAGGCGATCAGACACCCTCTAGCCAACACGTCGACCGACTCGCACGTTGCATCCCGCAGCCCGGGCGTCACGTGCCGGCGTCGCAGCTCCAGCAGGTTTTTGTAGAAGGCCAGCCAGCCCTGCGACCAGGACGTATCCGCCGGCGGCAGGTGGCTGTCGAGCCAGCTCGAGGGCGCATTCGGATCGGGAATTTCCAGCCCGGTCTCGCGATGAAAGTCCTGGAATTCTGCGCGTCTCCCCTGCCTGACCTTCTCAGCAAACGCTTCATCTTCGAAGCTCGTGAAATACAAAAACGGGCTTTGCGCACCCTGTTCTTCTCCCATGAATACCAGCGGGATAGCAGGGCTAAGTAACTGTAAAGCCACGGCTGCACGCAACGCATCGGGAGTGTCAGCACACAGCTGGGCCAGGCGTTCACCGCATGCGCGGTTGCCCACTTGATCGTGGTTCTGAAGGAAAAACACAAACGCGGTGGGATGCAGCATATAGGAGGGCTCGCCACGCGGTTTATCGCCGTGGGCCGGGCTGGGCTCTCCCTGATAGATGAAGCCCTGCGCCAGCGCGCGCGCCAGCTTCTCGGTAGGCCGCTGTGCGTAGGCCGAGTAATAGCCGCGCGTTTCCCCCGTCAGCAGATGGTGCACTACATGATGCGCGTCATCGTTCCATTGCGCATCGAACCCGTGGCGCAGCAATGAGGCGGTATTGTCATCATTTTCCAATACCAGATGAATGCAGCGTTGCGGTGGCGCAGCTTCGCGCAATCGCAAGGCCAGCTCCTGCAGCCAAGCATCTTTTTCAACAATGGCGTGTACCGCGTCAAATCGCAGTCCGTCGAAGCGGTATTCCTTTAACCAATACAACGCATTGTCCGCAAAGAACGAGCGCACCGGCGCCTGCCTGAAATCAATCGCCGCGCCCCATGGCGTGCGCACATCCTCGCGGAAGAATGAGGACGCATACCCCGGCAAGTAATTGCCAATGGGCCCGAAATGGTTGTAGACAACGTCGAGAAACACCATTAGCCCCAGGCCGTGCGCCGTATCAATGAGCTCCTTCAGTTCTTCCGGCGTGCCATAGGCACGATCCGGGGCATAGGGCAGCACACCGTCATAACCCCAGTTTCGCGGCCCGGGAAAATCGGCGATAGGCATGAGTTCAAGCGCTGTAATTCCAAATTCGGCCAGCCTGGGCAGATGTTGTTGCACGCCCCTGAAGCCACCGAGCAGACCGACATGCGCCTCGTACAACACAGTTTCGGTCCAGGGGCGCCCCAGCCAGTCGGCGTGGGCCCATTGATACTTGGAGTGATCCACCACAATGCTTGGACCATCGACATCATCGCGCTGCAATCGGGACGCGGGATCCGGTACACGCCTGCCGAGACCGGCCGGTTCGTAGCAATACGACGCGCCTTCTGTACAGGCATATTGTGTCTCAAACCAGCCGCCTTCCAGACGGTTCATCGGGATTCGTACTCCCTCCAGATGGAGGGTGACCGCCTCGACATCCGGCGCCCACAAGCGAAACCGAAACCGACCATCGGCCTGTCGTACCGCCCCATGCGAATATTCCCACGCCCGGCTCATTTCACTCTTCCTCCTCCACACACGCGAGCAACAGCACGAGCGCGTGAGCACACAGAGGCACGTGTTCCGCCTGCACGGCGCTGGGCACCGCCCGCACGCCTGCCGTGTCCAAAACTCGTTGCCACTGGCACGGCGAGTCGGGCAATCGGAACTCCACGTCGCCCTCGCTGCCATTCACCAGCACGAGCGACAACTCAACGGTGCCATCCTCAAGCCGGCATGCACGCCGTAACCCCAGCACCCGCCCTTCGCCGAACTCCCACGCATCGTCGCTCATCACCGAGCCGTCCAGGTCATACCACTGCATGCGCTTCACGCCCGGCACCAGCTCTTCGTTGCTGTCCTGAAAACGCGCCATGCGCAGAGATGGGTGATGCCTGCGAAGATGGGTCAGGCGGCTGACAAACTGAGCCAGGTCACGTCCCGTCGGCATCTCGAGGTGGCTCCAGTCCAGCCAGGAAATTTCGTTATCCTGACAATACGCGTTGTTGTTGCCCCGCTGAGAATTTCCCATCTCGTCGCCGGCCAGCAGCATGGGCGTTCCATTGGCCAAAAACACGCTGGCCAGCATGGAGCGCAATACCCTTTCACGCGTGGCATTGATGCGACGGTCACGTGAGGGCCCCTCTGCTCCCCAGTTACGGGAGTGGTTCTCGGAGTGTCCGTCCCCATTGTTGTCGCCGTTATCCTCGTTATGCTTGCCGTCGTAACAAACCAGGTCGTAGGCAGTGAAGCCATCATGCGAGGCCAGGTAGTTCACCGATGCCCAGGGCCGCCGGAAGCGGCGGTCAAACAAGTCGGCCGACCCTGAAAGGCGTGCGGCGAGATCAGGGCGCATGCCGGGTTCGCCCTTCCAGAAACGACGCACCGTGTCGCGAAAACGGTCGTTCCACTCGGCAAAGCCGGGTGGATGATTGCCAAGCTGGTAGCCGTCCGGACCACTGTCCCAGGGCTCGGAGATCAACTTAAGGCGGGAAAGGACCGGGTCCTGCAACAAAGCGTCGAAGAAACCCGAGCCGGGATCAAAGCCGGTGCCTTCTCGACCGAGGGTGACACCCAGATCGAAGCGGAAGCCATCGATACGGTAACTTTCTGCCCAGTAGCGCAGGGAATCCGTCACCATCTGCAGCACGCGCGGATGCGACAAGTTGACGGTATTGCCGCAGCCTGTGTCGTTGATGTAGTAACGCTCCTCGCCCGGCATCAGTCTGTAGTAGCTGGCATTGTCCAAGCCTCGCCAGGATAGCGTTGGGCCCAGTTCATTGCCTTCCGCCGTATGGTTGTAGACCACATCCAGAATCACTTCAAAACCATTGGCCTGTAATTCTCGAATCGCCCGACGCAGGTCGTTAGGATGACCTTCCGGCAAATAGGCCTGCTCGGGCGCGAAATAGGCGAGCGTGTTGTAGCCCCAGTAGTTCCGCAGGCCTCGCTCTACGAGGAAGTGGTCCTGCAAGAAAGCATGTACCGGCAGCAACTCGATGGATGTCACCCCTATGCGATGCAGATGTTCCATGAAGCGCGGATCCGCTAACGCCCCGCAGGTACCACGAAGCGGCTGAGCGATATCGTGCCGCATCATGCTCAGACCCTTTACGTGCGCCTCGTAGATAACGGTGTCCGTCCATGCCGTCGACGGTCGCCCGCGTTCCCCCCAATCGAAGAGTTCACCTGCCACCACGCACTTAGGCACCAGAGCTGCAGAATCTCGCCGGTCCATGGTGAGGTCGGCCTTGGAATGCTTAACCCGGTAGCCAAAAACCGCATCATTCCACTGCACGGAACCCAGCAATTGCCGAGCGTATGGGTCAATCAACAGCTTATGCGGATTAAAGCGATGCCCCTTCAGGGGGTCGTAAGGCCCGTGCGCCCGATACCCATATACCAGGCCGGGCTGAGCATCAGGCAGATAACCATGCCAGATTTCATCCGTGCACTCCGGCAAGGCCAGCCGCTGCCGCTCACGTCGGCCATGCGCATCGAACAGGCACAATTCGATTTCCCAGGCATGTGCCGAGAACACGGCAAAGTTGACTCCGGAGCCATCGAAATGGGCACCCAGGGGGTAGGGTTTACCGGCCTCAAGTTGATATCGAGGGGTGCCACTGATGCTCATTTCACTTCTCCTTGCAACAGGGAATCAGGAACCAGCATCAAAGTGGCGAGCGGCGGCAGCACCAGTTCGAGGCTATACGGCCAGCCGTGAGAGGGGGCATCCTGTGCCTGCACATAACCCCCGTTGCCCATACCCGATCCGCCATATTCAGCAGCGTCGGTGTTGATGATCTCGCCCCAACCGCCTCCGCAAGGTACGCCGACGCGATAACGGTGGCGCGGAACGGGGGTCATATTGCAGGCAACCAGTACACATTGCCCGGCGTGGCGGCGCAGGAACACGAACACGCTGTTTTCGATATCGTCACCTACCACCCACGTAAACCCATCGGGATCACTGTCAGCAGCATGCAAGGGTGCATAGCGCCGATATACGCGGTTCAGGTCGCGCAGCACCGCTTGAACGCCGGCATGATTAGCGGCCGAGAGTGCATCCCAATCGACTTGGCCGTCATGGTTCCACTCGCTGCGCTGGGCGACATCGCCCCCCATGAACAACAGCTTTTTGCCGGGATGCCCCCACATAAAGCCGTAGTACGCGCGCAGATTCGCGAACTGCCGCCACTCGTCTCCCGGCATACGGGTCAGCAGCGAGCCCTTGCCATGCACAACCTCGTCGTGCGAAAGAGGCAGAACAAAGTGCTCTGAGTACGCGTACACCATCCCGAAGGTCATATCGTGATGGTGGTAGCGCCGGTGGATGGGATCGTGCCCCATATAGCGCAGTGTGTCGTGCATCCACCCCATGTTCCACTTGTACTGGAAACCCAGCCCACCCGCGTGTGTGGGTGCCGTCACCCCCGGCCAGGCGGTGGACTCCTCGGCAATGATCATCGCTCCGGGAGCTTGCTCCGCTACCAGTTGGTTTAGATCACGCAGGAACGCCACCGCTTCCAGGTTTTCGCGGCCGCCGTGCACATTCGGGCGCCACTGCCCAGGCTCGCGGCTGTAATCCAGATACAGCATCGAGGCCACGGCATCGACCCTGAGCCCGTCTACGTGATAGCGCCGAGTCCATTCCAGTGCGCTGGCAAGCAGAAAATTGCGTACCTCATGCCTGCCGTAGTTGTAGATCAGTGTGTTCCAATCCGGATGAAACCCTTGTTGCGGATCCTCATGCTCATAGAGCGCCGTACCGTCAAAACGCATCAGACCGTGCTCATCGGTTGGAAAGTGCGCCGGCACCCAGTCCAGAATCAAGCCCAGACCTTGGGCATGACATTCGTCCACGAAAGCCGCGAATTCGGCAGGCGTGCCATGACGGGCTGTTGGAGCGAAGAGACCCAGGGGTTGATACCCCCACGAGCCACCAAAAGGGTGCTCCGTGATAGGAAGTAATTCGATGTGCGTATACCCCATATCCTTCGCATAGCGAATCAGCTCCCGCCCCTCGCTTCGCCATTGGCTTTCCACCCCGGGACCGGACCGTCGCCAAGAACCAAAATGAACTTCATAGATGGAGAGTGCGGCACCGGCAGCTTGGAGCTCATGCCGTTGCTCCATCCATTGCTGATCGCTCCATGGAAACGACGTTTCGTCTGGAACCACCGAGGCCGTCGCCGGGGGCATTTCCGTGCAGCGGGCGAGCGGGTCCGCCTTCAAGGGCAACAACCTGCCCGCTGCGTCGTGAACTTCATATTTGTAGCGAGCCCCGGGAGCCACCTGCGGGACAAAGAGCTCCCATATACCGGCGCCACGATGTAGATACATCTTATCTACATTGCCATCCCAGCCGTTGAAATCACCTACCACTGATACGCTGCGCGCATTCGGTGCCCAGACGGCAAAGCGCACTCCAGTCCGGCCTTCCCTCACTACAGTGTGGGCACCAAGACGATCCGCCAGGTTCCAATGGCGGCCTTGTGCGATCAAATGAAAATCCAGCTCTCCCAACATGTCCGTCTGCGCCATCATGACTTCTCCTGGGGCGGCACGGGCTCTTGCGGTTCTTCAGGGTGCAACAGCCGCATGGCCGCTCGGTAAAGACCGCGTAACGGTACCGGCATCCAATCGGGTCGGTGTGCGGCTTCGTACACGATCTCATAAGCCGCTTTCTCCAGTAAGGCCAGATCAAGCAACGCATGGCGCGCCCGGTCGTTTTCCGGTAATAGCGGTGCGCTTCCACCGTGAGCGCTCATCCATGCGCCAATCTCCTGCTGATAGCTCTCCAGCACCGCCCGTGTCGCCGTCCGGCAGAAACGGGTGATCAATTCATGACGACGCTCGGCGAGGGGTGCCGTATCTGGGATGGCGAGGGCTTCGGACTCGGCCGTAATGGCGCTCGAGCTGCCCGTTCCCGCCTCCGGCTGCGAATCGAACACGGCCACTGCATAATCAAAGGAACGCAGCAGACCGGCCAGATCGCGCCACGGGTACGATTTAGCGCGGCGTTCATCCAGACTGCGCACGGGTTCGCCTTCGAAATCAATGAAGTGAACATCCCCTTGGGCGATCAGTATTTGACCCAGATGTAGGTCACCGTGAATGCGAATCCGCAACGACCCCAACGCAGCAACAACCGCCTGCGAGACTTCCTGCTCCAGCTTCTTGCGGTCCTTGCGTAAGCGATCGAGCACATCCAGCGCGGCCTCATCGAATTGCGACTCATGCTGCTCGCAGGCTTCAAATGCCGACGCCAGCATGGCGCAGATAGAGTCCCCCCAGTCGCGCGCCGCCTTCGCGTCCACCACTGCCGGCGCAAAGGCGGGATCATGGGTCGGTTCGGCCAGTACGGCATGCATCTGCGCCAGACGCCGCCCAATCATTGCCGCCACCGCTTCGTACGGTGCCAACTCTTCAGCGTAGTCCTCACTGGTTTCATCAGTCAGCGCCGCGCTTTCCAGGCTGCGCTTTAAGAATTCCTGTGTCCATGCCCACGCATCACCCTGGTTATGGATGCGGCGATGCACCAATGCAAGACTATGAGGCGTGCCGTCGGCATTGATACGCAGCACTTCACCCAGCAGTACCGATGCGTTCTTGAAACCCGCATGCGTCAGACGGCGAGTCATCTCGACTTCCGGATGCTCGCCGGGAACGACGTGGCGCAGCAGCTTCAGCATGATGTCTTCGCCGACGAGTATCGTGCTATTCGATTGCTCGCCGTGGAACCATTGCACCACACTATCTCGCGACCACTCCAGCTCCTGCAGCCCAGGTTCGCCCTGGAATTTGATGACAGCGCGGGAACGCGACATAGGCAGAGGCAGCTGTATGCTGCTACGCAGGCTGTCCAGCAGACTGAGGGCAAACGCCGGCACTGTGTATGCTTCGGTGACGAAGCCCACCTCCGCACCCCGTCGCACCCGGGCAAGGGCATACTGTAGGGGCATTCCCTCGATTTGTTCTTTCCATATCAATGCCAGCGGCATGAACCAGCTGTCGCCCTGCGGGGCATCCTTGCCGGCCACCTCTGCCATGAAGAAATCGGTTTGCCCAGGCAAAGGCTCGATATACATCACGCGCAGCGGCCCCTGGCCGGCAGAAGCCGGGTACCAGCGCTGGTTGGAAAGGTAGCGCGGCAATATCTGGTCGTTCAAAGTCCGCCAGGAACGCTCCAACATACGGTAGCCTCTACGTACGCGCAGCACCAGGGTCGTCAGTTCCGGCAGCTGCGGAGGCGACACGGCATGCCATACCGGTGGACTGGCACTGGAGCTTAGGTCGAACCAATAGAAACCGTAGGGCGGCAGGGTCAACAGGTAGGGGAGCTCGCCGATGGTCGGGAATGGTGTCCCGCCCAAGAGCTCGACCGGCACCCGGCCTGACATGTCGGAAAGATCCAGCTCGACGGGCTGCGAAGCATTAGAAAGGTTCGCCACGCACATCAGCACCTCGCCGTCGTATTCCCGCAGATAGGCCAGAATCTGACGGTTGCCGGGGTACAGGAAGCGCAAGGTACCGCGCCCAAACACTTGCGTTTGCTGACGCTTTGCCAGCATGCGTCGTGTCCAGTTCAGCAGCGAATGGGGGTCTCGCTGTTGCGCCTCCACGTTAAGCGCTTCATAGCCGTACAGAGGCCCTAGCAATACAGGCAATATGAGCTGCTCTGGATCTGCCCTCGAAAAACCTCCGTTACGGTCGGGCGACCATTGCATAGGCGTACGTACCCCATCCCGGTCGCCCAGATGGATGTTGTCGCCCATGCCGATTTCGTCACCATAGTAGAGCACCGGTGTGCCTGGCATGGACAACAACAGGCTGGTCATCAGCTCTATGCGCCTTCGGTCACGCTCCAGCAGGGGCGACAAACGCCGCCGAATTCCCAAATTAATGCGCGCACGGCGGTCAGCAGCATACACCTGCCAGAGATAATCCCGCTCACTGCTCGTCACCATTTCCAGGGTGAGCTCATCATGGTTGCGAAGAAATATGGCCCATTGGCAGCTAGGGGGAATCTCCGGCGTCTGCTGCATGATATCGGTGATCGGAAACCGATCAGCGCGTGCAATCGCCATATACATACGAGGCATCAGGGGGAAATGGAACGACATATGGCATTCGTCGCCCGTGCCGAAATATTCCTGCGCATCTTCCGGCCATTGATTCGCTTCCGCCAATAAAAGACGGTCGGGATAGTCGCGATCCAGCACCGCCCGTATCCGGCGCAAAATGGCATGCGTTTCAGGCAGATTTTCGTTGTTGGTGCCCTCGCGCTCTACCAGATAGGGAACCGCATCCAGCCGCAGGCCGTCCACGCCCATGTCCAGCCAGAAACGCATGACGTTGATGATCTCTTTCAACACCCGCGGGTTGTCATAATTCAGATCCGGCTGATGCGAGTAGAAACGATGCCAAAAATAAGCACCCGCCACCGGGTCCCAGGTCCAATTGGAGCTCTCGGTATCACAGAAAATGATGCGCGTGCCGGCATAGCGCTGATCATCGTCTGACCAAACATAGAAATTACGGGCCACAGAACCTGGCCGCGCACGCCTCGCCCGCTGAAACCAGGCATGCTGATCCGATGTATGGTTCACCACAAGCTCGGTAATCACACGCAAATTGCGGGCATGTGCTTCACGTATGAAGCGGCGCACATCGGCCAGCGTGCCGTATTCCGGGTGCACGTCCCGATATTCTGCGATGTCGTAACCATCATCGCGCCGCGGCGACGGGTAGAACGGCAGGAGCCAAATCGTATTAACACCCAGGCCGGCGATGTAATCCAGTTTGGATATCAAGCCAGGAAAATCGCCTTTGCCGTCATCGTTCGAGTCAAAAAACGATTTGACGTGCAGCTGATAGATGACGGCATCCTTGTACCAACCGGGCTCGTTAAGCGAGCGGGTGCGACGGGAAGTCCTGGCGCTCATGTCATCCCTCCATCCGCCGGAACGCGGGCCCAAAGCACAAAGGGCCGTGCAGGGGTAAGTTCGATATGCTGCCACCGACCCCGCAGTTCAAATGGCCTGTCCTCGAATAGATCTCGCATGGCTAACGTCGCACCCTGGGCTTCGCCCCATTGCTCCAAAGGCAACTCAAGATGAGCATGCTGAGCGTGGTGTGGATCCAGACTCACCGCCACCAGCACGACACTGTCGCCTTCAGCACTATGGCGGGAGTAGAAAATCACGCGGTCGTTATCGACTCGATGGAACTGAATGCCAAGATGACTCTGCAGGGCGGGATGGCTGCGTCGGATACGATTTAAGCGCGTGATCTCATCGACGATGTTGCCCGGCGCACTCATATCCCACCGGCGCAACTGATACTTTTCAGAATCAAGATATTCTTCCTTGCCCGGTACCGGCTCGGCCACACACAGCTCGAAGCCGTTATAAACCCCCCAAGAACCTGAAAGCGTGCCGGCCAGCACGGCACGAATCAGAAAACCTGCCCTGCCGGAAGTCTGCAGAAACCAAGGGTTGATATCAGGCGTGTTCACAAAGAAGTTCGGCCGAAAGAAATCCCGCACCGGCTCCCGATTCAGCTCCAGCATGTAGTCGGTCAGCTCCTGTTTGCTATTGCGCCACGTGAAATAGGTGTATGACTGCGAAAACCCCAGCTTCGCCAGGCGATACATCATGGCAGGCCGGGTAAACGCCTCGGAAAGAAAGATGGTGTCTGGGTGTCGGTCGCGCACTTCCCGCAGCATCCACTCCCAGAACGGCAATGGCTTAGTGTGAGGATTATCGACACGAAAAATGCGCACACCCTGCTGGATCCAGAAAATCACAATGTCACGCAGGGCGCGCCACAATGCAGCCTGACGGGGTGTACTGGCCAGCGGGCTATAGAAATCAGGGTTGACGATGTCCTCGTAGCGCTTGGGCGGGTTCTCTGCGTACTTCAGCGAGCCGTCCGGCCTCCAATTGAACCAGTCGGGATGCTCCCGCAGCCACGGATGGTCAGGCGAGCACTGAATAGCAAAGTCCAAAGCGATTTCAAGGCCATGCTGTTGCGCGGCAGACAGCAGATCCCGGAAATCTGCAAACGTACCCAGCTCCGGATGTACGGCGTCATGGCCGCCGTGTTCCGATCCGATGGCGTAGGGGCTACCGGGGTCGTCCGGTTCGGCGCGCAGCGCATTATTGCGGCCTTTGCGATTGCGCTCGCCGATTGGATGGATGGGCGGAAAATACAGAACGTCAAACCCCATGCGACGAATGTCCGGCAGCTTCGCGATCACATCGCGAAACGTGCCGTGGCGCTCCGGCTCCGGGCTTTGCGAACGAGGAAACAGCTCGTACCAACTGGAGAACATGGCCTCATTGCGGTCAATGCTGAGTGGGTAATGAACGGGGTCCTCGGTTTCGAATGCATGGTCTTCCACCCGACTGATCGCCTCGTCCAGCGCGGGATCCAGCACGGCCTCCACTTGGGAGGGCGTCGCCGGTGGAATGTGCAGCAGTTCATGCGTTTCTTGTGAGGGTGGCCGGGCGCCGCCCGCTCTCGGTCTTAGTTTCCGTGCGGGTGCCTCTTCCATAGGAGCACCGACGCGTTCGATTGCTGCATCAATCGTGGCGCGAGCTTCCGGGTCCAAGTCATCAGCGCGTTCCCTGCACAATTGCAGCAATCGCCTGCCCTCTTCAACGTCCAGGCTAACGTCCGTACCGGCTTGCACTTTCTTTTCCAGTTGCACCCGATAGCTCTTCCAGACGGCCCACCATGCACGCACCGTGTAGACATAGCGTCCCAGCTTATGCGGTGTAATACGCGCTTCCCACTCGTCGTTACCCAGAAGCAGCATGGGTGTGTGCTGCCACTGTGTCTCATCCAGCGGTCGCCATAACAGCTCGACGGCAAGTTCCTCGTGACCGTCCATAAAGACGACCGCACGGATACTTACCGACTCGCCTAAAATCCGCTTAACTGCGAAGCGGCCGCTATCGACCACCGGCCGTACGGACTCGATGGCAATGCGGGGGCTACGCACCGCTTTTGCCAACGTGCCTCGTTGCTGGCGCGAACTCGTACCGTATTTGGCAATCCAATCGGCATAAATCAGAGGCAGAAAGCGCCAACCACCTGCTTCAAGCTCGAAGGCCGCGTCATCGTGCTGCGTGGCCTGATCCAACACATATCCGTTCGGCAAACGTCGCTCAATCAACGCGCGATCGATTTTGGCGCTGGACTGCGTATGCGGATTCAGCAACAGCATTCGGCTACCGTCGTCGCTTCGGAACAATACCGTGATGGTCGATAAGGGGCCGGTCAATCGTCGTAAGCCGCGCCCGGCCGGTGGCATCTGGCCCACATGGAAAATACAGTCGGCCAACCCTTCCTTTTGCAACAGTTGCGCTTGCCACGCGGGCACCAGCACCGCCTCGCCCGCCAGTGACGCGACCGCGAGCCGCCGGGCCACATCCTGTCTATCTGTGCGCTCACCGTGCCGCGCGCGGGGGTCCGCCAATGGCGCAATCACCGGCGCAACCGCCCGCAGACGCTCGTACTCTTCTACAAGCCACGCGTCCCGATAGTTCCACCACGCCAGTGAAGAACAGACCCCATCGACCGGCAGCCCGTCCAGCCAGGCCAACTGCTCAGGACTCATTCCCGGAGCCCACACAGTCAGCAAAAGTGGCTCATGCCGAGTGCGTAACCCAACAAGAATTTCGCGATAGTCTTCGCTACTGAGGCTGGAAAAGCCACGCAGAAGCACAGCATGGTGTTGCCCGGCAGGCAGACTCTCATCCAATACGCTATGCACGGACCGCAGTGTCTGCCGCCAGTCCGATGAATCAAGCTGCACATCCACCATGAAATGCAGCCCGCTATCCCTGAAGGTTTGCAGGCATTCTGCTTTGTCGCCGACTGCCGCCAGATTCTCAAACGGAAGGCAAACGGCATTGAATCCAAGCGAACGGGCGCTGCTACACACCTCGGCCCATGCCGAAGGTTTCAATGGCACGGACAGCTGCGTAGCCTCAGCCTCTGGGAACCAAGCATATATTCGCCACCCCGAAAGTGCGGAGCGCGAATCCTGGTACGTCGCAATTTGCTGCATGATGGTCAACCGAGAAGCCGCGAAAGTTAGCGGCCGAAATCGTGAGCAAGCTCCATGCCGCCACGATGTTTATTTCCGGCATAAGTTTTGCTGCGAAGACGGATGGACCCATGGGTAATGATTAAGGAGCTGGAAATGTACCTAGGCACCCCTTTCAGCAGGCTTCACGTTCCCGAGCCCCCTGGGCACGACCCGAATACGCCGCCCACTACGCCACCGGGCACAGAGCCGGGCAGGGAAATTGACCTGCCTCCACTCGGTGACCCCGATGAAATTCGGGAACCCAATGACTTGCCGCCGGATGACGCTCCCGAGCCGGATCCCAATGAGGTTCCGCCCCCGGTGCATTGATGTCGGCTAAAAAGGAAACGCCACACTTAGACGGCGGAGCGTCGTGAAGGTGCGGAGGGATGCTGACTCGATGGACTGACAGTATGTTGATACAGACGATGCCACATTGATGCGACGCGTGGGGTAATGACATGGCGGCGGCGCAAGATGCGAGCCATGCCGGACGCTACCGCTATGAGTACGGACCGCAATTGATGCCTGCGTGCTGCGGTGCGCAATTGTTCAAGTGTTTCCCGCCACGCAAGTCCCAATGGCAATCGCATCCAGGCAGTCCAAATGGCATTGCGAAGCTCACGACGCAGTTCGCTCTCTCGGTGTCGGGAGACTGAGGGTGCACGCCGCGTGATGATGTCTTCCATATACACCATTCTCCAGCCGCGGTCGGCCATATCGAGAGCCATCAGCGCCTCTTCGCCCCCGCTGAAAAACGGCGGCCAGAACCCACCCGCTTCATAAAATGCACGTGTGCGAATGACGCTGCCCTCGGTTTTGAAATCCAAAATTTGGGGCCCCGGCAGGTTTTCGCGCTCTAAGGGGCTTCTCGCCATTGCCGTACAAGCAGGGTCTACTTTTCCCGATTCGGATTCAACGATGCGGCCGCTCACCACTCCAACTTTATTATTGGCGTCCATAATGCCCGCTGCGCGCTGCAAGGCGCCGGGCAGCCAACAGGTATCCGCATCACAGAATGCAATATAGGGGGTATGGGCATAGGCGACGGCGATGTTTCGCGCCGCGGCACCGATATTCCGACGACTGCGAATCAACATGACCGCGGGGAATTCCAGGCTGACTGCCTTTGCGGTTCCATCTGAGGAGCCGTTATCGACAACAATAACCGGCCAGCGTTCGGGTAACTGCTGCAAGGCCCGTAGTGTCTGTAATAGACGGGCACGGCGGTTGTGAGCCAAAACAACCACCGTGCCCCGTTCAATTGGCTGCATAAGCTGAGGCGTATAAGGCTAGGGACGCCTTCGCCTCAGCATTTATCGTACCGAGCCCAAAGCGCGGGCTTAACCCATCAACGCAGACTGGACGAAGATTCGTCGACGTCGTTCAGCGCACCATACTCTTCCAACCTGTTGTATAGCGTCTTCAAACTAATACCGAGCATCTCAGCAGCGGCCTTCTTGACTCCGCCACATTGTTTGAGTGTTGCCAAAATCAGCTGACGATTAGCATCTGCAAGGGGCACACCAACGGGCACGGAGATTTCGGTTCCCCAACCTACCGAGTGGGAATCCATTGAGAAGGAGTTGAAGTCACCCTTAATGAGGTCGTCGGCCAAGATATAGCTGCGATAGACATAATTACGCAGCTCACGGATATTGCCCGGCCAGGCATACGACAGCATTGCCTCGCAAGCGTCGTCCGAGAATCGCTTGCTGGTGCCGTATTCTTGGTTTAGCGATTGTAGAAAATGATCGGCAATCAACAGAATGTCATCGCCCCGCTCGCGTAGTGGCGGCAACACTAAAGGAAACACACTAAGACGATGATAAAGATCCTCGCGCAAAGTGCCCTTAGCCACTGCCTGCTCGGGGTTCCGGTTAGTCGCGGCCACCACCCGGACATTAGTGGCGATTTCCTGATGCGTGCCCACCCTCATGAAGCGGCCCGTCTCCAGCACCCGCAGCAGCCTGACCTGCAGCTCCATGGACATTTCCGTGATTTCATCTAGAAACAGAGTTCCGCCGTCGGCACGCTCAAAATAGCCCTTATGCTGGCGATCGGCCCCGGTGAAGCTGCCTTTCTCGTGCCCGAATAGTTCGCTTTCTATCAGGTTGGGCGATATCGCACCGCAATTGACGGCCATGAAAGGCTTCTGGTGACGCGGGCTTGCCAAGTGTATGGCTTCTGCGGCCAGCTCCTTGCCGGTACCGCTTTCGCCAACCAGCAACACAGTGGCCTGGGTGGGAGCCACCTTCTCTATATGTGCGCAAAGCAGCTGGATGGCGGGCGATTTACCCACGATGCGGGCGAACGCATCGCTTCCGCTGCCTGCTGCAGCTTGCTGAGCGCGCGGCTGCATCGTTTTCAGTTCGCCCAAGATGCCGCGCAGGCGGCGGAGTGAAACAGGTTTAGTGAGGTAATCCACTGCGCCGCAGCGCAACGCCTCAATTGCGCTGTCTACGCTGGAGTGGCCCGTGATGAAAACCACCTGGCAATCAGTGAGAGCCAGACGCTTCCAAAGTTCGATACCGTTGCCATCCGGTAATTGCATATCCAGCAACATGACATCGGGTTTTTGGCGCTCGATCTGAATGCGTGCCTGCCGCACATCTTGCGCCTGTGCTACGGTGTACCCTTCGTCGGCTGCTATCTCAGCAATGAGCTCGCGAGTGGCCGGCTCGTCGTCGGTAATCAATAAATGGGGCATAGTGCCTCTAAGGGTTGAGTAGCTCTGTACACCCATCGTACAGGGTTTTGAGCGTAACGCCTGGTAAGAAGGCGTCTCAATTGCAACGAGATGCCAAGATATATGGTATTTAAGCTTTAAATATCGCAAGCGGCATTACACACTCACATAAAAGACAGTCATTCGTGTTCGAACAACTTGTCCACAGGCAGAGCTGACGCTAGACTGATCTCATGATTCCTTCATCGAAATTTCTTGGCCGTTCATCCGCTGCGTTCGAAATGGCACGTGCTGTGGTTAAGGCAGCTCCCACCGACGCAAATGTCCTTATCGTCGGCGAAAGCGGTACCGGCAAAGAAGTCGTCGCACGCACGGTTCACAGCCGAAGCCGGCGTGCCGCAGCCCCTTTTGTCGCCATTAACTGTGGGGCTATCTCACCCTCGTTAGCAGAGAGTGAGCTCTTCGGGCACGAGAAAGGCAGCTTTACCGGGGCGGTGTCACGGGGTATTGGCTGCTTTGAACAGGCACATACGGGCACACTGTTTCTCGATGAAGTAACAGAAATGCCGATGTCTATCCAGGTTCAGCTGCTACGCGTTTTGGAAACCGGGACTTTCTATCGTGTTGGGGGTACCGAACCTATCAAGGTGGACGTTCGTATCATCGCCGCCACGAATCGCGATCTGAAGGACACGGTTAAAGGCGGCCGTCTACGTTCTGACCTGCTGTACCGGTTAGCGGTCTTTCCTATCAAGGTACCGCCTCTAAGAGAGCGCAAGTCGGATATCGCCTATCTGGCTAATAAATTTCTTGACGAACTTAACACCCAGGAAGGGGTCAAGAAGACATTAAGCGCCTCATCCATCACCAACCTTCA
>JAJUGV010000110.1 GCA_029265795.1 Alcaligenaceae bacterium
AGTTTCGCTCTGCAACCAGTGCGGCAAATGCACGCATCTGGCGAAGCGACAGGTTCATGACCTGACTGGGCCCGCGGGGCGTTCGATCGTTTGCCGCCCGTCGGGAAGACAGCGCCTGGGAAAACCGTTCTCACGACCAAATCGTTGCCAGTCAAACGCTGGGCCGGGGTCGGTCTTGCGCCCCGGGGCGATGTGTTCGTGCCCCTGTGCGCTACGCAGAGGGTGACGCGCCTTCAATGCGGGAACCAGACGCTGTAAGGCCGCATATTGGGCGTCTTCGTACGGTAGGTGGTCTGTGCCTTCCAGTTCGATGCCGATGGAAAAGTCGTTGCAACGTTCACGGCCTTCGAACTGCGACACGCCGGCGTGCCACGCACGATATTCGGTTGAGACAAATTGAACGATGCGCCCGTCACGACGAATAAAGAAGTGTGCAGATACGCGCATCCCCTGGATGTGCTCGAACCAGGGGTGTGAGCGATAGTCCAGCCGGTTCAGGAAAAAATCAATGACGTGTGTACCGCCGAATTGTCCGGGCGGAAGGCTGATGTTGTGCAGGACCAGCAGGTGAGCATCCTGTTGAAGCGGACGCTCATCGTAGTTCGGGGAAGGGGCCAACGTCACCCCGGCGGCAGTGTGCAGCCAACCATGTCGATCCAAACGCAGAACGGGTTTCTCGGTAAGTGGCATAAGCACGTTGCGGTGATTCAACCAGACTGGGATTTCGACGTGTCCTGGCCCAACCGGGCATGTTCAGGCCCGCACCAGGTTTTTCCCTGGCTGAGAAAGGCTTCAGATCGGGGCAGGTGGATGCCGCAATGCTGGCAGCGCACCATGGCCTCGGCATTCTGCATATCGGGGCGATCGCCACCCACCTTGGCGGCCGGGCGGCTGCCCGACGCCGGCTTGTGCGCGCCACGCGCGATGAGCCGGGCGCCTATCAGCACGGCCATGATGATGACGAACCAGAAGAGAATCTTGCCCACAAACAACCCCTCTAAAGCAGCACATCGAGCACAAAGCGGCTGCCGCTGTATGCCAGGAGAACGAAAGCGAAACCGGCCAGGGTCCAGCGCAAGGCCTTACGGCCTCGCCAGCCTCGAGTATGTCGGCCAAGCAACAAACCGCCGAAAGTAAACCATGCCAGTAGTGTGAAAACGGTTTTGTGATCGAGCGGGAAGGGCACTGCGAATACCAGCATAGAAACGATGGCGCCGGTGATGACAGTGAGCGTCAGTACAATGAAACCGATCCAGATCAGCCGAAACAGCAGGCGTTCCTGAGTAAGCAGGGGCGGTAAAGTATCGAGCGCTCGCGCAATCAGGCCATGCTTTAATTCGCTATCGGAGGGCCGGTGCAATTGGCGGTCAAGCAGCGCCATGAAAAGGGCATGCAAGGTGGCCACCGCAATCAGGCCGTATGCACATAATGCGATAATGAGGTGTACACGTAGCCATTCGCTGTCACCGTGCGGCACCAGCGGGCCGTCTGGAAATAGACCCCCTAGCACCGCCGCCAGTGTGGCAGCCGGCAGTAGAACCAGTAGCAGGCCGTCGAGCTTCATGACGAAGTTTTCCAGCCAGAAGACCAGCATTCCCAGCCAGATTGCCGCGGATAAGGCTAGCGCCCAGCCCACGTGCAAGCCGTCAGGCTGACTCAGCATGGTCTGCTGTAGGCCAATCGCCTGCATGAAAAGGGCGCTAATCAGAAAACCATGGGTGACAGGCCCCACACGAAGCTCATTACGACCCTGCGCGAGTAGCCGCCACCAACCCAGCCCCAGGAGGGCATAGGCCAGTGCGGCCAGCAACTGAAATACAATGCCTGCAGACATAGTCCCTTGAACCTCGGTTCAAACTGAAGATTTTAGGCCGGTGCAATCAGCACCTAGTTTAAGCGAATCCACTACCATGCTCGATAACCTGACTCAACGTCTGTCGCGCGTCGTGAAGACCATGCGCGGCGAAGCCCGTCTGACCGAGTCCAACACCCAGGAAATGCTGCGCGAAGTCCGCATGGCACTGCTGGAGGCAGACGTCGCCCTTCCCGTCGTGCGGGAGTTCATCGCTCGCGTCAAAGAGCGGGCGCTGGGGCAGGAGGTGGTTGGCAGCCTGAATCCCGGCCAGGCGCTGGTCGGCGTTGTCCACAAGGAACTGACCACCCTGATGGGGGGAGACCTCGGCGCGCAAGCCAGCGAGCTATCCTTGGCCGCGCAGCCGCCGGCCGTTATCCTCATGGCCGGTCTTCAGGGGGCCGGTAAGACCACCACCACCGGCAAACTGGCCAAGTGGCTGGCGGAAGGCAATCATGTTCAGAATGATCGCAAGACGGGCCGCAAGAAAGTGCTGGTGGTCAGCGCCGATGTCTATCGCCCTGCTGCGATCGACCAATTGAAGACGGTCGCTGAGCAGGTGAAGGTGGACTTCCTGCCCTCCGACCCCTCGCAGTCTCCGGAAGACATTGCACGTGGGGCGCTCGACCATGCTCGCCGCCATTTTTACGACGTGCTGATCGTCGATACGGCGGGCCGTCTGGGTGTGGATGAAGCCATGATGCGCGAAATCCGCAGCCTCTACGATATTCTGAACCCCGTTGAAACCCTATTTGTAGTCGACGCCATGCAGGGCCAGGACGCCGTTAACGTGGCGCGGGCCTTTGCCGACGCACTGCCGCTCACCGGCGTGGTCATGACCAAGCTCGATGGGGATGCACGCGGGGGTGCGGCTCTGTCGGTACGTCACGTCACCGGCAAGCCCCTGAAATTCGTCGGGGTATCCGAGAAAATGGACGGCCTGGAGCCGTTCCACCCTGAGCGCATGGCGCAACGGGTATTGGGCATGGGCGATATCGTTTCCTTGGTGGAACAGGCCCAGCGCAATATCGATATCGCCGAGGCCGAAAAATTCGCCAAGAAGATCAAATCCGGCGATAAATTCGACCTCAACGACTTCCGCGACCAGCTCCAGCAGGTCAAGAAGCTGGGTGACATGGGTTCATTGCTGGAGAAGCTGCCCGCGCAGTTTTCCGCCGCAGCGGGACAGCTGCAAAGTGGCGAGGCTGAAAAGCAGTTGCGCCGCACGGAAGGCATACTCAATTCCATGACGCCGCAAGAGCGTGCTAAGCCGGAATTGCTGAAGGCTTCCCGCAAGCGACGCATCGCCGCCGGTGCCGGGGTGACTGTGCAGGAAGTCAACCGTCTGCTGAATCAATACAACCAGATGGCCGGCATGATGAAGCAGATGAAGAAGGGCGGCATGGCGAAGATGATGCGCGCCATGGGGGGCATGAAGGGGATGAAGGGCCTGATGGGACGAGGCGGGTTTAGGTAAGAAACCTCGTCCACCGGACTCTTGGGCTGTCCCGGCTTATCCGCCGCCCACGGCGACTACTATTTCTAGGGCGTCGCCGTCCGCCAGTTCCGTGCTGGCGTGCGCGCTGCGCGGTACGATTTCGCCGTTTCGCTCAACTGCGATGCGCTTGCCTTGGTAACCCAGTTGCTCGATCAGGCCTAGTATTGTCAGGCCAGTGTCAATGCGTCGGCTCTCGCCGTTCAAAGTGATATTCATGGTTTTTCCTCCCGGTTCAAGTTGTGGACTGGGACGATTTAATCTCTAAAACGGTCGGTGGCGGCCAGAAGGTGAGCCAGGATGCCTGGTTCGTCGAAGGCGTGGCCGCCGTCATCCACCAGATGGAAACTCGCTTCAGGCCAGGCCTTGTGCAGCTCCCAGGCCGTGCGTGCCGGCGTGCAGGCATCGTAGCGACCTTGGATGATCGCGCCGGGAATGCCACGCAGCCGATGGGCGTCGCGCAGAAGCTGGCCCTCTTCTAGAAAGCCACCGTTCATGAAATAGTGGTTCTCGATGCGGGCAAAAGCCAGCGCCGAGGCATCGTCGGAATGGGCGAGCTGGTGCTCGCGGTTGGGTAACAGTGTGATGGTGTGGCTTTCCCACTGTGCCCATGCATGTGCAGCCTCAAGCTGAACGCGCCGATTGTCGCTGGTCAGCCGTCGGTGGTAGGCCGCAATGAGATCATCGCGTTCATCTTCGGGGATGGGGGCGATATAGCGCTCCCAGTGGTCGGGAAAGAGCCACGACGCGCCTTCTTGGTAGAACCAGCGTAGCTCCGCTTGCCGTACCGTAAATATACCTCGCAGAATCAGAGCACTCACCCGTTCGGGGTAGCGTTGTGCGTACGCCAGCCCGAGGGTTGAGCCCCAGGAGCCGCCAAATACCAACATCTGTTCCGTATCCAGCACTTCACTGCGCAGGCGCTCCATATCCGCAATCAAATGCCACGTGGTGTTGTTCTCCAGGCTTGCATGGGGCGTTGAGCGGCCACAGCCGCGCTGATCGAACAGCAGTACCTTGTAACTGGCCGGATCAAACAGACGACGGTGCGCAGCTGAGCAGCCGCCACCGGGCCCGCCGTGCAGGAAGATGGCGGGCTTGCCCTGCGGGTTACCGCAGAGTTCCCAGTACACGCGGTGACCGTCGTCTGTGCTCAGGTAGCCATGTGAGTAAGGGTGGATCTCAGGGTACATCGGCCTTGCGCTTGAAAATCAGATCCCAGACCCCGTGACCCAGACGCAGGCCGCGGGCTTCGAATTTGGTCAGAGGGCGGTAATCGGGCCGCGGGGCATACCCGTCGGTCGTGTTCTCCAACGTTTCCTCACCACTCAGCACTTCTAACATCTGTTCCGCGTAATTTTCCCAGTCGGTGGCCAAGTGAATATAGGCACCGGGCTTCATTCGGCTGGCTAAAAGCTTGACCAGTGGTGGCTGAATGAGGCGCCGTTTATGGTGACGTTTCTTAGGCCAGGGGTCGGGAAAATAAATATGCACGCCTGCAAGGGAGGCGGGAGGGATCATATGTTGCAGGACTTCCACTGCATCATGCTGAATGACTTTTACATTGGTGAGCCCTGACTCATCGATACGCTTCAGCATGGCGCCGACGCCGGCGTTAAAGACTTCGACACCCAAGAAGTTGTCTTCTGGTCGGGCCAGAGCAATCTTCTGTGTGGTTTCTCCCATGCCAAAGCCGATCTCTAATATGGTGGGTGCGTCTCGGCCAAATACTTCTTGGAAGTCGAGCTGCCGCGCCTGATAGGGAACTGCCCATAAGGGCATCAAGCGATCGAGCGCCTCGCGCTGGCTTGGGGTAATGTGGGCGCGACGGTGGACGAAACTGCGAATGTGCGAAGTGCCCGACGGTGTCGTGGAAACCGGCGGATTGGCGGCGTCCTGCCGGCCGGAAACCGTCTCAGCAGACGCTTGCTGCGCAGAGTTGTCGCGCGTAGAGTCGTTGTCAGCATTCATCATGGCCTGAATTGTAGTATCTATCGCTGATTCGCCGTGCTGGGCTGACCAGCACGGCATCTTTGCGCTACAATTTTGCCGATCCCTCTTGGTATCAGTGTCAAAAGGGCGCCGCGGGTGTAGTTCAATGGTAGAACTTCTGCTTCCCAAGCAGACAGCGTGGGTTCGATTCCCATCACCCGCTCCATCCTCATTCCAACCCCTTGAAAATAAAGAAAACCGCACCAATATTGGGGTTGGTGGCTGCAGGATTGGCTACACAAATGGCTACAGCATCAATTTACTCGGTCAATTAGACCCTAGGTAGTCAGCGCCACTAATTGGTAATTTCGGCCCTACTCAGGATGGCTGGCCCCCGGCTATCCTGATGCAGTTGTAGTGAAATCAGTTCAATGGCAAGAGGGAAACGACCTGATAAACGCTATCTTCGTCAGCGTGGCAATGTCTGGTTCTTCCAGAAACGATTGTCCCCGGTTCTAGCTCAACATTTAGGAAGAACGATTCTCCAGCAGACAACCGAGACGGGCGACCTCGATGAGGCTTGTCGAATACGCGACCGGCTGCTGGCGGATCTAGCCGACCTAGAAGCAGAGCTGAAGGGGAACTTGAGCCCGGCGCGAAAAAGGAAGTTATTTCTAGATAAGCTGCAGGAGCTTCAGGAAGCGAATCGAGAGCTCGAGCGTCAAGCCGCGGATGATGAAATTCTGCTCGATGTTCACGATGTTGTGGACCCAGAAAAGCTGACCCCCATCGAGGTAGCTGCTCTTAAGGCACTAAACACCGGGGTGGTTCCTGCTGAAGTCCGATTGAGCATCTGTGGAGCATTAGAGGATTGGGCGAATTCCCCTCTCGTCACCCGCAAGGCCTCAACAGTTTCCAAAAATACGCGGGCAGTTACTGTGTTCTTGTCGTCACTTCGCATGGACGACATCGCCTTATGTGAAGTGACCCGTAAGCAGGTCCGAGACTTCGTCACACAGCAGCTATCTCAGAACAAGACACGGCAGACAGTCGCCAACTACCTTGCTGGGTTATCAGCCATCTGGACACATGCGGTCGATGTCATGGAAGAACCGTTGGAGACTGATAACCCTTTCAAGGGGCACCGGTTGCGGCCTAAGGCAACTGTGAAAAGCTACGACCAGTTCCGCCGGGCTGACATAGAAGCGATTTTCCAAGCCACTGAAGGAGAGACCGGGATTGCATTCCTGCTGCCTCGTCTAGGCTTCTACACCGGAGCGCGTATAAGCGAACTGTGTGCTCTACGCATAACAGATATCCAGCAACACCAGCGGGTTTGGTGTCTGGTGATCAGGGAAGGCAAAAACCGTAACGCAGCTCGTGAAGTGCCCATTCATCATGATCTTCTTCCCTTGATCAAACAGCAGTTAGAAAGAGCGAGGCAGGATGGTTCAGAACTACTCTTTCCTGAAGTCGCTCAGTCACAGCGCAAAGATGGCAGCCATAGTGCGAAGGCTTCACAGTGGTTCTCGCGTCTTCTGACGAAACATGTGAGCCGCGGCAATCGTCGGTTGGGATTTCATTCGTTTAGAACAACTGCGATTACGATCATGGCTGACGCCGGGGTGCCAGAAGAAATCGTGGTTTGGATTACCGGCCATGAACGTGGTCAAACGACGGCGAACAGGGTTTATAACCGTGGGCCCAGCTTTAAGACCAGACTGGACGCCGTGCACAAGATCACGGTGGAGGCATTGCATTAGTGCCCCAACGAAGGAGGGTGGTCACTGTAGCGGGCAGTATGGTCTCGCGGGTTCAATTAGGTGACAGTTATGGAGAAGGATAGTCGGATTGCCTATCCAGAACCCTAGAAGACCCATGTGGGAGGGTGCCTATAGTGGCTCCCACCAGGGCCTACATTCTTTGAGCTTTCGGCATGAGCTGCATGAACGCATCGGGCTGTCATCACCTTGAAGACGCGCAATGGCAGTTGGAGCAGACGTGAACCGAACAAGACTGGCGTAGATGAATTGAGGGGGCACTACGTCGAGGTCGGCTACATCTGACACAGCGTCGGATGGTGGATGTAGAGGGGGCGAAGCCCCACCTAAAGGTGGGACTTGTAGTTGATCTATAAGAGTCTTCCTTTGTTTATTACCATCAATGGATATACCTATAAAGGTATTCCTTCTAATAGTCTTTCTATAAGATGACATCAAGATAACTTGTGGATGACTGCTACAGCTATCCCATTGGTCTCCACCACAAGTTCATTTGATGATTCCAATTTTCTTCTGACAGTCATGGGTTTCGGTGTCGGCATAGTCCCGACTAATCATATTTATCCGGACTCCCGGTGAGTGTCTGTTCTCTGTCGGCTTTCCTTGGCCGACTTCTTGTTGATTCTTCTATTAAACCCAGTGACATCCTTGAAGGCGACTGGTCAGGTAGGCGGTATGCGTCCGCTCACTGGTCCGTCGACCTGTCAGGGAGCCAGTCGCTTTCAAGAATGAGGATGCGAAGAATGGATAAATTGATGTCCGATTATGTAAATGGTCCATTGATCGAAATCTATACTGATGGGGCATGTATCAATAATGGCTGTGAGGATTCCTCAGGCGGTTGGGCTGCCATTTTGGAGGGTGGAGGTAGTCAAATTCGAATGAGCGGGTCTGAGAAGCCGACTACCAACAATCGCATGGAGCTCAGGGCCGTTTTAGAAGGCCTCAAGGCCATTCCGACTCGGTCCACCAAAGTGAGGCTCTACACGGACAGCGCCTATGCTCGTAATGGGTGTAGGACCTGGTTGCCAAAGTGGAAAGAGAACGGCTGGCGCAAGTCAGACAAAAAGCCGGTTGAGAACCTTGACCTTTGGCAGCAGATAGACGAGCTCCTTGGCCGTCATGATGTCGAGCTTTTACACGTGAAGGCCCATAGCGGTCACCCGCAGAATACGCTGGCTGACCGGCTTGCAGTGGCTGCTAGTCATGGCCAGACAGTCATGCAGTATGGTCCGCAAGGGGAATACCGTTACGACGGAGCTGATCAGCCTGGACGAGAGAGCATGGATGCATGACTTTGGATACTTAGGGGTGGGCACACATATGCAATAGAGGCCGCATGGCCGTGTTCTGAGCTTGTCATAGATTCGCTAGGACATGATGTTGCAAGGTTCTGACGGTGAGTTGGAGTTCTTGCTGGCGATTTTTCCAGTCACTCTCTCCTCCACTCGAATAGGCTTCCCGCGCATCGGTCAAAACATCCGCTTGTACCTGTGGTAGCCGACTAGCTGCCCATTCCGCAGCGTTATCCTTAGAGACAAAATCTCCGGTGGATGCTGTCCGCCACATACGCGCCAGGGTCAGTAGAACATTACGTTCGTCACCCTGTAGCGATTGGGTTAATGTGGGCAGTACATCTCTCATTGCTTGGCGTACATCAGAGCTCGGAACGGTTGGCAGAAGCTCGCTAGCGTTAGGTCCGAATAACGGTTTTGCTTCTTGGCTAGACTGAGCTAGTACTAGGGTGAGCTCTGGATCACTGACAGGTTCAGAGCTTTCACCTGCCTCGTACTGATGGCGCAACCATTCACCATAAATGAATTCACTCCGTGCCGGATATGGCTGTTTCAACAGATCAGAGCGCAAAAAAATAATGACCTCAAGAGGGCGGCGCCCATCCGTGTCAAAAGGGTATCGCCCAGATACGCTCATAAATTTTGAAGTAAGACGTCGTCTGACCTCCGAAGTCATCGGTTCGTCAATGATCGCAAGCACGTCTACATCACTACGGGGACGAAGTTCTCCAGATACCGCTGAGCCATGGAGATACACCGCCACCAGTGAGTCCGCCAATTCCTTCTGGACGATCGACAACGCTTGCTTTGCTTCATCAGGAACGATCACAGGCTAATCCATTTGAACCAAGAGTTACGGGTCTGAGAATTGTATTTCCCAGCGGGGCTTCGTCACGCACATTAGTCGTTGCCGAGACGACGACTGAGCGCTTTCGCTCGGGAGGCAAATTGACGCTGTATACCGGAAATTTCTCCTACAAAAATTTGAGTCGGTATACCGCGAGCGATGGCGTTTATTTCCCCCCATAGCCCCCTGCGGCTTGGCTCTAAATTCTGAACCACGCCCCCCGGGTATTTTATTCAGGTCGCACCAGACAGGTGGGCAGATACTACTCTGCGATGTCACCACATCACTTCGGTGTTAATCCCCGGAAGGATAGAGCAATTGCCGGTATCTTCCTGTGGATCAAA
>JAJUGV010000101.1 GCA_029265795.1 Alcaligenaceae bacterium
TCCGGCGCAGGCCATACCAGACCCCGAAGGCCAGCCATGCTACGGTAGCGAGGAATTCGCCGATTATCTGTTCACCGAATCCAATAATGAAGAAAGCCGCCACTGCCATAACGACGGCGTAAATAATGAGCCCTGTAATGATGTGGAAGAAGACGCCTTCCATTTCTTTTTCCGGCGGGCTGAACCGTTTGGCAAGTTCGGTTTGAAACTGGCTTTTTGTAGTGCCCGAGGCAACGCCCGCGCCGAAACCGCCGCCACCGACTCCACCACCTACAGTTGTCGTTTGACTTGTGCCTTCCGTGGTACCACTGGCAGCCACGGCTGTGATCTTTTGAGTGTTTTCACTGCCACATTTTGGACAGGCATAGCTCATTGCGTGCAATCTCCTGCTTCTTTCATTCACTAATTTTTGTGCGGAGAAAAGCCCCGCCTCCTCTTCCGGCAAAGAGCCGACGTCGTATTGCCTGCCTGGCCACCCATCGATATGTCGAAAAGCGTTACAGCGGCGCAGCGATTTTACGGGAAAAACTCAAACCGCAACATAGTGATTCCATACGCGACAAAAATGGCGAAAACTGGGGTCAGACCCCAGTTTCTGCAAAAGTGGGGTCAGACCCCAGTTTCCAGTTCCACAGTCGTGGTACGCTGTTGTCAGGCACGTTTCCTGTTGGAGCGTGTTTTTTTATTCTGATGAACGATGTCACGGGGCGCTGCATGATGATGCTTTCAACGGGCACACACCTTCATCGCGATCCGACACCACGGTCTGTGTGGATGTCTCAATACTTCTATAAGTTTGTTCTTGCCGTCTTCCTGTCACTATTTTTGGCGGCGGGGCCCCTGCAGGCGCAACAAGCGACCGAAGCGGAGGCGTCTGAGCCGCCTTCTTACTCCGAATTGCTGAAGGCGCTGGAAGACCCGGCCGAGCGTGACAAGCTCATCGCGCAGTTGCGCGCGTTGGAGCAGGCGAAGCAGGACGCCGCTGCCGCGGACGGGTCTGCCCAGCGGCAGCTGGAGCAACCATCGGGTATCGCGGTGCTATCGCAGCGGCTGGGCAGTTCGCTGCAGGCCGTGACCGCTCAGCTGAGTACGGATATTGAGCTCACGCTGCGCGCTTTCTCGCACCTTGGGTCGAGTGATGGAGTGACGGAAGGCAAGCTGGATGCGTGGTTGCCCGCCCTGCGAATTCTCGCCTTGGTGATTGCCGCCACGTTGGTGGCTTATGCGGTGTTGCGAGCTATTGCGGGCGTTCTCTTCGGCCGGCTGGATACCTGGATACGCACGAAACCCGTGCAGGAAGCCGGAGGCTCACCCGCGCCGGCCGACTCTGCCCAGCCGCGCTATCGATTGCGCCGGCTCACCCTCAGTCGCAAGCTGCTTGGGGTGTTGTTGGCGTTGATCGTTGATGTCGCCGCCACGTTGTTGGCCGCGCTAGCTGGTTATGTGGTGGCCGCGACCCTCTCTGACTATAGCCGCTCCAGCGGCGTCTTCGCTTATCAGTTCTTGACGGCCTTTGTACTGATTGAAGTGGTGAAGTCCGTGTCGCGGGCGGTGTTCGCGACGCGCTACGACCAGCTGCGACTATTGCCCCTGCAACCCGAAACCGCTGCTTACTGGAATCGGTGGATCACGCTGCTGATAGCGCTGACCGGCTATTGTCTGCTGGTGGTGGTGCCGGTCGGGCAGACGGTGCTCGCGCCGTCCATCGGCCGGCTGATCGGGCTCGTGATCATGCTGTGCGTGTATGTGACCGCGCTTCGGGTGGTTTGGAGTCAGAAGACGACGGTGCGTGCCGGCTTGATGCAGCGCGCTGATGCCGCCGAGACGGCTGTCTTCGGCACACTTCTGCGTGCGCTGGCGCGCACCTGGCACTGGCTCGCGTTCACCTATTTCACGGTGCTGCTGGTGGCCAGCCAGGCGGAACAGGCCGAGGCGCTCGCCTTCATGATGGCGGCCACGGTGCAGTCGGTGATCGCCGTGGTGGTTGGGGCGTTGGCTTCGGCGGCCCTGATTCGCCTTCAGTCGCGCCATATTTCCTTGCCGGAAAACTGGAATCGAAACCTCCCCCTGCTTGAGCGGCGCGTCAACAGTTACAAGGATCCCACGTTGCGAGGGATTCATCTGGCGGTTGTGGTTGTGGTGCTGCTACTCGTACTGGACGCCTGGCGGGCCTTCGACTTGGCCGCCTGGCTGGACTCCGACCGCGGCCGCGCGACGGTCGCGCTCATACTGCGCGTGGGGATCGTGCTGGCGACGGCTGCATTGGTCTGGACGGTGCTGGCCAGCGTGATTGAGCATCGGGTGGGCGCGCGCGAGGGGCGGCGCGCTAGCGAGCGTGAGAAGACGCTGCTCATGCTGTTGCGGAATGCGGCTGCAATCGTGATCGTCACCATGACGGTGCTGGTCGTGCTTTCGCAGCTGGGCATCGATATCGGCCCCTTGATTGCCGGTGCGGGGGTGGTGGGCCTGGCTATTGGTTTTGGGGCGCAGAAGCTGGTGCAAGATGTCATCACCGGCGTCTTCATTCAGCTGGAAAACGGCATGAACCAGAACGATATCGTGGAAGTGGCCGGTCACTTCGGCACGGTGGAAAAAATCACGGTGCGTTCGGTGGTAATCCGGACGCTGGACGGCGGATACCACCTGATCCCGTTTTCAGCGATCGATACGGTGAGCAATCACACTCGTGATTTCGGCTATCACTTCGCCGAATACAACATTGCTCACCGCGAGGATGTCGACCGGGCCGTCGCGGAATTGGGGGCCGCCTTCAAGGAGCTTATGAAGGATCCGGAGCTGGCGGCCGAGGTGCTGGAAGACATTGAGATCCCCGGCGTGACAGCGTTGAACGAACGGGGCTTCAGTGTGCGGGTGCTCATCAAGACCCGTCCGGGAAGCCAGTGGATGGTGCAGCGCGCCTTCAACCGTCACGTCAAGCAGCGTTTCGATGCTGCGGGCATTGAACTTCCCTACCCGCAGACGGTGGTGCATTTTGGCCGGGATCGCGAGGGCCATACCGCAGAAGTCAACGTGCGGGCGGTGGATGCGGTTCGTGAAAGCGTGCAGTCGCCGCCGGCCTGAGTTGCGCTTCTAAGCTCACTCTCCGATATCTTCGTTCCACAACTCCGGGTTCGCCGAGATAAAGCGGCGCATGAGGTCGATGCAGGTTTCATCCTGGAGAACTTCGACCTCAACGCCCTGAGCACGCAGCAGATCTTCGGCCCCCATAAACGTCTGGTTCTCGCCGACCACCACTTTGGGGATGCCGTAAAGCAAGATGGCGCCGGTGCACATGGGGCAGGGCGACAGCGTGGTGTAGATGACCGACTCCCGATACACGCGCGCCGGCTGGCGGCCGGCATTTTCCAGCGCATCCATTTCCCCGTGCAATATGGCGCTGCCTTGCTGTACCCGCCGATTGTGTCCGCGCCCGATGATGCGCCCCTGGTGTACCAGTACGGACCCGATGGGGATGCCGCCTTCCTCCATGCCCTGGCGGGCTTCCTCGATGGCGGCCTGCATAAATTCGTCCATCTTGTCTCCTCTTCGCGGTTATCGTCGTGTGGAAGTATATGATCGGAAGGCGCTCGGGCGAAGCTGCCGCCTGCAAATTTCTAAAGGAGGAACACGCATGAATAATGAACTGTACGAAAAAGGCTTGAAAGTGCGCCGGGAAGTTTTGGGCGCCGAACACGTTGACAAGTCGCTGGCCGCCGCCACCGATTTCAATCGCATCGTTCAGGAAATCGCTACCACTGCATGCTGGGGGCAGTGCTGGGCAAATGACGATCTGACGCGTCGCGAGCGCAGCCTGATCAATATCGCCATGATCGGCGTGCTCAACCGACCTCACGAACTTGCCCTGCACGTGAAGGGCGCCCTGCGCAACGGCCTGACCGAAAAGGAAATCCGCGGCGCGCTGACCCATGTCGCCATCTATGGCGGCATCCCCGCCGGCATGGACTCCTTCCGCATCGCCTCCCAAGCTATCGCGGAATACCAAAAAGAAGTGGGGTAAAGAAAGTGGGGTCAGACCCCAGTTTCAAAGAAACCGGGGTCTGACCCCACTTTCCATTTCCCAGCAGGTGGGAAACCTGCGCCGAGCTTGTTCTCCTCAACCTAAGATGGGTCTGCCCGAATCACGGGTACGTAGTATCGACAAAATCTGATTTGTGTCAGAGGAGAGAAGAATGAGGGGATGCAAAAAATGGCTCGGCGCGTTGTCATGCAGCGTGCTGACGGTGGCGGCGTTCAGCCCTGCTATAGCGAATGCGACGGATTATCCAAACGCACCTGTGACGGTGGTGGTGGGGTATCCCGCCGGCGGGCCGGCCGATATGGCGGCGCGCATCATTACTGAAGAGCTGAGCAAGCGTTGGGAACAACCGGTGATTGTTGAAAACAAGCCCGGCGCCAACGCGACCATCGCCACGACAGACGTGTCGCGGGCGGCGAATGACGGCTATCGCCTGTTGCTGGCAGCCGGCAACCACACCACCAATAAGTTCGTCTACAAGGACTTGCGTTACGACGTCGAAAAATCATTCACGCCCATCGCGATGATTTCCCAGGCGCCCACCGTGCTTGCCACGAGTGTGAGCTTCCAGGCCGATACCGTGGAGGATGTGCTGAAACTGCTGCGTGAGTCCCCCGGGAAGTACAACTATTCATCCACGGGCTACGGCAGCACGTCGCACCTGGCGGCGGAGCTCTTCAAGCAACAGACCGACACCTCGATTCAGCATATTCCCTATAAGGGCGTGGGACAGGCGGCGGCTGACATCATCGGTGGCAACATCGACATGGTGTTCGCTTCTCTAGGTTCGGTGAAGGCCTATTTCGATTCCGGAAAGCTAAAGCCGATTGCGCTGGCAACGCCTGAGCGTCTCGCCGAGCTGCCCGATGTCCCGACGTTTGCCGAGGCTGGGCTGTCCGGTTACGAAGTGCAGACCTGGTATGGGCTGCTGGCGCCTGCCGGCACCGACAAGGCGATCATCGACAAGATCAATCGCGACGTGAACAGTATTTTGGAAGACCCGGAGATCAAGCAGAAGCTGCTGTCTCAGGGTGGATATGCGGCCCCGCACACGCCCGAGGAGTTTGCGCAGCGGCTGCAGTTTGAGCTTCAGCGCATGGAAAAACTGTCTGCTGCTGTGGACCTGGGTTTCGGGAAGTAGTGAGACGTCGCCGTGCTGCAGTGGAAAATTCACAAGGTAGTAATGAGGATGAATCCATGCAGGTACATGTAGTAGTCAGGGTCGCTGCGTTATTGAGGTTGCTCGCCGCCAATAATCGTACGGGGTTGCGCCTTGTCGATGTTGTGCGCATGAGCGAATTGGAACGCTCCACCGTCCACCGGCTGCTGCAGAGTCTGGTTGCCGAAGGCTTGGTGTACCAGGACCAGGAATCCAAGCGTTATTTCCTTGGCATGGCGATCTACGAAATGGGCGTGGCAGTGCCGGCGCTGCATCTGCGTGATGTCTGCCAACCCTATGTCATGAAAATCGCCCGCGAAACGGGAGACACCGTTTTTCTAACGGTGCGATCCGGCTTCAACGGGATCTGCGTCGATCGTAAAGAAGGCGGGATGCCGGTGGCCTATGTCCAAGAGGCCGGCCGTAGTCGGCCTCTTACCGTGGGTGCCGGCGGGTTGGCCATTCTTTCCGCGCTGGATGAGTCCGAAATGGCGCGTATCTGTGCTGAAAACCTGCCGCGCATCAGGGAGAGCTACCCCAACTATTCAAAAGCTGAGATCGACTCCAGGCTGACAGCCGGCCGCAGCCTGGGATATGTGCTGGCGGATGTACTGGAGAAGCCGGGCGTGAAGGCGCTGGGGATGTGTATTCGGGATGGAAAGAAACGGCCCATTGCCGCAATCAGCTTATCAGCGCTGGCGTCGAAGTGGACCGGGCGCCGGGTAGAGATCGTTCTGGATCTGTTGCGTGAGTCTATTTCTTCATTGGAAGCCAGCGTGGATTTTATAAAGGCCACTCCAAAAATGGGTCCCGCATCATTAAGGATGCACTGAGTTTTATTTAAGCCGTTTTCAAATACCGGGTTGTGGGAAATGACAAAACAAATTGCAGGTCATTTATTAATTGAATCCTTGGTCGGCCATGGCGCAGACATGTGTTTCGGAGTTCCGGGCGAAAGCTATCTGGCAGCTCTGGACGGCATGTACGAATATCGCGAGAAAATGCGTTTTATTATCTGCCGCCAGGAGGGTGGCGCGGCAAATATGGCGGAGGCCTATGGAAAGCTGACCGGGCGCCCGGGTATTTGTTTTGTGACGCGAGGCCCTGGCGCCACCAATGCCAGCATCGGCCTGCATACTGCGTATCAGGACTCCACGCCGATGATCCTGTTCATCGGGCAAGTCGCCAGTGATGTCCAGGATCGCGAGGCCTTCCAAGAAATCGATTATCGGCGCATGTTTGGGCAGGTGGCCAAATGGGTGGCGCAGATTGATGTGCCCGAGCGGATTCCCGAATACGTGGCCCGTGCTTTCCAGACGGCGACTTCCGGCCGCCAGGGGCCGGTAGTTCTTGCCCTGCCGGAGGACATGTTGACCCGGGTTGCAGAAGCCGAAATCCTGCCGCCCTACAGGCGGAATCTCACCTGGCCCGATCCGTCACGCATGCAGGAAATGGGCGGACTCATCAGTGCGGCTAAGCGACCGCTGATGTTGGTCGGTGGCGGTGGCTGGACGCCGGAAGCGTGCGAGCAGCTTCAACAATTCGCGGCCAGTTGGGATCTGCCGGTAGCCTGCGCATTCCGCTTCCAGGACACCTTCGACAATCGTCACCCCAATTATGTGGGCGAAGTCGGATCCACCCTTGGGCCGGCCCTGCGTCGGCGTATCGAGAACTCGGATCTGGTCATTGCGGTGGGGGTAAGGCTGGGTGAAGGCACAACGCGAGGTTATGCTCTGCTAGAACCTCCGCGACCCCGTCAGAAGCTGATCCACGTGCACGCCGGCGCCGAAGAACTGGGCAGCGTTTATCAGGCCGACCTCATGATCCAGGCCTCCCTGCCGGGCTTTGCCGCACAGCTTCAGACAGTGCGGCCGCCCGCGCAACGCCCCTGGTCTGACTGGACGCGCGACGCCGTCAGTGACTATATGGCTCACATCACACCTGCGGTGGACGATAAACACACTGTGGACATGGGCAAGGTGGTGCAGTTGTTGCAGCAGCACGTGCCGGAAGACACCATCTACGCCAGCGGCGCCGGCAATTACGCAGGATGGTTCGTCCGCTATCTGCGCTACCGAGGGCTGGCCAATGGCTCACGCACGCAGATCGCGCCATCCAGCGGCGCCATGGGTTACGGCGTGCCCGCGGCGGTCGCGGCCAAGCTGACATGCCCTGATCGCACCGTGGTTTCCATCTCCGGCGACGGTTGTTTTCTGATGAACGGCCAGGAAATCGCGACGGCGATTCAATACCGCGTTCCCATCATTTTTATTGTGGTGAATAACGGCATGTACGGCACGATACGGGCCCACCAGGAAATGTATTACCCCGACAGAGTATCAGGCACCCACCTGTGTAACCCCGACTTCGCCGCTTTGGCCCAATCCTATGGCCTCGAAGGACACGTGGTTGCCAAGACCGAAGACTTCGAGCCCGCCCTAAAACAGGCGCTAAAGGCCGAAGTTTCCAGCCTGATAGAAATCCGTCTCGACCCCGAAGTGATCAGCACTCACAGCACCCTCACACAACTGCGCGAACGCGCCCGCGCAGCGGCGTAAGAAAACCGGAAACTGGAAACTGGGGTCAGACCCCAGTTTCTAAAAAACCGGGGTCTGACCCCACTTTCACGTCAGAAAAATCCCAGTGCTTTGGGGCTGTAGCTGACCAAGAGGCATTTGGTCTGCTGGTAGTTGGCTAGGGCCATTTTGTGGGTTTCGCGGCCGATGCCGGATTCTTTGTAGCCCCCGAAAGCGGCGTGGGCGGGGTACATGTGGTAGCAGTTCGTCCAGACACGGCCGGCTTCCACGCCCCGGCCGACGCGGTAGGCACGTGAGCCGTCGCGTGTCCAGACACCGGCGCCCAGGCCGTAGTAGGTGGCGTTGGCGATTTCGATGGCTTCGTCCTCATCTTTAAAAGTGGTGACGGAGGCCACCGGACCGAAAATTTCCTCCTGGAAAATACGCATGTCGTTCTTGCCCAGCATCAGCGTGGGCGTGACGTAATAGCCCTCTTCCAGCCCGCCGCTGAGCTCGTTGCGCCCGCCGCCCGTCAGGCATGTGGCACCTTCCTCGCGGCCGATGTTGATATAGCCCAGAATCTTATCCATCTGCGCCTTGGAAACCTGCGCGCCGACCATGGTGTCGGAAGCCAGCGGGTTGCCGGTCTTCATCTTCTGTACCCTGGCGATGGCTTTTTCGATGAAGCGGTCGTAAATCGATTCCTGGATGAGGATGCGCGAGGGGCAAGTGCAGACTTCACCCTGGTTGAGCGCGAACAGGCTGAGGCCTTCCAGTGCTTTGTCGAGGAATTCGTCGTCGCTGTCCATGACATCGGCAAAGAAGATGTTGGGACTCTTGCCGCCGAGCTCGACCGTTGCCGGAATGAGGGTTTCGGCCGCATTGCGCAGAATCTGCTTGCCAACCGGCGTCGAGCCGGTGAAGGCGATTTTGGCAATGCGTTTGCTGGTGGCCAGCGCGTTGCCCGCTTCCTTGCCGTAGCCGTTCACGATGTTGACCACGCCGGGCGGCAGCAGGTCGCCGATCAATTCCATAAGCAGCAGGATGGAGGCGGGCGTCTGTTCAGCCGGTTTCATCACCACCGGGCAACCCGCAGCCAGCGCGGGCGCCAGTTTCCAGGCGGCCATCAGGATGGGGAAGTTCCAGGGGATAATCTGGCCGACCACGCCGATGGGCTCCTGAAAATGGTAGGCGACGGTGTCGGGATCAAGGTCTGAAATGGCGCCTTCTTGAGCGCGCAGGCACCCTGCGAAATAGCGGAAGTGGTCGATGGCAAGGGGAAGGTCGGCGGCTTGCGTCTCGCGCAGGGGTTTGCCGTTGTCGATGGTCTCGGCGACCGACAACAGATGCACGTTCTGCTCCATGCGGTCTGCGATGCGCAGCAGGATGTTAGACCGCTCGGCGGCCGGTGTGCGCGCCCACTGCCGGCGCACGGCATGTGCGGCGTCTAGAGCCAGTTCTACGTCGTCTGCAGTGGAGCGGGGTACTTGGCAGAAGGGCTTGCCGGTGATGGGCGACAGGTTCTCGAAATATTCACCTTTGACGGGAGGAACCCATTTGCCGCCGATGTAGTTGTCGTACTTGGATTTATAGGGGAAGGGGATGTCGATGCCGAACTGCTTGAGGTCTGAGAGATTCATGTTGCTGTTCTCCATTGGTGGTCGGATGTTGCACATGTCCACCGGGAACTGTCGCACGTGCAGGCCTGCAGTGCAATCTGCGTTGCACCATGAAAAATTTGTGCTATAGTTATGCCCCTAAGCACGAAACACGCAACACGCGGTTTCACTTATGCGGGAATAGCTCAGTTGGTAGAGCGCAACCTTGCCAAGGTTGAGGTCGCCGGTTCGAGACCGGTTTCCCGCTCCAGATTCCTCAAAAAAGCCCAGGGCATTTACCTGGGCTTTTTTCTTTGCCGTGCCGCCTTTATTTGCCGCGCCGCCCTTCTCTGCTGTCACGCCTGACCGCCCCGGCTGAAAGACGCATTTCTACCCGCCTCCCGGCACCTCCAAATCCCGCCATTCCCCCAGCGGCAGATCGCCCAGCTTCCACGGCCCAATCGCCACTCTTACCAGCCGTAATGTCGGCAGCCCGACTGCAGCGGTCATGCGCCTGACCTGCCGATTTCGGCCTTCATGGATCGTAATTTCCAGCCACGCTGTGGGAACGCTCTTGCGAAAGCGCACCGGAGGGTCGCGCTGCCAAAGCCCGGGCTCCGCCATGAGCCTGACTTGCGCCGGCAAAGTGGGGCCATCCTTTAGCAACACACCTTTGCGCAGCGCTTCCAATTGCGCTTCGCTTGGCTGACCCTCCACCTGCGCCCAGTAAGTTTTGCTCATCTTGAAGCGCGGCTCGGCGATGCGCGCCTGCAGGCGTCCGTCATTGGTCAATAGAAGCAGGCCCTCGCTGTCGCGATCCAGCCGCCCCGCGGGATAGATGTCGGGGATGTCGATGAAGTCTTTCAAGGTGGCACGGCCTTCAGCATCACTGAACTGGCTCAGCACGCCAAAGGGTTTGTTGAGCATCAGCAGGCGGCTGCGGACGGGGGCGGGGCGGCTCTTTCGGCGGGAAGTGGCCGGTAAGGGGCGTGGGCGGGAGCGGTGTTTATTCATAGGTCAGAAGGGCGTCGTTAGGGCCGGCGCCGGCCGGCGTCATAAGAACGGACGATCA
>JAJUGV010000159.1 GCA_029265795.1 Alcaligenaceae bacterium
CCGGACAACCTTCCCATGGGCCAGCCCAACGCCGAAGCCGGCCGGGGCGCCTACGAATATCTCTGCCATGCCATTGACGACGCCATGGCGCAGCGCATTCGCGCCATCGTCACGGCGCCCCTGAACAAAAAGGCCATGCAGATGGGGGGCGTGGATTTTCCCGGCCATACCGAGATTCTTGCCGAACGCAGCGGCACCACCCGCTATGCCATGATGCTGGCCAACCCCGAGCTACGCGTGCTGCTGGTCACGATTCACGTGGCACTGGCGGATGTCCCGCGTCTCATCACGTTCGAGGCGGAACTCGACACCATCCGACTGGCCGACCTCGCCTGCCGGCAGGCCGGCCTGAAGCAGCCGCGCATTGCCGTCGCCGGGCTCAACCCGCACGCCGGTGAAGACGGCCGCTTCGGCCGCGAGGAAATCGAGATCATTGCCCCCGCCATCGAGGCGGCCCGCGCTGAAGGCCTGGATGTCACCGGGCCGTTGCCGGGCGACACCGTCTTCATGCGCGCCCGCATGGGCGAGTTCGACATCGTCGTGGCCCAGTACCATGATCAGGGCCTGATCCCGGTGAAATATCTGGGCGTCGAACAGGGCGTGAACGTTACCGTGGGCCTGCCCTTCATTCGCACCAGCGTGGACCACGGCACCGCCTACGGCATCGCCGGGCAAGGTATTGCCGACCCGGCCTCGCTGCGCACTGCCTACGAGACGGCGCTTGCAATGACGGCTTCGTGATCAGGCGGCCGGCGCCGCCATGCCCCTGTCAATCGTTGTCCATGGACGAAAACAGATGCAGCGCCAGCTGATACTGGAAGCGGAGTTTGGGCTGCTGTATGTCGCGCCGTGTCAGCCGTTCGATCTGTCCTATTCGATAGCGCACGGTGTTGTGATGGACATGCAGAAGACGCGCAGCTTCACGGTAGTTCCCGTTGTTCTCGATGAAAACCTTCAAGGTTTCGATCAAACGGGACTGATGGCGCTGATCGTATTGAATCAACGGTTCAAGCCATTCCTGCACGTAGGATTGCACGCCCTGCTGAATGGCGGGATGGGAAAAGATGCGCTGCAGACTGGTTTCATCGTGAAGCTTGAGCTCACAGGGTTTCTCCGCCTTCATGCTTCGTTGCAGCGCGTATTCCGCCTGCTCCGCACCGGGTGCCAGCCTCTCCACCGACAGTATCTGGCTCATGCCGGCGTGCCAATGCGCGAGCCCCGCCTGGAGACTCAGTTCACGCAACAGTGACTCCATGTAGGACGCGCCGCCATCCGTACTGAAGCCTGCCTCCGCCCTTTCCGGCACGAGCAGAAGGAAGCCGCCGTTGCCGAACCAGCCCACCAGAATATCCTCCGCCGCCAGCAGCGGGTGCAGGATGTCCGTCACGCCGAGCAGCTTGTTGTCCGCCATTCTGGGGAACTTCACCATGGCAACCACATAACGCTCGTACAGCCTGTAGCCCCGTTCTCTTCCGCGACGCAGAAGTTTCTTCAGCGCTGCCTCGCTCAGGCTGGAGTCCAGCAAGCCCTGCACAAATTCATTCTGCTTCTCGCGCGCGATGCTGGTCTCCGCGCGTGACTGAAGAAGCTTGATGGAGATGGCGTCGCGTGCATGCTTGAGACACCATAGATCCGACTCCGTGAGATTCCTTGCCTGGTCGAGCACAGCCAGGATGCCGGAAGGATCCACGTTGGGATCAAGCAGACAGTAGGCCAGCCTCCCCACGGGCAACGACATTTCATAGACATCATGCGTGTCCAGCAGCAGACGGGTTCGACTTGTCGGCACTTGAACAATGCCTGTCACTGCGGCAGCCATGTCATGCTGTTCATACCCCGTGCTGCCCATCCGCAGGCGATTGGCCGGGCTGTGCACCAACACGGGCTTCTGGATCAGCTTGCCAAGCGCATCGAGAAAATCCTGCAGGTCTGCCCCAGCCAGCAAAAGCTCGTTGAAGCTGTTGCGGATGGGCTCGGAGCGGGAGACCAGTGCGCCATTTCTCGTCATGACCTGAGCGAAAATCGGGTTGATCACGTCGATCCAGGCGATCTCCATGGGGAGGGACAGAATCGGCAGCTTCTGATCATCCGCTCTGCGCAACATGGCCGGAGGCAGTTCCGTCATGAAGCGGTTCAGCTTCACCCCAAGTCCGGCCACCCCCCGCGCTGCCATGTCTTCAACCATGCGATCCAGCTGCTGACGGCGCCGCATGAGCGGAAATGTGGATGTCAGAACAAGTTCGTGCCCCTTGAGCCATGACACGGCATCGGGCGCATCCAGCACGGTCACCGAGTTCAGCTGTCGTCCCAGACCTTCTGCTCCGGCAATGACGTTTACGCCCTGCATGGCATCCAGCTGCAGCACGTCTTCAACAGTAATCAGCACACAAACACCTTACTTCTTCAGGTTTGAATCAAGGACGAGCTAACGAACGTAAAGGGTTTTGTGCGCTTGCGTAAGCAGGGGAGAACCCTTACTGGGCCTTTGTACTGTTGATACAAAATTGTGACGCAATCTTTGTGTGATTGGTAAATAGACGTTGTCAGAGGCGGCTCCTATACTTTTTTCAAAGGAGACGCCCATGCAGACCTTCGCTCAGCACGCAACAGACTCCGGTCAAGAAACCCGGAACGAAGCAGACGCTCACGACCCCATTCTTTTTCTCCAGTCGCTGATCCGCTGCAACACCGTCACCCGGCAAGGAGATGAACAGGCTTTGGCAGAGATACTGGCGAGTGCCCTGCGCGCCGCCGGCAATGTCGAGGTCAGCATCCACCCCATTGAATCTGGACGCTGCAATCTCATCGCCCGGGTGAAGAGTGAACGGCCCGGCCCCCGCATCGTCCTGAGCGGCCATCTCGACACTGTACCGATTGGCAGCGTGCCATGGACTCACGACCCTTTTGCCGCCGACATTGTGGAAGGGAAGCTGTATGGTCGTGGTGCCGTGGACATGAAGAGTGGTCTTGCCGCCCTGCTCCATGCATTCCTGCGCGTCGCCCGGATGCATCCTTCCGAATGGGAGGGTGAACTCATATTTGCCGCCACCTCAGCGGAAGAGACGGGAGCCGAGGGGGCTGCCCTCATGGTCGAGTCCGGACAACTGCCCGCCTTCGACCTGATGATCATTGCAGAACCGACCAACAATGAACTGGTCGTCACTCACAAGGGTGTGCTGTGGCTCAAGCTGATCAGCCACGGCAAGGCTGCCCATGGCTCCATGCCATCTGCCGGCATCAATGCAATTGAAAAGATGATTCCCCTGCACGCACGCCTGAATGAGCGCCTGCGCTGGGACCTGACGCACCCCATGCTGGGAAGCGCCACCGCCACCGTCACCATGTTCCAGGCGGGGGTGCAGGCCAATGTCATCCCGGATCGCTGCGAGATGACGATAGACATCCGTTCTCTGCCCGGGCACGACCATGAAAGCATCCTCCAGGCCGTGCACTCCGAAATAAACGCGGCCATTGAAGCGGACCCCCAGTCCCGTTTTGACGTCGAGGTTCTCCTGAACCTCCCGGCACTGGCATCGTCCCCGGGTTCCCCGTCGGTCCACACTGCACTGGACGTGCTCTCCATGCATCTTGGACGAACGATTCACGCTCGTGGTGCGCAGTATTTCACCGATGCCAGCGTTTTCCAGCGCATAGGCGGAGACATTCTGATCATGGGGCCAGGCTCGCCGTCACTGGCCCACCAAGTCGACGAGTTCGTTCATGTCGACGACTATCTGGCGGCAATCGACATCTACCACAAGATCCTGCTGAAGCTTCTATCCAGCACCAGATCAGCGCGCCCTGAGTGACAAGGAGAAATCATGAGCAAGACCACGCTTCACAAATTTTTTGATCGAGCAATTCTCTGTGCTGCGGCAGGCTTCCTTGCCGCCAGTGCGGGAGCGGTCCAGGCAAAAGTCACCCTCAAGGTGGGTCACGTCTTCGCTTCGGACCATCCGTGGCAAATTGCCCTGACAGGCATGGCAAAGGACGTAGCCGACGCCACCCAGGGAGAAGTGGTGATCCAGGTTTACCCCTCGGCTCAGCTGGGTGGTGACCGTGAGGTGGCTGAAGGCCTGGGGCTTGGAACGGTCGAGATGGGGCTGTTCGGTACAGGCGCCCTGCAGGTGCTCGACAAACGCCTCATCGTCGAGGAACTGCCTTATGCCTGGCCGACGCGGGAACATGCCTACCGGGCACTGGACGGCAAGCTGGGCGAGGCCCTGGCCGGTGTCCTGAAAGAAAAGAAAATCACGACACTGAGCTGGTGGGAAAGCGGGTACCGGCATATCACCAATTCGGTACGCCCCATCGAGAAGCCCGAGGACCTCAAGGGTGTGAAGCTGCGTGTGCCCGAGGCCGAACTGCGCATCGACACATTCCGTCAATTGGGTGCTTCGCCGACCCCCATGCCCTTCTCCGAGGTGTTCACTGCCCTGCAGCAACGGGTGGTCGATGGTCAGGAGAATCCTCTTGCGACGATTCACGCGTCGAAATTTTATGAGGTTCAGAAGCACCTTGCACTGTCGGGGCATATCTGGGGTTCTGCCGTTCTGACCATTTCTGACCGTGCCTGGAACAAGCTGACCGACGATCAGAAGAAGATCGTCAAGGACGCGGCTGAAAAGTGGAAGCTGGAGGAACGGCGCATGATCGCCGAAAGCGATTCAAAACTGCTTGGCGAACTGGAAAAGGCCGGTATGCAGGTTACCCGTCCTGACGCCGCTGCCTTCCAGGAGGCGGTGGCGCCCGTATGGACTCAGTACGAAGCGCAGTTCGGGCGGGAACTCATCGATATCGTCCGCGAATATTCCAGGCAGTAACACCGGTACGGTCCATCGTTGCGCAAGGGGATATTTCCCCTGCGCAACGATGACCGGACACAGCTCATCTCAAAGAGTGACGTGAAAACAGAAGCCCATACGGCTGACTTCATCGGGGGTTCATCGTGTACGCAATCAAGAATGGTTTGATACGCGTGACGCAGGGCGTGATCGTAACCATGCTTCTCACCATCGTGGTGGTCCTCATGGCGCAAATCATCGCGCGCTACATCTTCCAGAATCCTCTGGTATGGTCTGAAGAGCTGGTGCTCATCCTGCTCTTGTGGATCACGTTTCTCGGTTCCGCCCTGTTGCTCGAAGCCAGGGGCCATATCAGCATTGACTTCATGGTCAGGCTGATGCCGGAACGGCTGCAAAGAGCGATTCAGATCATTATGGCCGCTTTGATGGTCGGCTTTTGTGCCACGCTGCTGTATGGTGGGTGGACCATGGTTCAGGCCACCTCCGCGTCCATCACCCCGGGCTTGAAGGTTTCCGTGGCTTGGCATTACGGAGGCACCCTGGTCGGAGGGGGACTGATGCTCATATTTGCAGTCGAACAATTCATCCATTGCTTGCGGTTCTCACCCTTGCAATCCGATAAGCCTGTCGTGGCCTGACTCCCATGGTTGCACTCAGCCTGCTTGCCTGTCTTCTGACGCTGATCCTCCTGAACGTCCCCATTGCATTTTCCATTGGGCTGACGAGTC
>JAJUGV010000167.1 GCA_029265795.1 Alcaligenaceae bacterium
GCTGCTGGACTTCGATGCCCTGCTCGCCCAGTGCAGCCAGCGTACCTACCGCGCCGGAGAACTGACCCACCAGCACGCGCTCGCGCATCTGCCGCAAACGCACGATATTTCGGGCAATTTCGTCAGCCCAGACGGCCGCCTTGAAGCCGAATGTAATTGGCAACGCATGCTGGCCGTGGCTGCGGCCCACCATGACCTGATCGCGATACTTGCGTGCAAGGCCGCACACATTGTCATAGAGCTTGCGATAGGCCGATTCGATTTCGTTCAAGCCATCCTTCACCTGAAGAATGGTGCCCGTATCCATGATGTCTTGGGTGGTGGCGCCCCAGTGAATATACTCACCCGCGTCGCCCTCGCAGACTTTTTTCATGGCGCGCAGCAGTGGCACGATGGGGTGCGCCGTGCGATCCATTTCGGCCTTCAGCTCCGGAAGGTCGATGTTCTCGACCTTCGCCTTGCGCTGAATCTCTGCCGCCGCCTCGGCGGGAATGATGCCCATTTCACCCTGCACCTTGGCCAGGGCGGCTTCGACATCCAGCCAGCGTTGAACGGTTGTTTCATCGCTGAAAATGGTGCGCATGGTCTCGGTACCGAACTGGTCACGAAACAAGGCGCTGTCTATGACATATGCGGCCATATTGTTCTACCTCTACCTCGTTATGGTCATTCAATGGTCGTGGCGCGCCCGTTATGCCAGGCGCGATATTCTTTCATCCATTGGGAAAAGTCCCCGCAGCTTGCGACTGCATCGATGCGATCATGCAGTTCACCCACCTGCTTGCGTGTGAAATCGATTTCTTCGAGCAGGGCACTGGATTTCCTCAGCAGCCGCTCCTGCTGTCGGTCAAGGTCGGTTTCGGGACGGCTCGCATCCACCTCCCTCTGCACCGTAGTTCCCGCGCGTTGTTCCAGCTCCACGCGTGCATTGGCGCGAGCCAGCCTTTCGTCTGCATGGACGGTGATCAGCCCATACCAGCTTTGCACAGCGGGATCGTTGATAGCGAAAGGCTCGTAGGAGTCACCCCGCGCGGTATCGCGGCCCGCCAGTACCAGTGCAACAACGTGCCGTACGCTGAATTTGGCTTCTGTGGCGCTTTGCGGTGCCTGAATATTGCACACCGTCATGTATTGGGGTTCGACATAGACCCGTATGCTGGAGACCTGGGAACGGTCTACCTGGCCTAGCTGCAGGGCTGCCTCGATCGGTGCCTGCGTACCGTAGCAGGACGCGTGGTACTTGAAGACGATATCCCGCACCGCCCAGTGTTCGTCGTGTGCCCGCAGCGCTCCCGCCGCCAGCTCGTCGGCATAGAGTTGAACAAAGCCCTTGTCCCCATCCAACACGCTGTCAGGCGCATTGAAGCCAGTTTCCGCCAGGCCTGCAGCCATCAGCCCGTTGGCCGCCGCCCGCGCAACCTGCAGCGGCTTGGCGGCCGTGCCAAACGCTTTGTGCATGCCTGCCGCCATGGTGGCGGCGATGCCGAACGCGCGCCGCAGTGCCCCTTCGTCCAGCCCCTTGAGCAGGCCGATAGCCGCCGTGGCGCCGAAAGTGCCCAAAGTGGCGGTGTTGTGCCAGCCTCGCCGGTAATGGCTTTGCCCCATTAACGCCGCCAGGCGCGACTGGACTTCCACACCAGCAATAAAAGCAGCCATGATTTGAGGGCCGGACAGGCGGGCCTGTTCTGCATAGGCCAAGATGGCCGGCCACAGCGGTATGGAAGGATGAACGCGCGACTTCAGGTGCGCATCATCAAAATCCATAATGTGGCCCGCCATGCCGTTGACCATCACGGCTGACTCCAAAGCCGCCGCCTGTGCGTCGCCCAGCATGGTGGCCTGGCCGGCCGCTGAGCCTGCGGTGTCGTAATAGCTACGCAGCCGGGCAACGTCCGGCGTGTGCCACGCCGCAAGTACCAGCGTCCACCAATCCAGCAAGCACTGCTTTGCAATAGTCACGGTATCGGCCGGCACGGTGTCCGCAGTCACCGAGAGGGCTCGTGCAGCCAAGTAAGCTGTGATATCGGTATCGTGGCCGGCAGTCATGCGGTGGCTCCTTCTGCGGGGCTGCCATTGTCATCGGCGTTGCGCTTGCGAGGCCGTATGAACGGAATCACAAAGGACAGCGCTGCGCCCAGCAACAGCACGACGGTGATGGGCTGTGTCAGGAAGATCATGTGGCTACCATCGGCAATGATGAGTGCCTGGCGATAATTGGTTTCGGCCATCGGTCCCAGCACCAGTGCAAGAACAATGGGCGCCAACGGAATATCGACCTTACGAAGCACGTAGCCCACGAAGCCGAAGAACAACGCGATGTACACCGGAAACATGGAGTTTTCCGACGAATAGGCGCCCACCAATGACACGCCGACGATGATGGGGATCAACATGAAGTTCGGAACACGAACCACTTGAGCCCATAGCTTGGCACCGAACAGGCCGACCGCCACCATGAACGGCACACCAATCAGTTGCGACATGAAGATTGAATACGGGATCTCGGGGTTACGCACAAACAGCAACGGGCCTGGCTGCACGCCCTGAATCATCAGCGCGCCGATCAAGATGGCTGCTGTCGCCGAAGCCGGAATGCCCAGGGCAAGCATGGGCGCCAAGGATCCGGGGACGCAGGAGTTATTGGCCGCCTCGGACGCCGCTACACCTTCGGGGTTTCCGTGGCCAAAGGTTTCGGGCGATTTGGAAGTTCGCTTGGCTTCGTTGTAGGCGATAAGACTGGCGATTGAAGCGCCTGCTCCTGGAATAACGCCGATCACGTAGCCGATAAGCGTACTACGCGTGATGCTGCGCCACATACCGCGATAACGCTTCATTGAAATGGTCGCGACCCTTCCGACTTTGGCTTTCATGGCTTGCGCCGTACTGCCCTCAAGCAGAATGAGCGCTTCCGAAATGGCATAGAGACCCAGCAGGGCAGGAACCAGAGGGATGCCTTCAAAGAAATCGGGTGTGAATGCAAAACGGGGCGTACCATTTTCCGGGTCCATACCGATGGTCGCAGCGAACACGCCGATTGCCAAAGCGAATAGCCCCCGCTTGATGGAACGGCCACCCAGGCTGCTCACCAGGCTGAGACCCAGCAATGCCAACGCGCAATATTCAGTCGGCCCGAAACGTAAGGCGAATTCTGAAAGCGGCACGGCGGTGAAGATCAGCAACACCCCACCCACAAACGCTGCAAAGCCCGAGCTGATGATAGATACATGCAGCGCAAAACCGGCTTCGCCTTTCTTTGCCATGGGGTAACCATCCCATGCCGTTGCGACGGCTGCCGCCGTCCCCGGTGTGTTGATGAGTATGGCTGTAATGGCCCCGCCGTATTCGGCCGCTGCGTACAGGCTGATTAGTGCCACCATGGCCACCACCGGGTCCATGCCGTAGGTGAACGGAATCAACAGTGCCACCCCAAGGGATGGCCCCAGCCCCGGCATGGCACCGACGATGTATCCGATGATCGTACCCCCGATCAAGGCTAGAAGTACTTGGGGCTGCACCACCAACATAAGCCCCGCCATGAGATTTTCCAGCACTATTGTCTCCTAGGGGAAATGAACGCCGAGAACCAGTTCAAAGCCCAGATAGATAAAGGCGCAAAACCCTAGGGCAAACCCAACGAGGGTAACTATGCGCCGGTGGCCGCCGGCAAGCATTAACAAGACGACGGCGACGAGCGACGCCGGGTAGAAGCCCACCCGAGGCATAGCCAGCACGTAAGCCAGAATAGTCAGCGCGCCTGCCAATACGTTAAGTGGACGATCGATCTGCACAGGCTCCGACAAGCGCCCCGCGTGTACAAAAATCAGAGCGCTGCACAAAAGGCCCAAACTCGCCGCCAGAATGGGCAGCCTGGACGGACCCACGTCCGCAGGGTTGAACGCTGCTGGCAGCGACTGCGCCGACCAGATCACCCACACGAATGCAGCGAAGCAGATGCTGACCACCACGCGGGTGCTAAGACCCGCGGGTAATTCGATCGTCGATTGCCGCTCTCTCATTCTGTGACCCCGAGCTTTTGCAGCCACTCATAGCCAATGCGGTCCATTTGTTCGACGAACTGAGCGTATTCCGTGGTCTTCTTGTCGCCCGCGATCTGCCCAGAGACTGCCATGTATTTTTTGAAGGACGGCGCTTCCATTGCCTTGAAGAAACCTTCGGCAAGCTTTTCCTGGATTTCCACGGGTATGTCCTTGGGGCCGTAAATGCCACGGATCTGCTTCCAGGTGGTGTCGACGTCGTAACCGGCTTCGCTATACGTAGGTGTGTCTGGTAGCGAATCCATGCGCTTGTCGTCCAATATGCCCAGTATCCGAGCACGACCGGCTTCGGCAAACTGAAGCGCAGGCCCCGGATTCGTGTTTACCGCATCGATATGCTTGCCCAATAGCGCGGTGATAGCTTGGGGACCTCCCGTATAGCTGACCCAAGTGAAGTCAGCGCCGGCAGCATCCGCCAGCATGTTGAAGGCAATGTTGTGAGCGGCACCCACCGTACCGAAACCACCCACCTTGAGCGTGGTGCCTTCCTGCTTACTTGCTTCGAAAAGATCTTTGAGCGTCTTGTATGGGCTGTCCGCCGCCACCACGGTGATGTAGGGATCGAGCTGATTCAGCGTGATCCAGGAGAAGTCCTGCCACTTGTAGACACCCTTCAGGTTGGTACGCATGGCGGTCAGATGCGATGCGGTATTCACGCCGATCGTATAACCGTCGGGCTTGGCTTCTTTCAGTGTTGCCATCTGCGTTGCGCCGCTGCCCCCTGGGCGATTCACCACCACAACCGGCTGACCGAATACGGGCTCTGCGGCCATGGCGAGCTCACGGGCAAATATGTCGGTGGATGACCCCGGGCCGGTGTGAACCACGATAGTGATGGGCTTGCTGGGGAAGTCGGCCGCGGCGTGCGCTTGCAGGCCTACCCCTGTCATGAACACTGCCGAGCCCAGTGCGGCCATAGCGATAAACGTGCGCCTCTTATTTTGCTCCATGCCTCTCTCCATTTCCTATAAATTAGGATTTATGTCCTATAAGTGAATGGAAATGGTAATGAGCATGTTGTTTATGTGTCAAGCA
>JAJUGV010000138.1 GCA_029265795.1 Alcaligenaceae bacterium
GGAAGTTTGAAGTCTCGGATGCCCGCAGCCTGCTGAATCAGCTTTCCTGAGCAGCGTCATGGCGTGTGCTGCCCCGTCAAACCGGTTGCCGGGCAGCACACAGGCTGATCCATTCCGCGGCCGCAGGCTTTCATTCCTTTCTCGAGGTGCGCCCAGCACTTCACAATACGTATCGCCATGGTAAAGACGATCGGGGCCTTCTCATCTCTCTTCCTGGCCACCCTGCTGCTCTTGGTCGGGTCGGGTCTGTTCAACACCTACGTGGGTCTGCGGCTTACTGCCCAGTCGGTCTCCGAGGTCTGGGTAGGCGCCATCATCGCCGCGTATTACATAGGGCTGGTCTTTGGCGCGCGGGTAGGGCACAAACTCATCATCCGGGTGGGGCATATCCGCGCCTATGCTGCGACGGCCGCCTTGGTCACCGTCACAGTGCTCATCCAGGCGCTCATCGACATCCTCGCACTGTGGATAGCGCTGCGCTTCGTCGCCGGCATTGCCATGGTGACCCAATTCATTGTTCTGGAAAGCTGGCTCAACGAACAGACTGAAAACCGGCTGCGTGGCCGTGTCTTCGCCTTTTACATGGTGTTTTCCAGTTTGGGTACGGTGTTGGGGCAGCTGTCGGTCAGCCTCTTCCCGCACCTGGATGCCGCCCCCCTGATGTTCGTGGCACTCTGTTCAGCGGCCTGCCTGATTCCTGTGGCTGTCACGCGCCGTGTCCACCCGGCGGTACAGGTGCCCGTGCCGCTCCATTACCGGTACTACATCTCGCGTGTGCCCATCACCCTGACCGTCATGTTCATGGCGGGCATGATGTCTGGTGCCTTTTACGGTTTGGCGCCAGTATATGGCGTGGCGCAAGGCATGAATACGGGCCAGGTTGCCGTGTTTGTCGCGGCGGCCGTCGCCAGCGGGCTGGTCTTCCAATGGCCGATAGGCTGGTTGGCAGACCGCATAAGCCGGGTCGGCCTGATTCGTTTCAACGCCATTCTGCTGGCCATATTCACCCTACCGCTCTGGGGGTGGTGGCCCTTGCCATACCCGGTGCTGATCGTATTTTCCTGCCTGTTCGGCATCATTCTCTTTACGCTGTACCCTGTCGCGGCAGCGTTCGCCAACGACAATGTGGAACCAGAGCGGCGCGTCGGCCTCAGCGCCATCATGTATATGGTGTATGGGCTTGGGGCGGGGGTTGGGCCCTTGTTAGTGGGCTTTCTGATGCGTGAACTGCAGGCCGGTGTCTTTTTCGTCTTCGCCACTGCCTGCGCGGTCTTCCTGGTGGTCTTCGTCCGTCCACAAAGGGTGAAGGGAACTCATTTGAGCGAAGATGCACCCACAGGCTTTGTGCCCATGCCTGAGTCGTCGCAAACTCAGAATGTGGTGCCGGCACTCGATCCCAGGGTCGATCTTGAAAACGATATTTCCTTTACACCGCCGCCGGAGGGCTTACCGGGGGAAGCAGAAGAGGCCACTGCCGCAGCAGATCCCTCAGCAGTGGTGCCTTCAGCAGTTGGTCCTTCAGATGCGCCACCTTTAGAAACAACCTCCTCGGAAGTTTCACCTCCCGAATTAGGCTCTGCAGAAGCTGCACCCAAAAAAGCAGTGGTTTCGCGGGAGAGTGGTGCACCAGACCTTGCCGCGCCAGGCAGTGAGGGGGCAGCTGCCGAACAAGGCGCTGCGCCGTCTGCATCGACGGAAGCACCGGAACAAGCGGCTGTAGCCACAGGGCCGTCGGAGCAAGTCATTGAAATTGTCCAGGCCCCCGAGCCGCCAAGTGGCGTGCGGCCCAGCGATTTACGTGTCATTGCGGCGGCAGATGCGGGCGCGCAAGTCGATGCAACGCAGGAAGGCTTGGAAGGGGATACGCAGCAAGCTTCGCCTCTCAAGGCTTCACAGCAGGGCGATGCGGAAGAGAAAGCTCAGGGCTCAGAAGACCGGAGCTAGGGCTCGCAGGGAAGATCACGCGGCCGAAGCAATAGGCGGCGCGGCAAGCGCCTCATTGGTTTAGCGTGGGAAGAGGATGAAAATGCCAACTATGGCCAATCCCACGCCCAGCGCGTTCACCCAGCTGATCCTTTCCTTGAATACACCCGCACCAACCAGGGTACCCATTGCAATGACGCCAATATTCATGGCCGAAAAAACCAAGGTTGGGTTGGCTGAATAGACTTGGTGCGCACGCACATAGAAGTAGATATTGCCGAAGTTCAGCAGGCCAAGCAGAAGCCCTGCCACCATGCTGCGTAAACTCCACGCAGCATGGCGCAGTAGCAGATAGCCGAAACTCACCAAGCCGGCCAGAATGAATGCACCAAGCAAGGTGGTGGGAAAGCCAGAACCCATTTTGGCCATCTGCTTGAAGAGAATATCGATGGTGCCGTAACCCACCCAGACCCCCAACAGCAGAGCAATTGTCAGCATGCCGCCGTGGCCGCCGGGAGTTTGTGCGTTGTGGTTGCCGGGCCGCCAGAGCAAGGCGCCAAGGGCGCATAGCGCGACGGTAATTCCCATCAGTTTCTGTGAGGTCGCCGGTTCACCGAAAACAGTAAATGCGGCAATGAGCGGTAAAAGAAGAGAAAGGCGCTGGGCCACGTCGCTCAGAACAATGCCGGCCTGCTGAACCGCCTTGGCCATGACCAGAAAAACACTGGGAAGCAGCAGCCCCAGTGCAAGCAGCAAGGGCCAGGGGGCGGCGGATGCGAATAATGTGTGAGGTTGGGGGCCGAGCAAGAGCCAGCACAGCGTGCCTGCCATGACATAGTTGAAGGCAATGGCTTGGTCCACCTGAATGGAACGGCTGCGTGCAACTTTTAGCAGTACGGACACTGCCACACTGCAGGAAATACTTAGTACCAGCGTATACATGGTGTTCCCTCACTCGATAGCGCGGCTAATCGTAGGGAAGGGGAGGGCGTTGTGCAAATCACCCGGTAGCTAAATACTGTGGGTCTAGCGATAAGTTCTCTCTTTATCGCTCAACGTTGCCATTTTCGGCGTTAACTTGTTGCTGGTGGCCTTCTGATTATAAAACCCTCAATAAGTTACTAAATGTAGTATTAAGCGGTCACGGCAGCGGGGAACAACTTTGGGCTTACAAATCAAACGTCTAAGTTTGATAAGACACCTCAGAAAGAGTGAGGCGACACGGATATCGATCTCGTCGCCTCCCATCCGTCCTTCAATACTGGGCCGCCGCACCCTCGTTTAGCAGTCCCGCGATCTCATCCGGCGAATATCCCGCCTGCGCAAGCACTTCACGCGTGTGCTCACCCAATAGTGGAGGGTGTCGTTTTACATCCCGAGGGAGCTTGTTGAAGCTCACCGGATAAGCGATATGTTCCACTTCCCCCAGAGTGGGATGCTGGCTACGGACGACGATGTTTCGCGCTTGGACCTGCTCATGGTTCAGTGCCTCCGGGAGCGACTGTATGGCAGAAACGGGTACCCCGGCAGCACGCAGTTGAACCAGCCACGTCTCGGAACTTCTTTCACGCAAACGATGCGTGACAAGTTCACAGGTTTCCTGGAAATTTTTTACCCTCGCCGCATTCGTGGCGAAGCGCGGGTTATCGGCGTAATCCAGCAGGTCGGCACATTCGCAGAATTTTTTCCAGAGGCGATCATTGCCGACTCCCAACATTATGGAGCCGTCCTTGGTCTCGAACACTTGGTAAGGGCATAACGATGGATGAGCCGTGCCCATTCTGCGGGGAACCCTGCCAGATGCCCAGTAGTTGTGTGCCATGTACCCCATGTAACCCATGGCGGTATCAAGCAGCGAGACTTCTACGAATGCGCCGCAACCACTCCGTTGGCGTTCAAGTAGGGCGGCAAGAATCCCTGACACTGCATGCATGCCGGTGCCCAAGTCTACCGGCGAGAAGCTCACCCGTGCCCGTTCACCCTCAGGTTGGCCGATGCTGTCGATCATTCCGCTGAAGGCCTGCAACATAACGTCGTATCCCGGTTCGTTGCCCAACGGGCCTTCACGGCCATAACCGGAAATTTCGCAGTAGATGATATCGGGTACGTGTTTTTTTACTGACTCGTAATCTACCCCGAGCCGCTCTGCAGTGCCGGCCCCGAACCCTTGGATTACGACGTCTGCATCCTCCAGTATGCGAAAGAAGGCGCGTTTCCCTGAAGGGCTTTTCAAATCCAGCGCGACACTACGTTTATTGTGATTGACTGCCAGAAAGCTGGCCGATTCACCTCCACGCAGCGGTGTCCAGCCGCGCGTATCGTCCCCCTGGCCGGGAGGTTCTATCTTGATTACATCGGCGCCCAAGTCACCGAGATACTGTCCACACAATGGTCCGGCCAGCACTTTGCTGAGGTCGACCACTTTGATTCCTGTTAGCGGGGACATGCTGTTTCCCTGTCTTGCCATTATTGTTCGGGCCGCTTGCGCAGCAAGTACTTCTGGGTTCCGTCCAACACGACGTCACCACGCTGATTCTTAATTTCCGAACGTAGAACGAGCACCCCTGTGGTCCTGCCGGGTATGGTCTCCGTGACCTCCAAAGAAGGGTAGAGGGTGTCTCCTACAAAAACGGGCTTGAGGAACCGACTGCTCTGTTCAATAAATGCCTTGAGCGAGAGTTCAACCATATGAGGAAACAAACCGGCACCCGCTGCAGTCTGGATCAGTACCTGAAAGCCATGGGCAAGCATGTGCGGCATGCCGTGTGAGCGACAGTACTCCACATCGTAATGGACGGGATGGTTGTCACCGCTGGCCATTTGGAACGCGGCGAAGAGTGCATCCGTCATAGTGCGCGAAGGGATGATGAAGCGCTCACCTATCTCGAAGTCTTCGAAGTAACGTTGTTCACAGAGCCGGTGATTGGTGATCATGTGTAATTTCCTCGTGCTCGGCATCCGCGACCATCTGTCGACGTCCGCGGATGCACAGTATCTATCGCTGTTGATGCGGTGGTCAGGCGTTTTAATTGCGTGTCATGTCAGACTGCTTGACGACGCTTTTCCATTTCTCGATTTCGGCGGCGATAAAGGCGTCAAGCGCTTCGGGGGTGGGATTGCTTTCCAACAGCAGGCCCATCGGCTTCGCCTTTTCGATCAAGTCAGGGTCGTTGAGGCTTGCTTCAAGCGTTGCACGCAGCTTCTCAATTACCTCGGCGGATGTACTCGAGGGAACCAGGACGGCATTCCATGTATAGGCCTCATAATCAGGCAGGACTTCTGCCAGAGCAGGCGTGTCGGGTGTCTGCGGCAGGCGTTCCTTCATTGTCGTGGCCAAAAGACGAACTGTGCCGGCGTTGACTTGTGCAAGGCCCGTAGGGGCGCTGTCAACCATGAAGTCGGCGTGGCCGCCGATCACATCGGCCATGGCCGGCGCACTGCCACGGTAGGGGATATGTGTCGTTTCGAAGCCGCCCAAATAGTTCAGCAGTGCGCCCCCCAGGTGCGGAGCGCTACCCAACCCAGCTGATGCATAGTTGACCTTGCCCTGGTTTTTCTTCAAATACTCGAGAAATTCATTTAGGTTGTTTGCCGGAAGATTCTTGTTCGCCACAACCACAAGGGGGGCCTTGGCTGCCAAACCTACGGACTTGAAGTCTTTGATCGGGTCATAGCTGAGTCGCTCGTGCAGGCTCGGATTGACCGAATGGGCCACAGTGGCCAGTAGTAAGGTGTACCCGTCGCCGGGTGCTTTCGCCACGGTTTCTGTGCCGACCATGGTGCCCGCACCTGCGCGGTTTTCCACCACCACTGTTGTCCCCAGTTTGCGTCCCCACACATCCGCCAAGGCACGTGCAAAGGTATCTGTGGGCCCGCCCGCTGAGTAAGGAACAATCAAAGTGACCGGCTTACCCGGATAGGTGGAATGTGCCGCGGTCGGACTCAGTATCGCCAGGCTTATGGTGGACAGGGCAAGCAAGCGTTTAAAGTTCATGGATCCTCCTTCGAGTATTTGAAATAGTGTCTCCGCAGTGACTACTATAGGTTGCGAGGATATTGAGAATCCAATAGAATTTCTTAGTCGATAGATTCGAAAAAATCGAATCAGAGCCAAGCTATGAGATACGAATTGACTGATTTGCGGGTGTTTATGGCTGTCGCCAATGCGAAGAGCCTGACCAACGGTGCTTTGGAAATGCATATGACAGCACCGACCGCGAGCTATCGTCTGAAGAATCTGGAGGAGGCGTTCGGCACCACACTATTCAATCGGACACCAAAGGGCATGGTGCTCACCGCGGCTGGCGAAACGGTATACAGGTATTGTCAGTCCGTTTTTTCGGATATCGACAGGCTCCATGGTGAGATGAGCCGATTCACGGCGGGGGTGATCGGACAGATACGCGTTTTCGCCAACAGCAGTACGCTGGCGCAGCTTTCCGTTCCTTTGAGCCGCTACCTCGCCGCATATCCGAACGTGAATATCGACCTAGAGGAGCATCTCAGCGAAGAAACTGTTCGGGCGGTCCAGGAAAATATGGCAGATGTCGGTCTTGTTGCGAGCGTCGTGCACTTGCGCGGCCTCGAGTCCGTTGTTTATGGACACGATGAGCTCGTGCTGATAACCGTCCCAGGGCATCCGCTCACACGTCTCCAGTCTGTTCCGGTGGACGTTGCCCTGCAATATGATGTGGTGTCAGTGGGTAGGAACAGCAGCAACTTCCAGTATTTGCAGCAGATCGCCAGTGGACTGGGCTGCCGCATGAATGTGCGTGTGCACGTTCCCAATTTCACTGCGGCGCTGATGTGTGTTCAGGAGGGTGTCGGGATTACCTTGGTGCCTCGCAGTATTGCTGAGCCAGCGTTAAAGGAAGGCGTGGTGTCGTTGGTGAAACTGGATGAGCAGTGGACGTCGAGAAAGCAGATGATCGTCGTTCGTTCGTTTTCAAGCTTGCCAGATTACACCAAGGCATTCGTACGGTTTATATGCGAGCATGGCAAGGAGCTTGAGGCTCGGGGCGGCTGTTGAAAGCAGCATGCTTGCTGAATAACTCTTGGTGGTGGCGTGCCTCGATACGCGTTGCGCATGCTCGGCCAATGGAAGACAGGAGCCTGGTTCCAGAACCAATAATGGAAAAAGGGTTAGCTTATTCCTAAGCTAACCCTTTGAATTCTTTGGCGGAGCGGACGGGGCTCGAACCCGCGACCCCCGGCGTGACAGGCCGGTATTCTAACCAACTGAACTACCGCTCCGCAGCGGTGTGCCACAATTTAGTGGCGTCCCCTAGGGGATTCGAACCCCTGTAC
>JAJUGV010000156.1 GCA_029265795.1 Alcaligenaceae bacterium
GATGCCGCGCCTGAGCGCGAACCCACTCCATGTAATCAGCCGACCCGCCCAGGACGGGCAGAACGAGAACCTCGGGAACTTCATATGGGTGCAATTGCTTGAGGCGTTCCACCAGCGCGGAAAGCCGGCCGCGAGTGGTTTTCATCGTCAGAGGGACATCCTCAGCTCCTTCAAGCGTGCCTTCCCACATGTACATGGACAAGTAGGGGCTCCCAAGGTTCACACAGGCGGCAAGATGTTCTTCCACCAGCATATGGGCAATGCGCTTCGCCAACTGGATGTCGGGTGCATTGCTCAGTACGACGACCACCTCTTCGGGATCGCCCGCATTGGCTTGAAAGACAGTGTGTTCGGCCATGACGATGTTCCCCTGCAAGGGTTACAGACACCCGGACATTCTACCGGTTGTGTATCGGAAGTAAGGGGGTGGTACGAATATTGGCGCGCGGAGCCGTCCCGATGGAGTAAGCGGCCGCGACGCACAAGAAAAAACCCCAAAGATGGATGTGAGTCCACACTTTGGGGTTCGATGCTACGGCCTAGGCCCACAGGGCGCTACGGCCACGGCGCTGACTCAGCAACGCCGGCAGGCGGTATTACTCTGCTGCGACGGCTTCTTCGTCGACTTCAGGGCGATCCACCAGCTCCATGAATGCCATGGGGGCGTTGTCGCCTTGACGGAAGCCCATCTTCAGCACACGGGTGTAGCCACCGTTGCGGGCGGCGTAGCGCGGGCCGATTTCGTTGAACAGCTTGGTCACGGCGTCGCGGTCACGCAGACGTGCAAAAGCCAGACGGCGGTTGGCGAGCGTGGGCTCTTTGCCCAGCGTGATCAGCGGCTCGACGACACGGCGCAGTTCCTTGGCCTTGGGCAGCGTGGTCTTGATGGCTTCGTGCGTGATGAGGGACACGGCCATGTTGCGGAACATGGCAAGACGGTGACTGCTGGTGCGGTTCAGCTTACGCAAACCTTTACGATGACGCATGGTGATTTCCTTTGAATCTAGGGGCGGTTTCCCGCCAGTTGCCTGGCTCTTCTATCAGCGAAATGCTGCGGGCCGGTGGTGAAAAAGGGAAGAATTCTAACACAGGGCGACGCCAGCACCGGCTGGCTTTCGCCCCAAAACTACGCCAGGTCTGCAGATGGCGGAACGCCGCGAACGGGCGCGCCGCCATCAGCGTCTGGCTCAGGGACGCTCCAGGCCCAGGGGCGGCCAGTTCTCGAGCTTCATGCCCAAGGTCAGGCCACGTGCGGCAAGGACTTCCTTGATTTCGTTGAGCGACTTGCGACCCAGGTTCGGGGTCTTGAGCAGCTCGTTTTCCGTACGCTGGATGAGATCGCCGATGTAGTAGATGTTCTCGGCCTTGAGGCAGTTTGCCGAACGCACCGTGAGCTCCAGATCGTCCACCGGGCGCAGCAGCACGGGGTCGATCTGCGGCTTGACGCCGCTCGGGGCTTCGTAGGATTCGTCGGCACCTTCCAGGGCGGCGAACACCGACAGCTGGTCCATCAGGATGCGGGCAGCCTGACGCACAGCTTCTTCGGGCGACATCACACCGTTGGTTTCGATATCGAGCACGAGCTTGTCGAGGTCGGTACGCTGTTCAACACGAGCGCTTTCAACCGCGTAGCTCACGCGACGCACAGGGCTGTACGAAGCGTCGAGCACGATGCGACCAATGGTGTGGGCGCGGTCATCGGCCAAGGCGCGAACGTTGCCGGGCACGTAGCCGCGACCTTGCTCGACCTTGATCTGCATTTCCAGCTTGCCGGCTTCGGTCAGCGTGGCGATCACGTGATCGGGGTTGACGATCTCGACGTCATGGGGGAGGTCGATGTCGGCAGCCGTCACCACACCGGTGCCTTGGCGGCGCAGCGTCAGGGTCACTTCCTCGCGGCTGTGGAGCTTGAACACCACACCCTTGAGGTTCAGCAGGATGTCGACCACGTCTTCACGAACGCCGGGCAGCGTGGAGTACTCGTGCACCACACCGGTGATCTGCACCTCGGTGGGGGCGTAGCCCGTCATGGAGGACAGCAGGATGCGACGCAGAGCATTACCAAGCGTATGGCCATAGCCGCGTTCGAACGGCTCCATCACGACCTTCGCGTGGTTCTTGCCCACCGGTTCGACTTCGATGGAGCGTGGCTTCAGAAAACCCTGAGACATGTATGTTCCTTTATCAATACCCTCGGCTCGTTACACCGATAAGGCTGATCTTCGGGAAAGCCCGCCACGGCGCAAGGCGCAGGCGGGCCAAAAGGTGAGGCACCGGTTCCGCCAGGGAACCGGTTACTTCAGAATCAACGCGAGTAGAGCTCGACGACCATCGATTCGTTGATGTCGCGTGCTACGTCAGCGCGATCCGGGGCTTGCTTGAAGGTACCAACCAGCTTGTCGGTATCGACTTCCACCCACTGCGGCAGACCCTGGCCGGAAGCCAGATCCAGCGATTCCTTGATGCGAGCCTGGCCCTTGGCCTTCTCACGCACGGAAACGACGTCGCCGGCCTTCAGCAGCATCGAAGCGATGTCTGCGGTGCGGCCGTTCACTTCGATAGCGCGGTGGTTCACCAGCTGACGTGCTTCAGCACGCGTGGAGCCGAAGCCCATGCGGTAAACGACGTTGTCGAGGCGTGACTCGAGCAGCTGGATCAGCATTTCACCGGTGTTGCCACGGCGACGATCCGCTTCTTCGAAGTACTTGCGGAATTGCTTCTCGAGCACACCGTACATGCGCTTGAGCTTTTGCTTTTCACGCAGCTGCAGGCCGAAGTCGGACGTACGGGCACCGGAGGTGCGGCCGTGCTGACCGGGCTTGGATTCCAGCTTGCACTTGGAGTCCAGCGAACGGCGGGCGCTCTTCAGAAAGAGATCGATACCCTCGCGACGCGAGAGTTTGCACTTAGGTCCAATGTAACGTGCCAAGATGCTTCCCCTTAAATGCGACGACGCTTCGGCGGACGGCAGCCGTTATGCGGCACGGGCGTCACGTCGGAGATACTGGTGATTTTGATGCCCAGTGCGTTCAAGGAACGAATCGAGGACTCACGGCCGGGGCCGGGGCCCTTGACACGCACGTCGAGCGTCTTGATGCCGTATTCCATGGCCTGGCGTCCGGCCTGTTCGGCGGCAACCTGTGCTGCGAACGGCGTGGATTTGCGCGAGCCCTTGAAACCGGCGCCACCAGCAGTCGCCCACGACAGGGTGTTGCCCTGACGGTCGGTGATGGTGATGATAGTGTTGTTGAAAGAAGCGTGAACGTGCGCGATGCCGTCCGAAACGCTCTTCTTGACCTTTTTGCGAACGCGCGAGGCGCCGCCAGTGGATGCTTTCGCCATCTTCTAATCCTCGATTATTTCTTCAGGGATGCAGCGGCACGACGCGGACCCTTGCGGGTACGGGCGTTGGTGCGAGTGCGCTGACCACGCACGGGCAGACCACGACGGTGGCGCATGCCGCGGTAGGTTCCCAAATCGATCAGGCGCTTGATCGAAAGTTGTACTTCACGACGCAGGTCGCCTTCGACCGTGAATTCACCGACTTGCTCGCGGATGCGCTCCAGTTCGCTATCGGTGAGGTCCTTCACCTTCTTGTCGTATTCGACGCCGGCTGCTTCGCAAATCTTGCGAGCGCGCGTACGACCAATACCAAAGATGGCGGTAAGTCCGATTTCGGCGTGTTTCTGCGGCGGAATGTTGATGCCAGCAATACGGGCCATGACTGTTCCTTGTTAGTTCCGTTGCGTTCCGGGGTTAGCCTTGACGCTGCTTGTGGCGGGGGTCGGTGCAGATGACACGCACCACGCCGTGACGTTTGATGATCTTGCAGTTGCGGCAGATCCGCTTTACCGATGCCATTACCTTCATGGTTGACTCCTAGTTTCCTGTTACCGGCCGCTACTTCGAGCGGAAAACAATTCTGGCGCGGGAGAGGTCATAGGGCGTGAGCTCTACTGTGACCTTGTCACCCGGCAGAATCCGGATGTAATGCATGCGCATCTTGCCCGAGATGTGTCCAAGAACGATGTGACCGTTCTCGAGCTTGACGCGAAAAGTTGCGTTCGGCAGGTTCTCCAGTACCTCGCCTTGCATCTGGATGACGTCGTCTTTTGCCATTTTCGTCTACCGCATTGGCAGGCCCGCGCCCTTGAAGTTCGCCTTCTTGAGCAACGAGTCGTACTGGTGAGACATCATGTAGGCCTGGGCCTGCGCCATGAAGTCGATCGTCACCACCACGATGATCAGCAGGGAGGTGCCACCGAAATAGAACGGTACGTTCCAGCGCATCTGCATGAACTCGGGCATCAGGCACACGAGCGTAATGTAGATGGCACCGGCAAGCGTGAGGCGGGTCAGGATCTTGTCGATATAACGCGCCGTTTGCTCACCCGGGCGGATACCCGGAACGAAGGCACCACTTTTCTTCAGATTGTCTGCGGTCTCGCGGCTATTGAACACGAGCGCCGTATAGAAAAAGCAGAAGAAAATGATCAGGGCCGCGAATAGCGTGACGTAGAGCGGCTGTTGCGGTGAGAGCGCAGCAGCGAGGTCTCCGAGCCATCGCATGTTGGGACTGCTGGAGAACCAGCTCGTCACGGTTGCAGGCAACAGGATGATCGACGAAGCGAAGATCGGTGGGATCACACCGGCCATATTCACTTTCAACGGCAGGTGGGACGATTGCCCGCCGTAGATCTTGTTGCCAACCTGACGCTTGGCGTAGTTCACGGTGATGCGCCGCTGGCCGCGCTCGACGAACACCACCAGGTAAGTGACGGCGACGACAAGCACCAGTACGAACAACGCCGACAGCACGGACATGGAATCGGTACGAACCAGATCCAGGATGCCGCCCAATGCACTTGGCAAGCCAGCCACGATCCCGGCGAAGATGAGAATGGAGATTCCATTGCCCATGCCCCGCTCGGTGATCTGCTCACCCAGCCACATGAGGAACATCGTGCCGGTAACCAGCGAGACGATGGTGGTAAAGCGGAACAGCAAGCCCGGATCGATGACGAGCCCCGGTTGCGACTCGAGCGCCACCGAAATGCCCACCGCCTGAACCAACGCCAGCAACACCGTGAAATAGCGGGTGTACTGCGTGATCTTGCGGCGACCGGATTCGCCTTCCTTCTTGATTGCCTCGAGGGTCGGCACCACGACCGCCATCAATTGCATGATGATGGACGCGGAGATGTAAGGCATGATGCCCAGCGCCAGCACCGAGAACCGCTCCAGTGCGCCGCCCGAGAACATGTTGAACAGGCCAAGGATTCCGCCCTGGTTCTGTTGGAACAGATCGGACAACGCATCGGGATTGATGCCCGGCACCGGAATATGGGTGCCCACACGATAGACCACCAGGGCGAGGATCAGGAAAACGATACGACGCTTGAGATCGCCGTAGCGGGGTCCTGATTTGCTCATTGCCTGTGCTTTTGCCACCGTCGCCCCTCGATTCAAGCCAGCGAGCCGCCGGCAGCCTCGATGGCGGCGCGTGCGCCGGCCGTTGCAGAGATACCCTTCAGGGCAACCTTGCGCGAGAGCTCACCGGACTTGATGACCTTGGCGAAACGAACCGCCTGGCCAACGACGCCCGCCTGCTTGAGGACCTGGACGTCGATTTCGTCGACGGGCAGGCGCTCGAGGTCGGACAGTCGCACTTCTGCGTAGAGATGCTTTCCAAGAGACGTGAAGCCGCGCTTGGGCAGGCGGCGTTGCAGCGGCATCTGACCGCCTTCAAAACCGACCTTGTGGAAGCCGCCGGAGCGGGAC
>JAJUGV010000043.1 GCA_029265795.1 Alcaligenaceae bacterium
CCGCGAAATGGGGGGACAGCCCCGGGTTACACCACCCGGGGGTCTGACCCCACTTTGGTTCTATCTTTAGTACGGTCCGCGGTTGCGGGTGAAGAAGTCGTTGACTTCGCGTTCGGCCTCTTCGCGGGTGCGGCCATAGCGTTCTTGCACTAGGCCCGCCAGTTGTTCGGCATTGCCTTCGACTCGGGTGAGTTCGTCGTCCGTCAGATCCCCCCAGGCTTCTTTGGCTTTACCTTTCAGCTGTTTCCATTGGCCCTTGATTGTGTCTTCATTCATTTTTCACTCCTGTGTGTCACGACTCAGACAGTCGCCTGGAATGACTAAAGCAAGGGGTGTGCCCGCCCCGCCTGCTATCATCCCCTTGCCACAATAACGACAACATATCGAGACAAGACGGTAAGGCACTATGAATCCGGCCATACTCCCTTGGGCGCTATCCGGCGCATCAGCCGTCGCAGTGGGTTTCGCCCGCTTCGCCTATGCGTTGATACTGCCTTCCATGCAGGTAGACTTAAACTTGAATTATGCGCAGGCCGGCTGGCTGAATACGGCCAACGCGCTTGGCTATCTTCTGGGTGCGCTCGCCACGATTGGTCTGGTGCAGCGCTATGGAAATCATCGCCTCTTCACGCTAGGTGCTGTGCTCACCACCGCAGCCTTGCTGCTCACCGGTGTGACACGTGATTTCACGCTCCTCACTTTTTATCGTTTTTTGGCCGGGGCCGGCGCGGCCGGGGCGTTCATTTGTGGTGGCGTACTGGCGGGGGTGCTGGGTACACGAGCCATTGTCATTTTCTTCAGCGGCGCCGGTATCGGCATGCTGAGTACCGGCGCATTATTGCCTTGGTTGTTTGAATTCGCCGGCCCGGCCGCGTGGACATGGGCCTGGATCGCAATCGGTGCAGTGTGTGTGCCGATAACCGCGCTATCGATTGCTGCGTCGGCACGCATTGATGAGCCGGGTGTACCGGGCGTGAGTACAAGTTGGCAATGGCGGCCATGTGTGCCGGAATTTACGGCGTATTTCGTATTCGGCCTGGGATATATCGCCTACATCACATTCATTATTGCTTGGCTGAAGCAACACCCCGTTGCCGGTCTGCCCCCGGCTGCCGTCACTTCCATCATGTGGAGCATACTGGGCAGCATGACGCTGTTAGCTCCATGGCTGTGGCGCCGGGTCTTCAACGGGCGCGGTGACGGGCTGCCCATGGCTGCCACTATGGCCGTATTAGGAAGTGGCGCCGCCCTGCCCATGCTGGCGCCGTCAATCGTGGGCGTGTGGCTCTCGTCAGCGTTGGTGGGCGCCAGTGTTTTCATGGTGCCTGCCGCCGCCACCAGCTTTGTTAAGGCAAATTTACCGCGCGGTGCCTGGGGTAGCGGCCTGGCGGTAGTGACCAGCCTGTTCGCCATCGGCCAGACCATTGGGCCCGTGGGCGCGGGCTGGCTTAGCGACCGCTGGGGAAGCCTATCGGTCGGCTTAGGGGTATCGGCCGGCCTGCTGTTTGCCGGCGCCCTGGTGGCAATGATGCAGCGCCCCTGCCCCCAAGAGGGGGCAGCGGGCCGATAATTGAGCCAAGAATAATTAGGCGGGAACGGGATCCGCCATACGTACACCAGGGTTGGTGACGGCTTCCAAGGCGGGCCGCAGGCCGGTAAGCATGTATTCGATCAGTTCACGCACTGGACGAATGGCATTCCCAAAGGGAAGTTTATCTGCGCCACGGAAGAACAAACCGCGGTTGACATCGCCGGCCAGCGCATAGGCCAGACGGGTGTCAATGCAGAATTGACCCTGCTTGGAAATACCGTCGCGCAGACCGCACTGCGCCAGGCAATCGAACGCCACCGTGCAAGGTTTAACCTTGGCAATGTTTTGCAGCTTGGCTTCGTTGCGCAGGTAGTTTTCCAGCCAGGGTGTGCGCACCGCCCGTGCGGGCAAACCGGCCACACTCATGAAGGTGACAATGTCTTCCGGCTTGGCATCTGCCAGAACACGTTTGAAATTTGGATGGGCGTCGCCTTCTTCGCTGACCGCAAAGGGAGTTCCCATCTGCACAGCGCTGGCGCCCAGAGAAATCAATTCCTTGAACTGTTCATGGCTGTGAATGCCGCCGGCCGTGATTAGAGGAATGTTTTCTTGCTCGATGCCCAGTTCTTTGAACAGTTGCTGCGTGCCTTCAAGAACGGTTGGGAACGCATAAATAGGATCGTTAACGCGATCGGCAGTCGGCGTACCCAGGTGGCCACCCGCATAGCGCGGGTTCTCTATAACGATGGCATCCGGCAGGCGATTTTTGCGCATCCATTTTTTCAAGATGACGGCAATGCCGCGGACATCGGAAAGAATGGGAATGATGGCTGTCTTGGGGAAGTCTGCAGTGAGATCCGGTAAATCCAGCGGCAAGCCTGCCCCGACCACCACTGCGTCAACCCCGCTTTCGCAGGACTGGCGAATGTACTCGGGGTATTGCTCAACCGCTTTCATGACGTTCACCCCGATTGCGCCGTTACCATTCGAAAGCTTACGCGCCGCCTGAATCTCGCGATCGAGAGCAATAAGGTTGACCTTGTTGATCAGTTCTTTATCGCGCGAGCGACCCGTTTTTTCCATGAGATCGGGGTGATGGCGACGAAGGTCTACGCTGGATATGGTGCCAAAGGCGCCCAGCGAAGCGACGGTTCCCGCCAGGCGATGGGCTGAAATGCCAACGCCCATGCCACCCTGAACGATGGGCAACAGGGATTTGCCTTTGACTTTGAGCCGCTCCATTGCAGTCTGCAACACGGTAGAAATCCTTAAAATTCATGCATTGTGATGACAGGGGAGCCATAAAAGCCCCCGCGCCGCAAGCGCCTGTCTCACAATTGCCTTGGTCCGGCGCCGGTTTAGATCGTCAAACTATGCGCCTGCGAACGCCGGCACACCTTAATGAAGATCAAGACGATTTCATCCGGCAAACGACAAGATTGTCCTACAGACGCGGTCAACTATACTTGATTTTATGCAACGAGCTCTAGCTTTTGATCGCTCTCCTGCGCTGTCTGTGGCGTTCCGTTTTTTTCTAAACGTACCCGCCTTTCTCATGCTGTCAGCCGTCGTGTTGGCCTGGCTGGGCCTTAGCGATACCGCCTATACCCGCTGGAATCCCGCCGTGCTGGCAGTTGCCCATTTCCTTACACTAGGCGTCCTCGCCAGCGCAATGCTTGGTGCGATGATGCAGATCCTTCCCGTCGCAACGCATATACACGTGTTGCAGCCACGCATCACTTCCCCTGTCGTACACGCCTGTCTAACTTTGGGTACCCTTGCGCTGGCCACAGGATTCATCACGGTTAATCCCACGCTGCACGTTGTGGCAGTGATTCTGCTCGCAGCGGCGTTCACCTTTTTTATATGTGCAGTCACCGGGGGGCTGATCCGCGACCGGCACCAGCGCTCGCCGGGTTCCGGTGAAATACTGGTGGCCGTTCGCCTCGCACTGCTCGCCCTCGCCATTACTGTCGGCCTAGGTCTCTTCATGGCGGGTTTGCGCGGCGGGCTGTGGAGTGTCGGCGCCACCCAGGCGGGCGCCTGGCTACATGGCCTGCCCGACCTGCATGTCACGTGGGGCTTGGCCGGCTGGGTTGGCCTGCTCGTGGCAGGCATCTCATATCAGGTCATTCCCATCTTTCAGGCCACCGAGATTTATCCTCGGCTAATGACGGACACGCTCGCACCGCTGGTTTTCCTATTGCTCGCTGTGCTGACGCTCTCCGGCGCCTGGCAAGCGTCCCCCTCCCTCGATGCGACCCTGCCGCAATTGGCGGCAGCATCGGGGCTGGCGCTGGCTTACCTTATCTATGCCGTCACGACCGGCTACCTGCTTTGGACTCGCAAGCGACCGGCGCCCGAACCAACCACCTGGTTTTGGCATGCCGGCATGGTGTCATTGCTGCTTGCAAGCCTTTTGGGGGCCACGCGAGTGTGGCTGCCCACCCTGGCCCCCAGTACGATGGAAATGCTGCTCGGAACATTACTGATTGCTGGCTTTGCCGTGTCGGCAGTCAACGGCATGCTGTACAAGATCATCCCCTTCCTGCTTTGGCATAACGCCCAGCGGCGTGCGCCTATGGCGTTGCCCTTCATCCCGAAGGTCAGACAATTCATTAGTGAACGTGACGCGCTGCGTCAGTTCGTGGCACACGCCTGCGCAGTGGTATTGTTCGCGGCCGCCTGCATGGTTCCAATTTTGCTATTACCCGCCGCGCTGGCATTGGCGGTTTCCGCCGCCCTGCTAAGCATAAACATCGCCCGCGCCCTGCGGCTTTACCTCAACACTTGCCAACGAATTGCCCGCACACTGGCACAACTGCCGCAGGCGACGGCGGCAACCCGCCCCGGGGCCCAATAAAACGGGTCTTAAGGGGCGAGTTTGCCTGCAACGTACGCTTATTGCGGGTCCACCCCTGCCTCCTTGACCACATCGCCCCAGCGCTTAATCTCGGCATCGACAAACGCGCCGAATTTCGCGCCCGTCATATTCGGGATCTCACTGCCGTTGCTGGCCCACAACTCTTTGAGTTTGGGCGTATTCAGCGCTTTGGTGATTTCTTCTGCCATACGTTCGACGATATCGGCCGGTGTACCGGCGGGCGCCCACATTGCATACCAGGTCGAAACCTCGTAGTCGGGCACACCCGCTTCTGCGACGGTGGGCACATCGGGGAAGGAAGGCGAACGCTGGGCTGACGCCACCGCTATCGGTCGAATTGTGCCGGCCCGTATATGCGACGCGGAAGACCCCAGGCCATCGAATGCCATATCGACCTGGCCCGAAATCAGGCCGCTGAGCATAGGCCCGGCACCCTGGTATGGCACATGGGTTAGTTCAATACCGGTTTTCAGCGAAAACAGCTCACCCGCCAGGTGGTGTGTACTGCCGACGCCCGCCGAACCAAAGTTGATGGCGCCGGGGTCGGCCTTTGCCCGGTCCAGCAGCTCTTTAAGGCTATTGACCGGCAGATTCTTTGGATTCACCACGATGATCTGCGGCGGTTGCGCCAGTAAAGCAACGGGAGTGAAGTCTTTCTGAATATCGTAGCTCAGCTTCTTGTAGATGGAAGGCGCCACTGCATGGTGGGCGCCCCCCATGAAGAAGGTGTAGCCATCTGCTGCCGCTCGTGCAGCGACGCCGGCCCCCAACGTACCGCCTGCCCCTCCTTTGTTGTCCACCACCACACTTTGGCCCAGCTGCTGACCCAACTGCTGGGCCAGCGGACGGGCAAAGGTGTCCGTTCCACCCCCGGCAGGAAAGGGAACGACGATGGTGATTGCCCGCTCCGGCCATGCGGCCTGCGCCGTACCGGTAACCGCCAAGGCGGATAGGGCTGCGGCTACCGTGTAAACAAAGCGCTTCCTCATACAGTGATTCTCCTTTGGTTTTTATGATGAGTTACGTTTGTACTTCTGACCCTGCTTTCTTCGGCAGGGGTACTGCATGAAAGGTGCTACTTATATTGTTCGCGCAATGCGTTCTTCTGAACCTTCCCCATCGTGTTGCGTATGAGCTCGGGCACAAAGTGAATACGCTTAGGAACCTTGAAATTGGCCAGGCTTTCTTTCAGACTGGCGATCATGGCATCGGCATCCAGATCGGCGCCCTCTCGGGGCACCACCACGGCAACGACTGCTTCGCCGAAATCAGGGTCCGGCACACCGATCACGGCTGATTCGTTCACCCCCGGCATGGCATCGATGACCTCCTCAATCTCTTTGGGATATACGTTGTATCCACCTGAGATAATCAAGTCCTTGCTACGCCCGACGATGGTCAGATAATCATCAGGCACCCCATCACCACCGAAATGCCCAAGATCGCCGGTGCGGAACCAGCCATCCGCGGTAAATTCTTCGCGCGTTTTTTCGGGCATGCGCCAGTAGCCGGAGAACACGTTCGGACCGCGCACCTGCACGTTACCGATAGTGCCTGTCGGCACGCCCTTACCCTCGTCATCAACCACCCGCACCGACACCCCCGGCAGCGGCCTTCCTACTGTGCCTGCCAGACGTTCTCCCATCGCCGGGTCACAGGGGTTGGAAGTCAGCATGATGGTCTCACTCATGCCATAACGCTCAAGTATGGTATGGCCGGTACGTTCCTTAAATTCATTGAACGTTTCACTGAGCAAAGGCGCGGAACCCGAAATGAACAGGCGCATGTTGCGGCAGGTTTCGCGGCCAAAGCGCGGATCAGCCAACAAGCGCACATAATAAGTAGGCACCCCCATCATCACCGTACTGCGTGGCAGGTGCTCCAGTGCCTGCTCGACGTCCAGCTTGGGCAGCCAGATCATCTTGGCCCCGGCAAGCAAGGCGCCATGAGACGCCACGAACAGGCCGTGAACGTGGAAGATAGGCAACATGTGCAGCAAGACGTCATTGCTGCTCCAGCCCCAATAGTCGTTCAGCACTTGGGCATTGGAGGCCAGATTCTCGTGGCTCAGCATGGCCCCCTTACTGCGGCCGGTGGTGCCGGAGGTATAAAGAATCGCCGCCAAGTCGTCCGGCCGGCTGCTCACGGTTTCAAAAACCGGATCCGCTGCGGCCATTGCATCTGCCAGGCTACCCGTGCCGTTGGCATCCAGTGTGTAGACATGAGGCGTGCCCGTCTTGGTTGCCAGCTCGCTAACCCAGCTCAGGTTCTGGCTGTCGCAGACGATGACGGCGGGTTCAGCATCAGTAAGAAAATATTCGACTTCCGCAGCCTTGTATGCAGTGTTTAGCGGCAAATACACCAGCCCAGCCCGTAGGGTCGCTAAATAAAGCATCAGCGCCATTGGTGACTTCTGCACCTGCACCGCCACCCTCGAGCCGGCGGGAAGACTCAAGCCTTGCAGTAACGAAGCCAGTTTGCCGCTTAGAGCATCGATATCCTGCCAGCTATAGTTGCGCTCAGGGGTTTCGATGGCCACCTGCCGGCGATCAGCCGGAAACCCTTCTGCCAGCACCGCATACAAATTGGCATTGCCTTCCAAATCAGTCTCCTGTGAAAGCCGGCCGCATGCCGGCGAATTCGATTGCGTCATCGCCACCTCAAGTTCATGCCCAACTTGGGCTTGCCGGCCGCTAACTGGGCCAGGTTATCGTCAAGTTGGTCGAGCTCGTAAAGGTAATTCACCATCATCCCGCAAGACTGCGCCATGCCTTTGGCGGAACAGTCCGCCGCCCAGTTCAGGCGTTCGATACGTGCCCCATTTCCCAGATGAAAACGCGCAACGGGGTCAATGGGCTGGCCGTTTTTCATTGTCTTGAGGTAATGAACCGCCAGCCGCAGACCTGCTCGCTCGATGGCATCGCCCCCCCCGCCCGCTGCTGCGGCACACAATTTCTCCACCCATTTCCGGCCCGCTTCAGGGTCATCCTGAACCTGCTGCTTATCAGCCTTGTCAGTTAGCATGGGCTGCAGGGTGGCACCATCCAGCTTACTCAGCCAGTCGGTAAAACCCGGTATGGGCGACAACGTAGCGAACCCTTTCAGGCGGGGCAGTTCACGCAGGAGTTCATCGATCACCCGTTTGAGCAAGAAATTACCGAAGCTGATACCGCGCAGCCCCGGCTGGGTATTTGAAATGGAATAGAAGATGGCCCAGCGCGCCTTGCTGATATCGTCGGCGGGTACTTGCGGATCCAGCAGAACCTGTACATTGCCGGCCATTTGCGCTGCAAATGCCACTTCCACAAAGATAAGTGGCTCGTCTTTCATGCGCGGATGAAAGAAGGCGTAGCAGCGCCTGTGCCCTGCCACCCGGTGCTTGAGCTCTTCCCAGGAACGGATTTCGTGAACGGCTTCGTACTGAATGAGTTTTTCCAGTAGCGAGGCGGGCGAATCCCATGTGATGGGGCGCAGTTCCAGCATACCGACATCGAACCAGGCGGTAAGCAGGTCTTCAAGCTCGCGCTCCAGCACCGCCAGCCCTGCGATCTGCTTACGCCAGCGCAACATATCCGCCCGCAACTCCACCAATAAATTCAGGCTTTCAGCCTGCGCATATAGGCGGCGGAACATGCGCAAGCCTTGATCGTCTCTGGGATCAAGATCGTTGCCGGCCTGCACGAGCGTGGAGAGCATGGCGCGCCGGTCCTTACTTTCGGAAGCCAGGTAACGCTCACTCCACTGCTTGGCTAAGCGGTTAGCGGCGACATCCGTCAGGCGCGCCGTGTAAAGCGCCTGAACGTCGTCCGGCTCAGGGAGCGGATCTCTTTCCAGCCACCGACTCAGCCGCGCCATCAGGCCTGGGCCCCCTGCAGCGGGATCTTGTTCGCGCGATTGTGTATCCGTATCAATAGCGGGCATATCAGGCTCCTGTATCTGGTAATGAGGCGGTTTGCCCTGGTTCGGGTAACGCAGCATCTTGCGCGGTCAGCGCGTGCAGCGCGTCGAGCTGGCGCAGCAGATGCTTGCGGGTGAGCGCCTCGGCGCCTTCCGGATCACGCGCCTTGAGAGCAGCGAAGATAGCCAGGTGCTCTGCACAGGATTCCTGCAGGCGGCCCGGATATGCAAGGCTTTTGTGCCGAGAAAGGCTGAGGATCTTGCGCAGGTTATCGACCATATCGGACAACCAGCGGTTATCTGCCAGCTCTTGAATGGCCTCGTGAATCACGGCATTGGCCGCGTAATATCGATCGATATCCCCTGCCAGTGCGTGCTGCTCAAGCTCGCGATGTAGGGGATCGAGCCTGCGCAGATCGTCGTCCGTGACTTTCTTCGCCGCTTCGTAGGCGCAACGCCCTTCCAACATGGCCATCAAGGGGAAGATGTCGTCCAGATCGCGGGCGGACAGTTCATTTACGAAGCAGCCACGACGCGGTTCCAGCCGCAGCAGCCCTTCCGCGACCAGCACTTTAAGCGCTTCACGTAGCGGCGTACGCGATACGCCCAATTGTTGAGTCAGGCTGATTTCGTCGACCCAGGCGCCGGCCTGCAATTCGTTGGCCTGGATCATGGCGCGCAACCGGTCTGCGACTTCGAGATACAGCACTTGCTGGACAATGCGGCTTGCCACGGGGCCTCCGATGACGGGTGTCCGTACGCGGCGCGGCGCCCTATCGCCGACGCTCATAATTCATAATTATGAGCGATTCAGTCGGCGGCGCAACCAGCATTTGCCAATGTTTACCCTTATCCGTTCAGCCCATGTGCTCGCGAAAACCGTCTTCATCCAAAATGGTGATGTGGCGGCCTTCGACACGGATCAGGTTCCGCGAGCTCAAGTCATGAAGAATCCGCGAAAAGTGTTCTGGGGTGAGGTTGAGCCGCGACGCGATCACGTTCTTGCTGACTGAAAGGCGCAGTTCCGGGTCACCGGCCGCCTCGCTAGCCTGCAGCAAGTACCCAATGACCCGCTGCGTGCCGGAATGCAAAGAATAGGATTTCACGTCGGAGACAAAGGCATGAAGCCGCTTGCTGAGGCCGGCAATCATCTTGCGCGCTAGTAGCGGCTGACTTTCAAGCTCTTGAAACAGCACACTTTTATCGACGGTAAGCAACATGCTGTCGGCCAATGCGATTGCCGACAGAATATAGGGCTTGCCCAAGAACATCAGCGCTTCACCGAAGCTTTCGCCCGGGCCCAAAAGCCGCACGACTTTCTCGGCTCCCGCCGGCGACACCGCCACCAGCTTGATCTGACCATAAACCATGATATGGAAGCCGTTACAAGGCTCGCCGCGATGGAAAACGGCCTGTCCCCGCCTCACCCGCTGCTCGGAGGTCCCCGCCGCCACTTTCTGCAGTTCCAGCTCATCAAGTTCATCGAACAACGGCACCCGCTTCAGCAGGTTCTGGATCTTGTCCTTGTCGCTTGACATATTGTTAGAATCCTCCGTATTGGCCTGCAACCAGCACGATTCAACCGCGTGAAAAAAACGCTCTACAACATTGCGGGCACGGTGGCCTTGCTGCTTGGCATAGTGGGCCTCTTCCTGCCGCTGCTGCCCACAACACCTTTCCTGTTGCTGGCATCCGCCTGCTACATGCGTGGGTCGGCACGCATGCATCAATGGCTGATGAACCAGCGCCACCTCGGACCGTATCTACGCAGTTACCAGCAGGGCCGCGGTATCCCGCTACGCGCAAAGATCACCGCTCTGGCGCTGATGTGGACATCCCTGACCGTATCCATGTGGATCATTCCCCTGCCCTGGGTCCGAGTATTACTGTTGGTGACGGGCGTGGCCGTCACCGTCTACCTTTACCGCATGCGCACCCTCATGCCGGATGAGCTGGATCAGATCAGGCGCGAATAAGTCGAGACCGTGGGCTGATTCAAGTATTTGTCGAACACCATGCCCAGCGCCCTGACAAAAAGCCTGCCCTTGGGCGTCACCGTAATGACGCCGTCGCGGTTTTGCATCAGGCCGACTTCCTCATAGGGGCGCAAGCGCTCAAGTTCGGCGGCAAAATAGCTTTCGAAATCAATACCGTATTTTTCGCCGACTTCCGCGAAGCGCAGGGGCATGCTGCACATGAGGATCATGATGACCTCCCGACGCAGCACATCGTCGGTGCTGAGATCGTAACCGCGTTCCACGGGCAAGCGCCCTTCGTCAAGGGCTTCGTAATACGCGTTCACCGTGCGCACATTGCCGTTGTAAGAGCGACCGACTTTGCCGATGGCCGACACACCGAAACCAATGAGATCGCATTCGGCGCGCGTGGTATAGCCCTGGAAATTCCGATGCAGGGATTTGTCGATACGCGCGAGGTTAAGTTCGTCATTCGGCTTGGCGAAGTGGTCCAGCCCGATATAAACGTAGCCGGCTTCCAGTAGCCGACGGGTTGAAAGCAGAAAGATCTGCAGGCGTGTTTCCGCGGAAGGCAGGTCTTCCGGTTTCACCATGCGCTGCGCTTTAAAACGCGATGGCAAGTGAGCGTAGTTATAGAGAGCAATGCGATCGGGCGAGATGCGGATAATCTCGTCAATGGTGCGCGAGAAGCTTTCCAACGTCTGCTTGGGCAAGCCGTAGATCAGATCAGCGTTTACCGATTCGTAGCCCGTATCGCGGCCGGCCTGAACCGCGCGCTCTACCATTTCGAGCGGCTGTATACGGTTTACTGCCGCCTGGACTGCCGGGTCGAAGTCCTGCACCCCAAAACTGCAACGGTTGAACCCCAGCCCGGCCAGGAAGGAAAGCGTGTCTTCGTTTACTGTGCGCGGGTCGATTTCTACGCCGAGCTCGGCATCGGGTGTGAATTCGAAATGCCGCCGTGTCGTGTCCATTAGCTGAGCCAGCTCGCCCTGGCTCATGAAGGTGGGGGTTCCTCCACCCAAGTGCAGCTGCACACTGCGGCGGTCTTTACCCAGATGGGGCGCAAGAAGATCCATCTCCTTGCAGATGTAGTCCACGTACTGCGCGGAACGACTGTAATCTTGCGTGATGATCTTGTTACACGCGCAGAAGTAGCACAAGGACCGACAAAACGGCAGGTGAAAGTACAGCGACAAGGGCGGATTGTTAGTTTCCTGAGCGCGCTGCTGCAGATACGGCAGGAAACGTTCTTCCTTGAAGGTGTAATCGAAGCGGTCTGCGGTTGGGTAAGACGTGTAGCGGGGGCCGCTTACATCGAAACGCCGCACCAATTCTTCGGAAATTTCAATATCGGGAAAGCTGACTGAATTCTGCGTGTCGGTCGCATCGACCATAGCGTACTCCGGGAAGGGACAGGCGTTCGACCCAAGCGCACGCCCGGACCGGCGCACGGCCTGCGATAAGCATATATTGTCCAGTGTACCGCTGGTCTGTTTCTTTGATGCAGCTCAAATATGGGCAAGACGGGTCTTCAAGCAAAAATGGGCTTTATGTTTGCGCCCGACGTCTGCTACACCAATGAATTTCTGAAAAAAAACGCTAATTTCCTCAAACGTGCGGGCAACATATCGTATTATTAAGAGTTCCCAAGTCTGTAGTTTCCCTAATCCGCCTGCCTAATCTACCTACTCGATGTCGCTAGTTCTTATTCTTGCCTTGCCCTTCGTCGGCAGCATCGTTGCTGCTTTTCTGCCCTCGAACGCACGGAACATAGAAGCTTGGCTGGCAGGCATTCTGGCGCTGGTGTGCGCCGGTCTAACCTTTTCGCACTTTCCCGCCATATTCGACGGTGAAGTTGCACGCATCACCCTGCCCTGGCTGCCCGAACATGGGGTGAACCTCAGTTTGCGCATGGACGGTTTCGCGTGGTTGTTCGCGATGATCATCACCGTTATGGGTGCCCTCATCGCACTGTACGCGCGTTATTACATGTCGCCGGAAGATCCGGTACCGCGCTATTTCTCTTTCTTTCTTGCCTTCATGGGCTCGATGCTGGGTGTGGTGCTGTCGGGCAACCTCATTCAACTGGTGATCTTCTGGGAGCTCACCAGCCTTTCGTCCTTCATGCTGATTGCCTACTGGCATCACCGCCTGGACGCACGCCGCGGCGCCCGTATGTCACTTACTATCACCGGCGCCGGCGGGCTCTGCCTGCTGGGGGGTGTGCTGATGCTAGGCCATGTGGTGGGCAGCTACGAACTCGATGTCGTGCTCGAGGCCGGAGATGTAATTCGCAACCACCCCTGGTACACCACGATTCTTGTTCTGGTCGCCCTGGGGGCTCTCACCAAGAGCGCGCAATTCCCTTTTCACGTGTGGTTGCCGCATGCCATGGCTGCACCCACTCCCGTTTCAGCCTATCTGCATTCAGCCACCATGGTGAAGGCGGGCGTGTTCCTGCTGGCCCGCATGTGGCCGGTCATGGCCGGTACGCCTGAATGGACGTGGATTATCGGGGGTGCCGGCGCCATCAGTCTGCTGCTGGGCGCCTATGCGGCCACCTTCCAGACCGACATGAAGGGCGTGCTGGCCTATTCGACCATCAGCCATCTCGGGCTCATCACCTTGCTATTGGGGATGGAAAGCCGACTTGCTCTTGTCGCGGCCGTCTTTCACATCATTAATCACGCCACGTTCAAGGCGTCGCTGTTCATGGCAGCGGGAATCGTCGACCACGAAACCGGCACCCGCGACCTGGGGCGTCTATCCGGCCTGTATCGCAGCATGCCGATCACGGCCACGCTCGCGGTGGTGGCGGCAGCCGCTATGGCGGGCGTTCCATTGTTGAACGGTTTCATCTCGAAAGAGATGTTCTTCGCCGAAACGGTCTACTTTACCGGCCACGACATCACCCGCTACGGTCTGCCGCTGTTGGCCGTCGTCGCCAGTGCGTTCAGCGTGGCTTACTCGCTGCGCTTTATCGGCGAAGTCTTTTTTGGCCCGGAAGCCACCGATTTACCTCGTACACCGCATGAGCCTCCCCTCATGATGCTGATCCCCAGTGCAATTCTGGTGGTCGGCTGCCTGGTGGTCGGCATGCTACCCGGCCTGTTGCCCGGCCCCTTCCTGCACACTGCAGTCGAATCTTTGCTGGGCGCCGAGACACCACATTACAGCCTGGCGGTGTGGCATGGCTTCAACCTACCCTTGGTAATGAGCTTCGTCGCCCTGGCTGGTGGAATTATTCTGCAGATGCTGCTGGTGCGCCGCCAGCGCTCGCGCCCGGGCGAAGCGCCCTTTATTTACCGCTTCGATGGCCGCCGCAGCTTTGAGAACCTGCTCGAAGCCATCGATGTCGCCAGCGCGTTCATCCTAGACTGGACCCGCTCGCCGAGGCTGCAGCCTCAGCTGTTCCTGATTGTGGTGCTGACTTTTGTCGTCGCCATGCTCCCCCTGCTCGAAGGGCCCTGGATGCAGCGTGAAGTACGCACCGGCCTGGACCCCCTATTCGCTGGTCTGTGGGTCGCCGGGGCGGCGTGCGCGTTAGGGGTTGCCATCAGTGCCAAGTTCCACCGACCTGCAGCGTTAATGCTGTCGGGCGGTGCAGGCCTGTGTACCGTCATCACTTTCGCGTGGCTATCCGCGCCCGACCTGGCTCTGACCCAACTTACCGTCGAAGTCGTCACCCTGGTGCTCATACTCCTAGGTTTGCGTTGGCTGCCTAGGCGGGTCGCCGGCGAAGGCGACGGCGAAGCGCCGTTTCGCAATACGGTCGTTGCATGGGTACGCCGTTCCCGCGACCTGGTCGTTGCCATCATGGCCGGCAGCGGCTTCACGGTCATCGCCTATGCCATCATGACCCGGCCCCATCCCCAAGGCGTGTCGTCTTTCTTTGTCGAGAAGTCGGTGCCGCTGGGCGGTGGAGCAAACGTTGTGAACGTTATTCTGGTGGACTTCCGCGCCTTCGATACCCTGGGCGAAATCACCGTTCTGGGCATTGTGGCGCTGTCGGTCTACGCGTTGCTGCGCCGCTTCCGTCCACCACCAGAGACGCTCGAGCTGCCGCATGCACGTCAGTTCATTGCCTATGAAGGCAAGCTACTGGATCGCTTCAGCGATCCCGACCCCAAGGCGTTGCTGCCGCAAGGGGTCATGAAGGTGCCTGCCGTGCTCGTGCGCTTGCTGCTTCCGCTGGCTGCCATGGTGTCGGTCTACTTCCTCATACGGGGCCATAACCTGCCCGGTGGAGGGTTTGTGGGCGGGCTGATTATGGCCACGGCCATCATCATCCAGTACATGGTAAGCGGCGTCGTGTGGGTCGAAACTCGCCAGCGTCTGCATCCGCAATACTGGATTGCCTTTGGCCTGTTGGCGGCCGGCGCCGCGGCCATGGGCGTGTGGTGGGCGGCCAAGCCCTTCCTTTCTTCGATTGCTGTGGACTTACATATCCCGCTGGTCGGAGCCGTGCATTTGTCGACCGTTCTGCTGTTCGACATCGGCGTCTACATGCTGGTGATCGGCGCAACGGTACTGATGCTCATCGCCCTCGCCCACCAGTCGCTGCGGCTCTACCGCAAGCCGCTGGCACAGGCGACGCCCGAAGGCGTCCACACCGCCCAGGAGCAACACTGACATGGAATTAATACTTTCTCTTGCCATCGGCGTACTGGCCGGCTCGGGCGTGTGGCTGCTGCTGCGTCCACGCACCTTCCAGGTCATCATGGGGCTGTCCCTGCTGTCATATGCGGTGAACCTCTTCATCTTTTCGATGGGCCGTATCACGCTGGGCATACCTCCGGTCATCGACCTGGATTGGGTCGGCGATGCTTCACATTACGCCGACCCGCTCCCCCAAGCGCTTGTACTCACGGCCATTGTTATCGGCTTTGCCACCACGGCACTGTTTTTGGTCGTGCTGCTTGCCTCCCGCGGCTTCAACGGTACCGATCACGTTGACGGCAAGGAGGCACGCAAGTGACAGGCTGGATGCAGCATCTTCCCATTCTGCCGGTTGTCATTCCGCTGATCGCCGGCGCACTCATGCTATTAGTGCGCGATGGACACCGCCGGGGTCGCCTGGCCCTGGGCCTGGTCTCCATTATTGGCCAGTTGCTCACCGCCGTTACCCTGGCAGCGTTGGCCGCGGGCTACTTGCCCAGTAATTGGCCGGACGGTGTTGGGGTCTATTTATTAGGTGACTGGCCCGCACCCTTTGGCATCGTAGCGGTGGTGGATCGCCTGGCTGCCGTCATGCTCGTGCTGACCGCCCTACTCGGTCTGGCCGCCTGGACATATTCCACCGCGCGCTGGGATCGGGCCGGGGTGCACTTCCACCCGCTCTTTCAGTTCTTGCTCATGGGGCTGAACGGCGCTTTCCTTACCGGCGACCTCTTCAATCTCTTCGTATTCTTCGAAGTGTTGTTGGCCGCCTCGTATGGGCTTGCGCTGCATGGCTCCGGGCGCGTACGGGTGACGGCGGGTATGCACTACATCGCCGTCAACCTTTTGGCGTCCTTCCTGTTGCTGATCGCCATGGCCATGATTTACGGCGTCACGGGCTCACTCAACATGGCCGACCTAGCCGCGCGAGCCGGTGAGCTGGGCGGGCCGGACCGCCGCCTATTTGAAGCGGGAGCCGCCATCCTGGGCATCGCTTTCCTAATCAAGGCTGCCGCCTGGCCTCTGAACTTTTGGCTGCCTGCAACCTATGCCAATGCCAGCGCACCGGTGGCAGCCGTATTCATGATCATGACGAAAGTCGGGGTCTATGCTCTGCTGCGCATCGGCTCGCTCTTGCTCCCAACCGGCGCGCCTGCCGCCTTTGGCGGGGAGTGGATGTTTCCCGTCGGCATTGCCACGCTCGCCTTTGGCATCGTCGGTCTCATTGCCGCGCCGCAACCGGAACGCCAGGCAGCCTACTGCGCCATCATGTCATCGGGCACCCTGTTCGCCGCCTTGGGCATGCCGGGCGTCACCCTCACAGGGCCCGCCCTTTTCTATTTGGTCACCTCGGTACTGGCCCTGGGCGCCTTTTTCCTCCTGCTTGAAATGGTAGAACGCACCCAGTCTTTTGGTGCCGACTTACTTGCGGTCAGCCTGGAAGCCTTCGACCTCGAAGATCCGGAATCCCCCGACAGAAGCGACGATGTGGTCGGTGTCGCCATTCCGGCAGCCATGGCATTTCTCGGGCTATCTTTCGTGGCCTGCGCCCTGCTCATTGCGGGCCTGCCGCCTATGTCCGGCTTTGTGGCGAAGTTCTCCTTGCTGTCGGCGGCGTTGCAGACTTCTGCAGGGCCGCATGGCGTCGGCACCTGGCTGCTGATCGGTTTTGTCCTGCTCTCCGGGTTGGCCTGCATTATCGCGCTGGGACGCACGGGCATCCGCCTGTTCTGGAGTGTCGAAGACAGTATCGTTCCACGCCTGCGTCTGAGCGAAGCCGGTCCAGTCACGCTATTGATCGGCGTATGTATCGCCATGTCGATCTGGGCGGGCCCCACCATGCAATACCTGGAAGAGACCGCCCGCAATCTGGGTACGCCGAGTGCCTATATCAACGCTGTGCTCACGCAGAACCCGGGCCGCCACGTCGCACCGTCGGAGGTTCTGCCATGAAACGCCTACTGAGTTGGCTTTACCTGCCCACCATGCTGCTTGGCCTGTGGTTGCTGCTGAACGACAGTCTGTCGCCCGGTAATATCGCGCTGGGTGGTGTGCTGGCACTGTTCTTCGGCTGGGCCTCGCAAGCGCTACGGCCCGTGCGCGCCCGCCCCCGCAAGCCGCTGGTGGCGCTCAAGCTGTTGTGGCGTGTCGCGGTGGACGTCTTCAACTCCAACCTGGAAGTGGCTCGCATCATCTGGCTGGGCCCCCGGGACATCGCCCCGGGTTTCCTCAAGATCCCCATCAAACTGAAAGATCCGCACGGGCTCGCAGTGCTGTCCTGCATCGTCACCTACACGCCGGGTACCGTATGGGCGGAATTCGCAGAAGAAGAGGCACTGCTCACCCTGCACGTGCTGGATCTCAGGGACGAAGACTACTGGATTCACAAGATCCAAGACGACTACGAGCGCCCACTGAGGGAGATTTTCGAATGAACCAGATTTTTCAAATAGCCATATTCTTCGCACTGGGCTGCTTTGTAATTGCCATGGGCATGGCCGTTTATCGCCTGGCTTTCGGCCCCGCCATGGCAGACCGCATCCTGGCACTGGATGCCATGTACATCAACGGGATGCTGATTCTGCTGACCCTGGGGCTGCGCTTCGGCTCTGCGCTGTACTTCGACATCGGGCTGCTAATCTGTATTTTCGGTTTCGTCGGCTCAGTCGCCATGGCTAAATTCCTGCTGCGGGGGGAGGTGATCGAACCATGAGTCCTGATATGCCGTCCTGGCTGACGCTGGTAATTTCCTTCCTGCTGGTTGTCGCGGGCTTTTTCGCGCTCACCGGTTCGCTGGGCATGCTGCGCCTGCCCAACTTCTACAGCCGCATGCATGCACCAACACTCACCAACACGCTGTCGGCCTTCTGCATCGTTGTGAGCATATTGCTCGCGGCGTCCTATGGTGAGCACCGTTTTGTGGCGCACTCCTTGCTGGTAACGTTCTTTCTAATCATTACTTCTCCCGTCACGGCAATGTTGCTGATGCGCGCCGCCATCAAACGCGAGCTGCGTCGCGCCGAGGAAGCCGGCGACGGTTCGGAAACGGAAATCCCGGAAGCGAAGTTGGAAGGCTCGTCGTTGACTACTACAAAAGCGGGTACAGCGGAAGCGCGCTGAACCCGCAGGCCTAATTCTTGCTAGGCTACCCTTCGACCGTCTATGTAACCGATGGGAAGCGCCGACATTGGCGCTCCTTGCTACCAAACAGGAGGTTCCATGAAAGCCAAGAAAGGTAGATTAAGCCCCGCCCGTCTCGCCGTTATCATCGCCGCGGCCGGCGTGCTTCCCCTAGCCGCACAGGCACAGTCCTCATCTTCGTCTGACTTGCAGGCGCGCTATCAGTCGGATCTACAGCGATGCGCCACGCTATCTGACCCGGAAGCACAACGTACTTGCCGGCGCGAGGCCGGGGCCGCCCTACAAGAGGCCCGCCGTAATCGCCTGGCGACACCTGCCGACACTTCCGCCAATGTTTCTGCCCGATGCGCCCGACTGCCGGCGGCACAACGAGCAGACTGCGAACGCCTGATGTCGGATTCTAGTGCTGTGGAGCACGGCAGCGTAAGCGGCGGCGGTGTGCTGCGCGAGCTGACCATCACAATCCCGGCAGATCAGGCAGCCCCCGCCGGCTCGTATTCGACACAGCCCGCCCCTGCTCCGGCACCGGCTCAGAGCTACGGCGCGCAGCCTGTGCCCGGTTCGTATAACCAGCCGGCTCCTGGCTCGTATGGTCAACCTGCGCCCGCGCAACCCTCCGGCGCTCATGGTCAGCCTGCCCCTGCACAGCCCTCCGGCGCTTATGGCACCGTACCTGCACGCTGACAGCGTGCCGAGTTCTCTAAAGGCTTAACCGGCTGAATCGGGGGTGTACGGGTGCCACGCTGGGCCCGTTAACCCCCGGTCCTTCATGGGCTGCACGGAGGCATCAGGCAGTCGGCCTGTTCTTCCACCCTTCCAGGCGGTTCAAGCGCGCACCCTTGCGCGGGCCGGGCAGCACCACAGTCACGCGGGTACCCGGAAAGGCCGGCCGGCTTTGCAGATTCCACCAGCCCCCATGCGCGCGGGCGATTTCCCGGACAATGGCCAGCCCCAGCCCCGAGCCGCCTGCAAGACTGCCTGGCGCCCGATAGAACGCTTCGAAAACACGCTCAGCCTCTTCCGGGGCCATGCCCGGCCCATCATCTTCGACGGTAAGGCTCGGCGGGTTGGCCCCTACCTGTACGCGTATCATGCCGGCGCCATCACCATAACGCAGCGCGTTATCCATCAGATTGGCCAACAGCTCTTCCATCAACAAAGGGTCAATGTCCACCCATACCGGGCGGTCGGTACCGGTAAATTCGAGCGCGACGCCGGCTCTACGCGTCCGGGGTACCCACTCTGCCGCGGTGCTACGCACCCACTCGTTCAAGTCGCTGCGAACGAAGCTGTCCTGTGGGCGCGTGGAAGAATCCGCCCGAGCCAGTACAAGTAGCTGCTGGCCCAGCCGTATCATCCGATCATTGACCGACTTAATTCGTTCAGCACGCTCACGAACGTCCTGCGGCAGGTCTCCAGCCAGCATCAGCTCGCACTCCAGCCGTAAGCCGGTCAGGGGTGTGCGCAGCTGATGCGCCGCGTGCCCCACGAAGCGGCGTTGCGCCTGCACGGCGTCGTCCAGCCTGCTGAGCAAGTCGTTGATATGCGTAATAAGCGGCACAATTTCACTGGATAGGTCGGCCGTATCCAGCGGTTGCAGGTCATCGATAGACCGCTGACTCAGTTCTAATGAAAGCCGATTGACGCTGTCGAGCCCTGAACGAATACCACTAATCAGGACCCAGACAAAAATAAGCAGAAGGGCAAGTTGGCTCAGCAACATGGCCCAGAAGAGATCGCGCTCCAGCCATTCTTCCAGGCTTATGGTGCCGGTGAAATACCAAGTGACCACAACATCCATCAGGATGAGCACCAACACCGCCGGCATCAGCCGGATCACCAAATGGCGCGCCAGCGATCCAGGCGGCACTAGCCGCTGCAGGCGACTAGGCTTTGGTGGCGATTTCATCCGCTTCCAGCAGGTAGCCGAAACCGCGCACTGTCTGGATGGCGGCACCGGTGCCTTCAAGGCGGCGCCGCAGGCGATAGATGTAGACTTCGACCGCGTTCTCGCTGAAGTCGGCATCCCACGCAGACAGCGAATTCACGATCTGCTGCTTGGTAACGACCTTGCCGGCACGCATGATGAGCATTTCGAGTACCGATAGCTCGCGTACCGAGAGGTTGAGACGTTCGCCGTTCGCCCGGACCTCACGGCCCACCGTATCGAATTGCAGCGCCCCGGCTTCGACTACGGAATTGGCTTGACCCGCGCGACGTCGCCCCAGCGCGCGGACTCGTGCAGCGAGTTCTGCCAGCTCAAATGGTTTAGATACGTAGTCGTCCGCCCCACTGTCTAGCCCCGCCACGCGGTCTTCTACACTATCGCGGGCAGTGAGGATCAGCACGGGCAGTGTCTGCGCGGCAGCGCGCAGTTCACGCAGAATTTCCAGGCCGCTTTTGCCGGGCAGGTTGAGATCGAGCAGCAGCAGGTCGTAGTGCTGGCTCACAAGGGTGTCCACCACCTGATGGCCTTCTTGCAGCCAGTCTACGGCGTAGCCCTGCTGGCTGAGAAATTCCCGCAAGGCATTGCCCAGGGTGGAGTCGTCTTCGATCACAAGTATGCGCATAACCGTGATTCTAGTCCACCACCGGCTGGATTAGTCCACAGCGGGAACGGCCCCTGGACGAGTCACAAAGCCAATGCGTTTCAGCCCGGATCGCCGAGCCATGCTCATGATCTGAGCCAGAACTTCGTAGCGCGTATCCAGATCTGCACGCAGGCGAATTTCAGGCTGCGGGTCCAGGGCGGCCTCGGCGGCCATCAGTGCCGGCAGTTGCTCCAGCAAAACTGGCTGCTCGTTCCAGAACAGCCGCCCTTCGGCATCCACAGCAAAGTCCACGACTTTGGGGTCTTGCTGGACGGGATCTGAACTGGCCTGCGGCACATTAATTTTGATGGAATGGCTCAGCAGCGGCGCCGTAATGATGAATATCACCAGTAGTACCAGCATCACGTCGATAAGCGGCACCATGTTGATTTCCGACACGGCGGTACTGCTGCGTTTTTCGTCGAAGCTGCCGAAAGCCATTACTCGTCTCCGGAAGCCGCCGCCACGGGATTCATGCGGCGTACTTTTCCATTGCCATTACGTTCATTAACCTGCTGGCCGGTCGTCAGGAAGGTGAACAAGTCGTGCGCGAAGGCATCCAGCTTGGCCAAGTACACGCGGTTGCTGCGCACGAAACCGTTATAGGCCAACACTGCCGGGATCGCCACTGCCAGGCCCAAGCCGGTCATGATGAGGGCCTCGCCCACAGGGCCCGCAATGCGGTTGATGGTCACCCCATCCGACAGGCCGATGCCCACCAGTGCGTGGTACACACCCCACACCGTTCCGAACAGCCCCACGAAAGGCGAGGTGGAGCCGATGGAAGCAAGCATGGTCAGGCCGTTTTCCAGTTTAGCGGTTTCTTCGTCGATGACCTTCCGTATTGTGCGAGTCACGAACGCCCCGGTAGAGCCCTTTTCTTCCAGACGCATCGCACCGTATTTCACGTGGTGATTGCGCGCATGAATGGCGTGACTGGCCAGGTGAGCAAAGGGCTCGTTGGCACCATGTGTGGCGATTTCGTTCTCCACCTGCTCCAGGGAACTGGCAGCCCAAAACTCTTTCAGGAACTGCTCTGATCGGCGCTTGAGCCGAACTCGCATAATCATCTTGACCAAAATGAGATACCAACTGATGAGGGACATCACAATCAAGATGGCGAAGAGCGACTTACCGACAATGTCGCTCTGAGCAATGAAGTGCAGAAAGCCCGGCGGGGGCGCGGCCTCCGTGCCGGCGGGCGGAGGCAGAGCCGGTGCATTCGTGACCGCCTGACCGGCGTCGACTGCAGCGGCAGCCGCCTGACCCGCCCCATCGGTCGCCGCTTGCGTGGCCGCATCGCCTACCTGGCCCAGCGTGTGAAGCGCGAGATCGATGAAATCGAACATGAGTGTGTCCTATAGAACAAAATCGAAAGGAATATCCGCCATAGCACGGTAAGCATGGCCGTTTTCGGTATAAGGCTTAAAGCGCGCAGAACGCACGGCCTTCAGCGCTGCATTGTCCAGCCGCTCATGGCCGGATGAACGCTGCACGGAGGCTTCCAGCACCCGCCCCTCGGGCGAAATCAGTACACGAACGACCACTCTGCCCTGCTCGCCACGTCGTTGCGAAGCACGTGGGTATTGAGGCGTGGGCCGCTTACCCATGTAATCCACCGAGCTGATCAGCCGCGGTCGATCAGGATCCACCGGCGCAGCGGGAGCCTTCGCAACCGGCGCACTTTCCTTCCCCGAAGGTGCCGCCGCAACAGGCGCAGGCTGGGGAGTCGCTGCCGGCTTTGGAGCGGGTGGTTGCGGCTTAGGTTGCGGCTTCGGCACCGGTTTGGGCTGTGGCTTCGGCTGTGGCTTCGGCTGTGGCTTCGGTTTCGGCGGTTCCGGCTTCGGCTTCGGCGGTGGCGGAGGCTCAGGCTTAGGTGGAGGGGGAGGTTCCGGCGCGGGTGGTGGCGGAGGCTCACTGATCGCCTCCGGTTCTGGTTCGGGTTCGGGCTCAGGCTCCGGCAACGGTTCCGGCTCGGGAAGCGGTTCTGGTTCTGGTTCTGGTTCCGGTTCCGGCTCAGGAAGCGGTTCAGGCTCTGGCTCAGGCTCTGGAATC
>JAJUGV010000139.1 GCA_029265795.1 Alcaligenaceae bacterium
CTCCGACCGATTGAGCGAGGCCGGAATCAATCCATCAGTCGGCAGCACCGGAAGCGCCTATGACAATGCGCTGGCCGAAACGATCAACGGCCTGTACAAAACGGAAGTGATTCATCGGCCCGCGTCCTGGAAAACCAAGGCTGCCGTGGAGTTGGCGACACTGGAATGGGTCTCGTGGTTCAACCACCAACGCCTGCTCGAATCCATCGGCGACATTCCGCCCGCTGAGGCCGAAGCGCGATACTATCGGCAACTTGCAGCGCAGACTGTGGAACCTGTTTTACTTTAACCAAACAGCCTCCGCGATCCCCGGTGTGATTCACAAGCCAAGAACACTTTATAGCCGGGTCAGCATATCAATAGAGGACAGCGCCGCCTAACATACCGCTGATGGACCGGCCGACCATCATAAACTTTCTGGTGCTGACGTAGATCATATCGGGCTTACTCCCGCTCATCCCGCAAGATGTTATATGCGCAAGGCTTGCGCTCTCGTTCGTTCTCCTAGCGCCCTGTATTCATTCAGCCATCACTCATCGTTCATCTGGCCGATCGAGCGCCCGCTAACTTCGTGCGATAACATGGGTACTACTGACTCTGCGGATACTCTTGCTCGCCCCCTCCTTGCGCTAATGCTATCCGCCATACCCCTTCGCATCGCGCTGTTGTCGTCAGTTTCCCGGTCGGCCGGTGAGTTAGGCCATATCTGCATACAGAACCCCGGGCCTGTCATCCCACCTCGGCATTTAGCCCATATCTTTGAACGATTCTACAGGCCCGACGCATCGCGCCAACGCAGCGGCGAAGGCGCCGGTCTCGGCCTCGCCATTGTGAAAACACTCATCGAAGCACACGGGGGAACAATCACAGCCGAGTCTACACCCGATAAAACAGCGTTTGAGATATCAATGCCCAAGACTCTGTGCTAACGCGCCCTAGCCGCAACTCACTAGACACAGTAGCGGCATGATGTCGTTGCGTTCTCTGAAACTACGTCAACTCGTTCTCACGTTCATGAGCCATGGCGGCCTCGGCTAGCCGCAGCACTTCGGCTTCAACGGCCTTGCGTTCACTGTAACGATCGACAAGGTAATCCGCACGGCCGCGCACCAGCAACGTGAATTTAATCAGCTCTTCCATCACGTCCACGACTCGGTCGTAGTAAGCCGATGGTTTCATGCGGCCAGCCTCGTCGAATTCCTGAAACGCCTTGGCGACTGATGATTGATTCGGGATTGTCACCATGCGCATCCACCGGCCCAGCACACGCAAGGCATTTACGGCGTTGAATGACTGCGAGCCACCACTGACCTGCATCACGGCAAGCGTGCGCCCCTGCGTAGGCCGGACGCTACCCACTTCCAGAGGCAACCAGTCGATTTGGCTCTTGAAGATGCCGGTGATCGTACCGTGTCGCTCAGGGCTGCACCACACCTGCCCTTCCGACCATAGCGACAACTCACGCAGTTCAGCCACCTTGGGATGGTCGGCCGGAACGCTGTCTGGCTGGGGCAACCCGTACGGATCGAAGATCCGGGTTTCGGCGCCCAGGCGCTGCAGGATGCGGGCAGCCTCTTCAACAAGAAGCCGGCTATACGAGCGTTCGCGCAGCGAGCCATAGAGCAACAGAATGCGCGGCGGGTGTTGAGCGTCAATGGGGATGCCGAGTCTCTCGTGCGAAGGGATGTCCAACAAGGACTCGTCCAATGCGGGCAACGACCCGTCGTTTAGCGATGTAAATTGCTTCATTCTAAATTTCCACGTGCGCGGTTCAGCGCACACGATTTCCGTGTTCGTCTATGACCACTTCGCCGTCCTCTTTGGTGAACGGACCACGTTGGGGCTGCTCCAGGATGTCGAGTACCAGCTCAGACGGTCGGCACAGGCGCACGCCAGTGGGCGTCACGACGAAGGGTCGGTTGATAAGAATGGGATGCGCCAGCATGGCGTCTAATAGCGCATCGTCTGAAAGCGACGTGTCGCCCAAGCCGAGCTCTTGAAAGGGCGTTCCTTTCTCCCGCAGCGCCTCGCGCACTGACAGTCCGGCACGTTCGATCAACGACTTCAATACTTGCCGCTCCGGTGGAGTGGTTATGTACTCGATCACTTGCGGCTCGATCCCGGCATTGCGAATGAGGGCAAGCGTGTTGCGCGATGTTCCGCATTTGGGGTTGTGATAGATAACGACACCGCTCATTGCGATAATTCCTCTGATTGAGTTTGGTAAACATGCGACAGCGTCGCCCCGATTTCTTGTGCAGTACTGCGTGCCGTGCGCATGACGCCAACGAGCGTGGCGGACGCGAAGCCCGTCCAGTCGCCGTAGCCGACGAGCCATAACCCTGGTTCGGCCACGGCACGCGTACCCTCGACCGCGACTCGGCCATCTGCCCCCAGAACGCCCAGTGGGCTTAGATGGTCAAGCGCCGGCTGAAAGCCCGTGCACCAGATGACGGCATCAACCTCTGAGTGCCTGCCATCGGGCCATACAACACCGGTTGACGTAAAGGCAGAGAAAGGCCGAACAGATTCAAGGTCGCCACGTCGTCGCGCAGCGGCGACAGAGGGCACCATCACGATATCTCCAAAGCTCGCAGCTTCTTGCGGCGGCGGCAAGCTTTGCTGCAAGGCCTGCCAACGTTCGGTGGCCCGCTCGAACAACACACGTCCGTCAACATCATCGGGCAGGAAGACTGGTTCGGAAGGCGTGACCCAGGTGACTTGGGCGGTACCAGCCAGCTCCGCCATGATCTGTGCGCCAGAATTACCGCCGCCGACGACCAGCACACGCTGCTCGGCAAAGGCTTGTGGATCCCGGTAGTGCGCCGAATGGATCTGCACGCCTGCAAAACTGTCCTGCCCGGGATAGACGGGCACGTAGGCATGACGCAAAGTGCCGGTGGCGCTCACCACTCCACGCGAACGCCAAACATGGCCGTCCTCCGCTTCAACCTGAAATCGGTCACCATTACGCCGCACCGCCTGCACGAGCACCGGCCGCACGATAGGCAAGTTGTAGCGAGCCTCGTAGCGCGCGAAATAGTCGATGACATGATCGCGCGACGGATAGCCAACGGCAGGTGGCATGGGCCAACCTGGAAGCGAACTCCACTGCGACGGAGAAAACAATGTTAGGGAATCCCACCCATGCCGCCACGCCGCGCCAGGCCCTTCCTCTGCGTCGAGTAACACGAAGGAGAGCTCAGCGCGACGCAAAAAATACGCCGTTGCGAGCGCTGATTGGCCCGCCCCTACGATTACAACATCGACATCATTCATGTTTCGCCTTGTTCCGATGGTACGCACGAGATGCCTTCGCAACAGTTCTCTGCAAGGTATCCCAGAATGGCGTTCATCACGGCGAAGTTGGCGCTATAAAAAACGAAACGACTCTCTTGACGCGAGGTCAATAGACCAGCATGGGAGAGCTCCTTCAGGTGGAAGGACAATGAGGAAGACGGGATATGGGTGAGCTCGGCAATACGGCCAGCGGGAAGGCCAGCTGGACCGGCCTGCACCAAGAGGCGGTAGACAGCCAGACGTGACTCCTGCGCAAGCGCCGACAATACCCGGATAACTTCTTTTGATTCCATATTTCCATTATCGTGGAAACATAAAGTCTGTTCAAGGATTATCTTTTGGATGATGCATGATCAAGCGTTGCCACTGTGACGGCTTCCAACAACAGCGCGCGACGCGGGGGGCGCTTGATCGTGCCCTTGGGGATGGCAATGGTATTGAGTGAACTACGGCCGACAGGAATGCTGAGTACTCTCACCACCTTAACGCTCTCGCAGTGGTGACATGGCGCTTGCCGGTATGCACATGATCACACGGGAAGTCGTCGTCGCATCCCTTTGATATTTCTGCTATTCTCGAATTATGGACACAAAAGACATTGTGCGGTTACTCGCCGCTATCGCTCATGAAACACGGCTGCAAGCGTATCGCTATCTCGTGGAAGCCGGTCCTGCGGGGTTACATGCTGGGCGGCTAGCAGAATTGCTCGAGATACCACCCTCCTCACTGACGTTTCACCTCAAAGAGCTTGTCCACGCAGGTTTGCTGTCGTCCCGTCAAGAAGGCCGCTTCGTCTCCTATTCGGTGGAGTACGCGGCCATGAATTCGCTTTTGATTTACCTCACGGAAAACTGTTGCGGCGGCAACCCCTGCTCGCCTGTAAGCGTGGAAGTCTGTTCCCCCGCCGACCAGAATCGCCGGTAACCCCATAAGCCCATCCCGCCATCGGCGGCGCTATCGTTCAAGGGAAATGTAATCGCCATGTCAGACAAGCTATATAACGCCCTGTTTTTGTGCACGGGGAATTCCGCGCGCAGCATTATGGCCGAAGTGTTGCTCAACCAATTAGGCAACAATCGTTTCCGCGCATACAGCGCAGGCAGCAATCCCGGCGGTCACGTGAACCCGCTGACAATCGAGATACTTCAGGCGGTTCAGCTCCCCATCGATAATCTGCGCAGCAAACGCTGGGACGAGTTCGCCCAGCCTGAAGCGCCGCAAATGGATTTCGTGATCACGCTATGCGACAGCGCCGCAGGCGAACTGTGCCCCGTGTGGCCGGGGCAACCTATCACGGCCCACTGGGGGTTTGAAGATCTTGCGGCGTGTACAGGATCAGCCGAAGAAAAACTGGAGCGTTTCGACCAGATTTTCCGGCAGATTGCCAACCGCATCAAGATTTTCACCAGCCTGCCGCTGGCGACACTCGATCGTGTCGCCATCAAGCGTGAGCTCGATACCCTGGGCACCAGCCGATGAACGTCCTGTTTCTGTGTACCGGCAATTCCTGCCGTTCGATTCTGGCCGAAGCCACCTTTAATCATCTTGCCCCACCCGGTTGGCAAGCACTCAGCGCTGGCAGCCGTCCCACGGGGGAAGTGCATCCCCGATCACTGTCCCTTCTTGCGCGCGAGGGCATATCGACAGCTGGCTATGGCAGCAAATCCTGGGATGATCTACCGGTGACGCCAGACATTGTCATCACCGTGTGTGCGAGCGCAGCCGGTGAGGAATGTCCGGCATATCTCGGGAACGTTATGCGGGCCCACTGGGGCGTGGAAGACCCTGCCCACGCCACCGGTACCGATAGCGAGATTGATTCAGCTTTTGAGACGGCTTATCGCATACTCAGAGCCCGAATCGAGGCTTTCATGGCCTTGCCTCTGGGCGAACTGCTGACGGATTCGACGGAGCTAAAAAAAGCACTCAACCGGATCAGTTCTATCACACCGTCCGTGTAGCGCGCACTGCAAAAAATACTTCCACCCGCCGTCACCAGACGGCGCTTTTCCATTTCCGCAACAGAGAGAATTCCCCGTGGTTGTTGCATTACTCATCTTCCTACTCACGATTGTGCTGGTTATCTGGCAACCCAGAGGTCTGAATATCGGCTGGAGCGCCACGCTAGGCGCCGTGCTCGCACTGGTCTTCGGCGCAGTCAGTTTCGGTGATATTCCCGTGGTATGGAATATTGTCTGGAACGCCACCGCAACCTTCATTGCCATCATCATCATCAGCCTGCTGCTGGATGAAGCGGGTTTCTTCGAATGGGCGGCCCTGCACGTGGCGCGTTGGGGTGGAGGCCACGGCCGGCTTCTTTTCGTGCTGTTCGTCCTGCTGGGTGCAGCAGTATCAGCATTCTTCGCCAATGATGGCGCGGCATTGATACTGACGCCCATCGTGATGGCTATGCTGGTCGCACTCGGCTTCACGCCGGCGGCAACACTGGCCTTTGTCATGGCTGCAGGTTTCATCGCGGATACGGCCAGCCTGCCCTTCATCGTATCGAACCTGGTGAATATCGTTTCGGCCGACTTCTTCGATATCAGTTTTGCGCGATATGCAGCCGTCATGGTGCCGGTCAACCTGGTCTCCGTAGCGGCGACCTTGGTTGTACTTTTGGTCTACTTCCGCAAAAGCATTCCGGTGACTTACGATGCCAGCCAGCTCAAAGCGCCAGCCACCGCCATTCGCGACCGCGCCACGTTTCGCGCAGGCTGGTATGTTCTTGTTCTGCTGCTCGTCAGCTTCTTTGCGTTAGAAGGCTTTGGCATTCCTGTCAGCGCTCTTGCCGCTTCCGGTGCTGCCGTCCTGTTGTTGGTTGCGGGGCGCGGCCACGTAATCAGCATTCGCAAGGTGGTGCGCGAAGCACCCTGGCCCATCGTAGTGTTTTCGCTGGGCATGTATCTGGTCGTGTACGGCCTGCGCAACGCAGGGCTGACCGACATGATCGCGGGGTGGCTCGACGCTATGGCGAATCAAGGCATGTGGGTCGCCACATTGGGAACCGGTCTGCTAACTGCCTTACTGTCTTCCATCATGAACAACATGCCGACCGTACTGATCGGCGCGCTGTCCATTGAAGCCAGCCAGGCGACAGGGCCGATCAGGGAGGCCATGATTTATGCAAACGCCATCGGCAGCGATCTCGGCCCGAAAATCACGCCCATCGGAAGCCTGGCGACGCTTCTGTGGCTGCATGTATTAGCCCGCAAAGGTGTGAAGATCACATGGGGCTATTACTTCAAGGTCGGGATCGTGCTCACGCTTCCTGTATTGCTGATCACGCTGGCAGCACTGGCTGTGCGATTGAGCGCTTTCTAAAAGCCGGACATAGGAACGGCAATGATCACGCCGTTTCTATTTTGCCATCTTGCAGACCTCGGATCCCGGGCCCGCGATTCCCGGATCGATTCATACCGACGGCGACTCTTTCAGGATTAGTTGCCCGCAAGCGAGAGCCGAGGACACGGTCTAGCGCGCCTGAACGGCACGGCGACGGGCTGCAGTTGCATCAGTGTGAATAGCCGAACCTGAGCAGCGCAGTTTGCATCACTGACGCCCACAGTCATCCTCACACAAACCATCACCAAGCTTCTGTTTCTTCCCGCATATCTCAGGCTAGTGCCACGGTTACCTCAACATAGAGGCAAACCCTAAGTCCGTATCTCGCACGCTAACAGGCGACACCCGGCGAAGCTTTGAAGGCTTTCCTGTCATTGTGGATGACCGCAGCTGTGGTGCCCCGGGGTAGGTGCGAAAAATGCTCCACGGTTTCAAAGCATGGTAAACCTGCGTTCCACGGCGTTCCAATACCTGCCACAATGTCGCCACAATGACATTTCAACCCCCAAGATTATTAGTTATTTA